>NZ_CXON01000001.1:0-508505 GCF_001269405.1 Limnohabitans sp. 2KL-3
GAGATCTACACTCTTTCCCGACACGACGCWCCTGAGTGAGCTGTGCCGACAACTGGAGCAAGGAGAGTACAGGCCCCAAGCGGTGCGGCGGGTAGAGATACCCAAAGCGGGCGGTAAAACGCGGCCCTTGGGCATCCCGACGGTCAAGGACAGGATCGTGCAGACGGCGGTCAAGCGGGTGATAGAGCCGATCTTTGAGCAAGAGTTTGAGGACACGAGCTACGGGTTTCGACCCGGCAGGGGCTGCAAAGACGCGCTGCGGCAAGTTGATGCACTGCTCAAAGAAGGCTACACCCATGTGGTGGATGCTGACTTGCAGGGGTACTTTGACAGCATCCCGCACGAGGGCTTGATGGACAGGATCGCAGCGCACATCAGCGATGGAAGGCTGCTGGCCTTGCTCAAGGGCTGGCTACAGCAAGACATCGTGCAAGAGATGCGCAGATGGACGCCGACGACGGGCACCCCGCAAGGGGCGGTCATCAGTCCGTTGCTGGCCAATGTTTACCTGCATCCACTGGATGTGAAGATGAAGGCGCAGGGCTACCGAATGGTGCGCTACGCGGACGACTTCGTGATCCTGTGCGAGACGGCGTCACAAGCGCAAGAGGCACTGGAGCAGGTCAGGCAGTGGGTGGCGCAAAACGGGCTGAGCTTGCACCCGGATAAGACCCATGTGGGGGACTGCACGCAAAGGGGACAGGGCTTTGAGTTCCTGGGCTACCGATTTGAGGCGGGCAGGCGCTGGGTGCGGGACAAGAGCCTAAAGGGGCTGAAGGACAAGGTGCGAGAAAAGACCAAGCGCACGAGAGGCGAGAGTCTGCGCGTTGTCATTAAAGAGCTTGGCCCCATGCTCAAGGGATGGTTTGGCTACTTCAAGCACGCCTATAAAAGCACATTCCCCAGCATAGACGGATTCATCCGCAGGAGGTTGAGGGCGATGCTGCGCAAGCAGCAAAAGAGCCCGGGGATGGGGAAGAGCCAAGTTGATCACAAACGCTGGCCAAACGAGTACTTCGCGCAGTTGGGGCTGTTCACCATGACGCAGGCCCGAATGCAAGCGAGCCAATCCCGATGAGGAAACCACTGACTGGAGAGCCGTGTGCGGGAAAACTGCACGCACGGTTCGGAGGGAGGGGAGGCCTTGGCCTTTCCTACCCCTATCAAAATGGGGCTTCGGCCAAGACGCTGGCTCATTGCCAACCAATGACTTCCAGACCTCGCTCTGAGGCGCAGCGCTGCACGAACTGGCGAAACACGGGGTTGGCTTGTTGTGGGCTCATGGCGCCGCGGGTTGCGCCTGCTGCGGCCCCAATGACAGCGCTTTGTGCGCCGTATTTCAAGGCATCGTTCACATGACCGCGCCCCAAAACCAGGCCCGTGACCGCGCCCGTGACACCGGCCACAGCGGCGCCCATCTTGGCGCCTGCAGCCACGCCATGGCGCTCGTCACCCGGGCTCAGACCGCTGGCTTGGGCTTGGGCCACGCACTGGCTCAGGTGTTGTTTGGCGGCCAGCTCGCCCATGCTCTTGTAAGCGGCATTGGGGTAAAGCACCGGGGCGCTGGGACTGGCGTTGTCGGTGCTGGCGCAGCCCACCAGCAACCCGCTGATGAAAAGGCTGGCTGCGGCGATGCGGCTGCTGGGGTGGGGGCAGGGTCTTGGGGTGTTCACAATCGTCTCAACGGGTTGGTCAGCGTCGATCCTAGCAGTCTTGTGAGGTCTGTTGCGCCAGCCACTGGTGCAGGGCATGTTCTGCGCTGTGTGTGGTGGTGGGGGGCAGGCCCAGCGCCTGCGCCGCTGTGTTGAGCGCTTTCAGCACAGCTGGCGGGTTGTGCAGCTCAAGCGCCAGGGCTCCGTTTTGTTTGCTGAGCTTTTCGCCATGGCTGCCCAGCACCAAGGGGGTGTGCAGGTATTGGGGTGACGGCAAACCCAAGGCGTGCTGCAGCACGATTTGCCGTGCCGTGTTGTCGGCCAAGTCTTGGCCGCGCACCACATGGGTGATGCCTTGGGCCGCGTCGTCCACCACCACCGCCAGTTGGTAGGCCCACAGGCCGTCGGCGCGGCGCAGCACAAAGTCGCCTACTTCTTCGTTCACGTTTTGTTGTTGCGGCCCCAGGCGACGGTCGGTCCAGTGGGTGATGGCGGACAAGCCCAAGGCCTCTTGCACGGCCCGCACATTCAGTCGCCAGGCGCGTGCGGGTTTGCCACCCAGGCCTTCGCGGCAAGTTCCGGGGTACACCGCAGCGCTGTGCCGGGCCACGGTTTGGGCCGATTCAATGTCTTTGCGTGAGCAGCCACACGGATAGGCCCAGCCTTTATTCACCAGGGTTTGCAAGGCGTCGGCATAAACGTCGCCTCGCTGGCTTTGCCACACCACTGGGCCATCGGGCACCAAACCGCAGGCCGCCAACTGTTGCAAGATGGCCTGGTCAGCCCCCGGCACACAACGTGGTGTGTCCACGTCTTCGATGCGCACGAGCCACCGGCCGCCACGGCTGCGTGCGTCCAGCCAACTGGCCAGTGCCGCCACCAATGAGCCCGCATGCAAAAGGCCGGTTGGCGAGGGTGCAAACCGGCCTGAGTAGTCCCCGGGCATGCAGGCTCAGCGTTTTTGGAGCACCGCCAAAGCCAGCTCCAAGCCCGAGACAAAGGCGTCTTCGACCCGGTGGCCCAAACACCAGTCGCCACACAAGCCCACGCCTGTGTCTTTGGACCACAAAAAGCTTTGGCCCAGGGGCTGTGCTGTTTTGGCGTACAGCCAGCGGTGCACCTCGGCATGGGCCGGGGTGACACGGATGCCGGTGATTTCGGCAAAGGCCTTGATCAGCTTGCCTTTGACCCGCTCGGGGGTGTCGTTCACATGTTCGGCTGACCATGGGGCACTGGCCTGCACGGTCCAGCGTTCAATGCGTTCGCGCCCGGGTTTGGACGATTCACGCGCCATCCAGGCAATGCGGTGGTGCGTGCTGCGGGCGGCATTCCATTGGGGGCCAATGGTGATCAAGCCCGGTTGCACGGCCTGGGGGTAGGCCAACATCAGTGTCCAGCAAGGGTCCACCGTCACCGAGCTCAATGGCGCGGCCAAGTCGCTCAGACCCGAGGCGCTGAGCAACGCGGCGGCTTGGGCGGGTGGGATGGCCAAAATCACCTTGTCAAAACCGGCATACACCTGCTGCCCGCCGTCTTCACCTTCGGTGTGCAGTTGCCAGCCGTTTTTCTTCAGGGGGTCGGCCGACATGAGGGTGACCCGGGTTTGCAGCTGCACATTGCCGTCTTCAACCAAGGGCGTTGCCCAAGCCTTGACCAAAGCGTTCATGCCGGGTGCTGCCACCCAATGGCGCTCACCACCGGGCAGGCCCGCCTCGATCACCCGGCCATTGGGGTCCAATACACGCACCGCGTTGGCGCTCCAGGGTTTGCACACGCCGGGGGCGGTGCCGATGGCCAGCTCAAAGCGCGGGTCGCGCACCGTGAAATACTGCGCTCCGTGGTCAAAGCTGCCAAAAGCGCTGGACCGGGTCGACATGCGCCCGCCTAAGCCCCGGCTTTTTTCAAACAAGGTGACGTTGTGTCCGGCTTGGCGCAAAGTGCGTGCGCAAGTCACGCCGGCCATGCCGACTCCAATGATGGCGATGTGTTGTGTGTTCATGTAATCACTTTAGCTGAGAAATGGGGCTTGAAACCACCCGGGTGGGTTATCCCCGATGCGGGTTTTTGTGGACGGCTTCACACACGCTGCGACGGCCGCAAAAGCGCCTGGCGTGTCGCTGGACTTTCCAGTTGAGTCAACCACCAGCGCAAAGCTTGTCCGGCCGGCGCTTTGGGCGTGTCGCGCCAGGCATGGTGGCAGGTGTTGGTGCGTGGGGTGTGGACGCTTTTGGGGACCAGCAGGCCCTTGTCGATGAAGGGCCTGGCCAAGGTCTCTGGCAAAAAACCACCGCCCAAACCGCGCAGCTGCGCCTCCAGTTTGCTGGTCATGTCGGGCACGGTGAACACGTCTTGCCCGCCTTGCAAACCCATGGTCAGGCCCGTGCCCCGGCTGACCGAGTCGGCCACCGCCACAGCGCGGTGCTGCTGCAAACTGAGGTCACTCAGCGGCTCGGGGGCTTGGGCCAGTGGATGGTGTGGGGCCACCGCGTAGACAAAAGCGATGTCGCCCAGCACCGCATGCCGGATGTCGTTTTGCAAGCCCGGCTCCAGCACCACGCCCAAGGCCAAATCGGCCTGACCTGAGGTGAGGGCGGCCAGGGTGCCCGACAAGGTCTCGTAGCGCAGCCTCAGCCGGGTGGGCGCACCCAGCGCCAAAAAACGGGCGCACAGGTCCATGACCACACTGCGTGAGACGATGGTGTCGACGGCCACCGTGAACACCGCTTCCCAGCCCGTGGCCACACGGCGCACCCGATTGGCCACGGCGTCCATGTCGTCGAGCAATCGGCTGGCCTCGCGCAGCAACTCGCGGCCTGCGGCGGTGGGCACGGCCTGGCGGGCACTGCGGTCAAACAGCAGCACGTCCAGCGCATCTTCGATTTGGCGCACCCGGTAGGTCAGGGCGCTGGGCACCAGGTTCAGCGTGCGGGCGGCGGCGGCAAAGCTGCCTTGTTGGCCAATGGTTTGCAGCATCAAGAGGGCCTCGGGGGTGAGCCAGTCGCGTGGCGTTTGCATGGTGGTGGCCTGATCATTGAAATAGTTTGAATGATGCCAGCAAATCCGGGCCACCCTGCGGGGACTGTCCTTCGTTAAAGTTCAGGCTTGCTTGTGTGGCCCTTGCCGCACAACGCTGACCAGGAGAATCCCATGCTCACCTTGCGCAAATCCACCGAACGCGGCTACGCCGACCACGGCTGGCTCAAGTCCTTTCACAGCTTTTCTTTTGCCAACTACTTTGACCCGGCCCACATGGGTTTTGGCAACCTGCGTGTCATCAACGAAGACCGCATCGCACCCGGCACCGGCTTTGGCACCCACGGCCACCGCGACATGGAAATCATCAGCTATGTGCTTTCGGGCAATCTGGCCCACCAAGACAGCATGGGCAACGTGAAGGGTATTCCGCCGGGCGACGTGCAGCGCATGAGCGCGGGCAGCGGTGTGCGACACAGCGAGTTCAACCATGCCCAGGGTGAGCAGACGCACTTTTTGCAAATCTGGATCGAGCCCAATGTGACGGGGATCGACCCCGGTTACGAGCAAAAAACCGTGCCCGAGAGTGTCAAGCGCGGGCAACTGGCCTTGGTGGCCGCTCCCCCCGCCGACCCGCAAGCGACCGATCACACGGTGCAGATCCACGCCGATGCCCGCATGTACGCGGGTTTGTTGGAAGGCGCAGAAACGGCCCATTTGAGTTTGGACCCGGCCCGCCAGGCCTATGTGTTTTTGGTGCGTGGCCGCTTGCAGGCCAATGGCCAGTCGCTCCAGGCCGGTGACGCGGCCCTGCTGCAAGGCGAGTCGGCTTTGAATTTGAGCCAGGGCGAGGATGCCGAAGTGCTGGTGTTCGATCTGGCCCCCTGATTTTTTCAACCTTTTTTCATCGTTTCAAGGAGTTTTTCATGACCCAAACCGTTGTTGTTTTCCATTCCGGCTACGGCCACACCCAGCGTGTGGCCCAGTTTGTGGCCCAAGGTGCCAACGCCCAAAGCATCGCCATCGACGCCGACGGCAACATCACCGAGGCCGACTGGGCGGCCCTGGACGCGGCCGACGCCATCATTTTTGGCTCGCCCACCTACATGGGCATGGCCTCGTGGCAGTTCAAGAAGTTTGCCGACGCCACGTCCAAACGCTGGTTCAGCAGCGCCTGGAAAGACAAGGTGGCGGGCGGTTTCACCATCTCGGCCAGCCCCAGTGGTGACAAGCTGTCCACCATCCAGTACTTCATCACCTTGGCCATGCAGCAAGGCATGGTCTGGGTGGGCCAGCCCTCCATGAACGACGGCACCATCAACCGCATCGGCTCCAATTCCGGTGTGATGGCGCAAGTGGGCCCCACCAGCCCGGCCGAAGACATTCCCCAAGGCGATCTGGACACCGCCAAAGCCTACGGTGAGCGCGTGGCCGCCGTGGCCGCCAAACTGCGCGGCTGATCGATCAGGGGCTTGTCATGCCCTTGAGCCCCTCACCTGGGTGAGGGGCTTTTTTTTGAGGTGATCAGTTCAAGGTGTGTGCCCAAACCCGACTTTCATTGCCAGCCCGGTCAAAGGTTTTGGTGCACAACACCACGGGCCTGGGGCCCAGATCCACCGGCACGTTCCAGTAAGCCTGAAAACCACGGGCCGTCTGGCAGGCCAAAGTGCTGCGTGCCGTGGTGTATTCAAAACGGGTGATTTCGGGCACGGCATAGAGCAGCTCTATATAAGTGCTGCGCTCGTTGGCCTCCAAGACTTTGAAACGGGGTTCGAGCGTTGACGCGGTGTTGTCCACCTGCAAGGGCCAGGTGGTCAGCCCGGTCTCGTTTTGCAAGCAGGCCAGGTAAACGCCTTCTTCCGTGGCGATCAAGGGATGGGGGTCATCTTTGTAGTTTTGATAGCCATTGGGGTTTTGGCAGCTGTCGGACCCGGCTTTGACGATTTTGATGCGCGTGTTGGCATCGGCCGTTCCCCCAAACTGCCAGCGACGCCCCGGCAAGGTATTTTGCAGGGGGCTGTACAGGCCGTCCAAGGTCAGGGCAGGGCCCGAACGGGGCAAAGTGCAGTGCGGCTGCGACCCATCCCAAAGCCCATTGGCAAAACAGCCTGACAGCGTGTCGGTTGGCACGCTGTAGGCACGTTGGCGCTGAGGTGCTGTGCCCCAGGGGGTGATTTCACAAGGTGAGCCCAAATAGCAGGTCACCGTGTCCACCATGTCCTGTGTGGTGGTGTTGATGACACCCACGACCTCTTGATTCAGTCGGTTGATCACGGGTGAGCCCGACATGCCCGGTTCTACGCCTTGGCAATCGTTGGCTTGCAAGGCTTGCCAGACCCAAGTGAATTCGGTCACGTCGGTGCGCTGGCCCAAAGCGCACTGTATTTTTTTCAAAAATTGACCCATGGGGGCACCCACCACCGTCACGCTGCTGAGGGCGGGGGCCGGGGTGTTTTGCAGTTTCAAGGGTGCAATGCCTTGGGCTCGCAGCTGGGCCACAGTGCCTTCGAGTCGCAGCACCGCCAGATCGGTTTGGTTCAGGGTGCTGTAGACGACTTCCCGCACGGGCACCGTGATTTGTTGGCTGGCTGTGCTGTTGTCGTATTTAAAAACCAGCTGTCCTTGGCCAGGCTGGTTCTGCACCACTTGGTAAACCGACTCGGGGTCTGAATAGTTTTGCACGCAATGCCCGCTGGTCAGGGCGTAGGCCGGTGCCTGATCCTGACCCCAGTCCAGCGCAAAAGCCGTGCAGTGCTGAGGTCCCTCAAAACGTGCAATGCCTGAGATGTTCATCGTTTCCCCACCGGTCTCAACGCCAGGCTTGGCCGTTGAGCCGCCACAAGCCATCAGGCCCATGACCCCCGCTGTGATGAAGCTCCAGCACAAAAGACTAGTTTTGAGTGCTTTTTTTGTATTCATGATTTAAAAGTTTTTCTTGTAAGTATTGAGTTAATTGTTGTTTTGTACGCCAATGAGAGTATTCAATTCCTTAAAATGCGAGAAACAATAATAACAATAAAAGTTGCATTTCAACTTTAAGTTGTTACCTGTCGAATTGTCCAAGGGGAAAAAATGAACACCGCGAAGTCTAGCCAGAACACGTACAAAGTCACCATCAAAAATGGTCAAAGTGGCACCCAGCAGGGCAAAGACCTGCCGAGTCCCGCGGACGGGCAGCCATCGCCTGCTCGCGTCAAGGCCCAAGCGGGCGACAAGTACCAACTGGAGGCCCTGTCGGGAGACCAGCGCGTTGCGCCCGACAAAGTCAAACTCAAGCGTGTCGGTTCAAATTTGCACATTGCTTTGGACGAGGCCGCCGATGCCAGTCTGATCGTGGAGGACTATTACAGCGTCATGCCCGAGGGCTACAACGGCGTGATCGGTCAGGCAGAAAACGGCAATTTGTACGAATACGCGGCGGAAGACTTTGCCTCGGCCACTCAGGCCTCTGGCGGTACTTCGCCATGGCCACTCGACGGTCAAGAAATGAATGCGGTCTTGGGGGGGCAGGCGGTGGTGACGTCCAGTGCCGCTGTAGGGGTGTTGGCTTTTAACCCCTTGTTGGCCACTTTGGGCTTGGTGGGTGCTGCCGGTGCCGCTGCAGGCGCCGGTTCCTCAGGCAATGCCACAAACACCGAAACCCCCTCGGTCACGGTGCTCAAGTTGGCGGGCAGCGCTGACACCGGCTTGGTGGGTGACCAAATCACGCGCAACGCTCAGCCTGTGCTGACTGGACAAACCGCGCCCGGTGCCCGTTTGGTCCTGGACATCAAGAATGCAGCCAATGAAGTGGTGGCCACCTACACGGCCACGGCCGACGCCACCGGTGCTTACAGCATGGCATCGGCTGAGCCTTTGGGCGATGGCACCTACACCCCGGTGCTCACGGTTTCGGCGGACGGTGCCACCCCGGTGGTCCATACCGGGGCGACTTTCACCATTGACACGCAGGCCCCCAGCTTGGTGGTCAGCAGCGACAAAAATGCCTTGCTCGCAGGCCAAAGCGCCACCCTGAGCTTCACCTTCAGCGAGGCTGTGAGCGACTTCACCTTGGACGATGTGACCGTCTCGGGCGGCACCTTGTCGAATCTGCAAGGCAGCGGCCAGCAATTCACGGCCACTTTCACGGCCACAGCCACCGAAGTGGTGCTCGCCAGCCTGAGCGTGCAAAGCGATCTTTTGACCGATGTGGCTGGCAACCCCAACGCCGAGCCCAGCAATGTGGTTCAAATCAAGCTCAACACCTCGGCCAATGCCAATGCCGTGCTCGACATCCTGGCCATCAGCGAGGACACCGGCAGCAGCGCCAAAGACTTCATCACTTCAGATTCAACCCTGACCTACTCGGGTTCGTTGACGGGCTATTCCAACAATGGTGACCGCGTCTTGCTGGTGCTCAAAAACGCAGCCAACGAGGTGCAGGCCAGCGCCACGGTCGAGCCCACAGGCGATCGCTGGACCTGGACGGACCCCAGCGTTCGTGCCAACGGCCAATACAGCCTGCAGGCCACTTTGGTGGACGCACAGGGCAAGCCCCTGCTGGGTGACAACGGTCAGCCTTTGGTTCAAGACGTTCAAAGCCTGACCATTGCCCGCATCCAGGCTGCATCGGACACCGCCATCGCTCAGGAGTCGGGCGGCACCGGCGACACGCAAGCTGGCATTTCACCCCAAGGCCAATTGCTGGCCAACAACAAAGGGGCGCAGTTGACGATCATGGACGTGGCTTTGTCCGAGACGGGCAGCAAAACCCCGGTCGGCAGCGGCATCGTGATGGAGGGCCTGTATGGCAGCCTGACCCTGCAAAGCGATGGCACGTACAGCTACAAAGTGGACAACAAGCTGGACACGGTGCAGGTTCTGCGCAACCCCAGTGACGCCTTGACTGAAAAGTTCTTCATCACGGTCAAAGACGTTTTGACCGGTGACTCGGTGATGGAAACGCTGACGATCACGGTCCAAGGCCAGAACGACGCCCCCTCCATGCGCACCCCCTTGCGTGACGTGTCATTTGCCGTCGGCAAAAGCATTGCCATCGGCGGTTTGGCGGCCAACTTTTCGGATGTCGACCGCAACGATGTGATCTCCCTCAAGGCCACCTTGGCCGATGGCGGTGCTTTGCCGGCTTGGTTGAGTTTTGACGCCAGCACCGGCAGCTTCAGTGGTTTGGCACCCAGTGGCACAGCCCCTGCGATTTTGGACATCGTGGTCACTGCCACCGACTTGGCTGGCCTGAAGGTCTCGGACACTTTCAAATTCAACTTGCTGGCCCAGCCCGTGCCCAATGGCGGCCTGGCTCCGGAGGTCAGCATCTTGGCGGACACCAACAACGATGCCAAGCTCAACGCCGCCGAAATGGGCTCCGCGAGCAATTTGACCGTCAAGGTCGCCTTTGACGCCTCCAAAATCACGGTCGGCGATCGGGTCGTGATCAACGCTGGCAGCGCCACACAAACCGTGGTCATCAAAGACGCGGACATGGCCAATGGCCATGTGCTGGTGAGTTTGGACAAGCCTGCAGAAGGGGGTACGCTGACGGCGACCGCCCGTTTGCAGGACGGCAGCGGTGGCAACAACACGGCTTCGGGCTCCGACAGCGCCGTGCTCGACACCGTGGGGCCTGTGCTCAGCAGCATGGTCATGGACAAAACCACCCTCAAAATGGGTGAAACTGCGGTGGTGACCCTGCAGTTCAGTGAGAAGGTGCAGGGCTTGGAATTGAGCGACCTGAAGGCCGACAACGGTCAGTTGAGCCAACTCTCGAGCGCCGATAGCGGCCAAACCTGGACTGTGATCTTCACCCCCACAAGCGACTTGGAAGTTGCCAGCAACAGCGTCACCCTGAGCAGCCAGTACACCGACTTAGTAAACAACCCGGGCACCGCAGGCAGTGGCCCCAATTACCTGGTGGATACCCGGCCCCCGGTGTTCACGCTGCAACTCGATGACGCCAGCAACAGCGCCTCCAAAACAGATCGCCTGACCAACGACGACACCCCCACCCTCAGTGGCACTGGCAGCAACGGTGACACCATCGAAGTGACCATGCCCGGCACCCAGGAAGTCCTCAAGGCGGTGGTTTCAGGTGGCATCTGGCAAGTCACACCCAACCAAGCCATCACCACTGGCAACGTCACGGCTGTGGCCAAAGACGTGCACGGCAACACCAGTGCCCCCCAAAGCTTGGCTTTGAGCATTGACACCAGCATGGCCACACCGGGCCTGACCTTGGTGTGCGACAGCGGCAGCAGCTCCAGCGACAAGCTCAGCAAAGATGCCACGCTCGCACTGGCCAACCTTGAAACCGGGGCCTTGGTCGAATACAGCGCCAACGGTGGCAGCTGGAACCCCACTTTTACGCCCAAAGAGGGGGCCAACAGCGTCATCGTTCGCCAAACCGATGCCGCAGGCAATGTGGCGGTGTCCAGCACCTTGAATTTTGTACTCGACACCACCGCCCCGGCCACCACGTTGAGCATCAGCCCCGTCTCCGGCGACAACGCCATGGGCCCCAGCGACGCGCAATCGGCCACCACCTCCATCGTGGGCGAGGTCAGCAACGCACAAGACGGCGACAAGGTGAATGTTTACGTCCACGGCAAAACCTTCAGTGGCACGGTGGACGCCTCGGGTCACTACAGCATCGAGGTGGACACGGCCGCCCTGATCGCCGATGCCGACCTGACCCTCAGTGTGGTCGTGTTTGCCACCGATGCCGCAGGCAATACCCAAAAGGTGTCGGTCGACAGCAGCTACAGCGTGGACATCACCGCCCCCACCGTGCAAAGCCTGGTGGTCAGCAAAACCTCGCTCAAAGCGGCAGATGTTGCCACCGTCACCATCACATTCAGCGAGAAAGTGACCGCCTTTGATGCGAGTGACCTCAGCGCGGACAACGGCGTCATGAGCAACCTGGCCAGCGCCGATGGCGGCCTGACTTGGACGGCCACCTTCACCGCCAACGCCGATGTGGAAGACCTGACCAACGCGATCCAAGTGGGCTTGGCCTACACCGACTTGGCAGGCAACGCCGCTGTGGGTGGCCCAGGCAACATCAGCAGCAACTACGTCATTGACAACAAGGCCCCCACAGCCACCCTCCAACTGGCCGACGAAGCACTCAAGGCCGGTGAGACCACCACCTTGACCATCACCTTCAGCGAGAAGGTCAGCAACTTCAGCAACACCGACGTCACCGTGGCCAACGGCAGCCTGGGCACACTCAGCAGCACCGACGGCATCGTCTGGACTGGCACCTTCACGCCCAGCGTCAACCTCGAAGACGCCACCAACAGCATCACCCTGGCCAGCACCTACACCGACGTGGCCGGCAACGCAGGCCAAAGCGCCGACAGCGGCAACTACAGCGTGGACACCAAGGCCCCCACGGCCAGCGTCACCCTCACGGACAACACCAACGCGGCCATCACCAGCCTCACCGCCGGTCAAAGCGCCAAAGTCACCATCACCTTCAGCGAAGCGGTCAAAGACTTCAGCAACGCCGACGTCACCGCGCCCAACGGCACCCTGAGCACTCTGGCCAGCACCGACGGCGGCACCACCTGGACGGCCACCTTCACGCCGAGCGCCAACGTCGAAGTCGCCGCCAACAGCATCAGCGTCAATCCCGCTGCGTACAGCGACTTGGCCGACAACGCAGGCAGCGCAGCCTCCAGCGCTACTTACGCCGTCGACACCCAAGGCCCCACCGCCAGCATCAGCATCAGCGACAGCGCCTTGACTGCAGGCGAGACCGCCCAAGTGACGATCAGCTTCTCAGAGAAAGTCACCGGCTTTGACAACACCGACGTCACGGTGGAGAACGGCACGCTCAGCACCCTGGCCACCACCGACGGCGGCAAGACCTGGACAGGCACCTTCACCCCCACCGCAGGCACAGCCGACGCCAGCAACCTGATGAGCGTGGCCAACAGCTACACCGACGTGGCAGGCAACCAAGGCGCCAGCACCGCAAGCGGCAACTACGCCATTGACCTCAAAGCCCCCACCGCCACCATCGCTTTGAGCGACAACGCCCTCAAAGCAGGCGAGAGCGCCACGGTCACCATCACCTTCAGCGAGAAAGTCAAAGACTTCAGCAACGCGGACATCACGGCCCCCAACGGCACACTCAGCAGCTTCACCGCCAGCGCAGACGGCCTGATCTGGACAGCCACCTTCACGCCAGCCGTGGACACCGAAGCGGCCAGCAACACGCTGAGCCTGGCTACTGCCTACACCGACGAAGCAGGCAACACCGGCACCGTGGCCAACGCCACGTACGCCGTGGACACCAAAGCGCCTGTGTTCACCGTGCAACTGGACGATGCCAGCAACAGCGCGGCCAAGACCGACCGCCTCACCAACGACAGCACCCCCACCATCAGCGGCACGGGCACCACAGGCGACATCATCCAAGTGACCATGCCCGGCACACTGGAAGTGCTCAGCACCACGGTGGCGGCTGACGGCAAGTGGAGCGTGACGCCCACCCTGGTGATCGCCAGCGGCAACGTGAGCGTGACGGCCCAAGACGCGGCAGGCAACACCAGCCCGGCGCAAAGCCTGGCTTTGGTGATTGACACGGCCGTGGCCACACCCACCATCGCTTTGGTGTGCGACAGCGGCACCAGCAGCAGCGACAAGATCAGCCGAGACAGCAGCCTCGTGGTGGGCAACCTGGAAGCAGGCTCAACAGTCGAGTACAGCACCAACGGCACAACCTGGGACACAACCTTCGCCGCTTCAGAAAACGCCAACACGGTGTACGTGCGCCAAACCGACACGGCAGGCAACGTCAGCAGCACGGCCAGCCTGAGCTTCACGCTGGACACCACCGTCCCAGCGCCAACGGTCACCATCAACGCCATTGGCGGCGATGACGCCCTGAGCCCTGCGGACGCGGTGCAAACCCACACCGGCATCACCGGCAGCGTGACCGACGCCCGCGAAGGCGACCTGGTCAAAGTGCTGGTCAACGGCCAAACCTTCAGCGCCACCGTGGACGCGCTGGGCAACTACAGCGTCAGCGTGGCCACGGCCGACCTGATTGCTGACCAAGGCTCAGAAATCGAAGTCGTGCTCATGGCCAGCGACGCGGCAGGCAACACCCACATGGTCTCGGACACCCGCGCCTACGCGGTGGACATCACCGTGCCCACGGTGCAAAGCATCGTGCTGGACAAGAGCGCCCTCAAAGTGGGCGACAGCGCCACCGTCACCATCACCTTCAGCGAGAAAGTCAAAGCCTTTGACCTGTCGGACCTGACCGCCGACAACGGCACGCTGACGGGCTTGGCCACCGCCGACAGCGGCCTGACCTGGACAGCCACACTCACCCCGACGGCCAGCATCGAAGACACCACCAACGTGGTCAAAGTCCTGGCCAACTACATCGACCTGTCGGACAACCTGGGCACCGCAGCCACCAGCGGCAACTACAGCGTCGAAACCCTGGCCCCCACAGCCACGATCCAACTGGCCGACGAAGCCCTCAAGGCCGGAGAGACCACCACCTTGACCATCACCTTCAGCGAGAAGGTCAGCAACTTCAGCAACACCGACGTCACCGTGGCCAACGGCAGCTTGGGCACGCTCAGCAGCACGGACGGCATCGTCTGGACTGGCACCTTCACGCCCAGCGTGAACCTGGAAGACGCCACCAACGTCATCACACTGGCCAACACCTACACCGACGTGGCCGGCAACGCAGGCCAAAGCGCAGACAGCGGCAACTACAGCGTGGACACCAAGGCCCCCACGGCCAGCGTCACCCTCACGGACAACACCAACACGGCCATCACCAGCCTCACGGCCGGTCAAAGCGCCAAAGTCACCATCACCTTCAGCGAAGCCGTCAAAGACTTCAGCAACGCCGACGTCACCGCGCCCAACGGCACCCTGAGCACCCTGGCCAGCACCGACGGCGGCACCACCTGGACGGCGACGTTCACGCCCAGCGCCAACGTCGAAGTGGCTGCCAACAGCATCAGCGTCAACCCCGGTGCTTACAGCGACTTGGCCGCCAACGCAGGCAGCGCAGCCTCCAGTGCCACCTACGCCGTCGACACCCAAGGCCCCACCGCCAGCATCAGCATCAGCGACAGCGCCTTGACCGCAGGCGAGACCGCGCAAGTGACGATCAGCTTCTCAGAGAAAGTCACCGGCTTTGACAACACCGACGTCACGGTGGAGAACGGCACGCTCAGCACCCTGGCCACCACCGACGGCGGCAAGACCTGGACAGGCACCTTCACCCCCACCGCAGGCACAGCCGACGCCAGCAACCTGATGAGCGTGGCCAACAGCTACACCGACGTGGCAGGCAACCAAGGCGCCAGCACCGCAAGCGGCAACTACGCCATTGACCTCAAAGCCCCCACCGCCACCATCGCTTTGAGCGACAACGCCCTCAAAGCAGGCGAGAGCGCCACGGTCACCATCACCTTCAGTGAGAAAGTCAAAGACTTCAGCAACGCCGACATCACGGCCCCCAACGGCACCTTGAGCAGCTTCACCGCCAGCGCTGACGGCCTGATCTGGACAGCCACCTTCACACCGAACGTGGACACCGAAGCGGCCAGCAACACGCTCAGCCTGGGCACTGCTTACACCGACGAAGCAGGCAACACCGGCACCGTGGCCAACGCGACCTACGCCGTGGACACCAAAGCGCCTGTGTTCACCGTGCAACTGGACGACGCCAGCAACAGCGCGGCCAAGACCGACCGCCTCACCAACGACAGCACCCCCACCATCAGCGGCACGGGCACCACGGGTGACATCATCCAAGTGACCATGCCCGGCACACTGGAAGTGCTCAGCACCACGGTGGCGGCAGACGGCCAATGGAGCGTGACGCCCACTTTGGTGATCGCCAGCGGCAACGTGAGCGTGACGGCCCAAGACGCGGCAGGCAACACCAGCCCAGCGCAAACCCTGGCTTTGGTGATTGACACATCTGTGGCCACACCCACGGTGGCCCTGGTGTGCGACAGCGGCACCAGCAGCAGCGACAAGATCAGCCAAAGCGGCGTGATCAACGTGAGCGGCCTGGAGGCGGGTGCTACTGTCGAGTACAGCATCGACGGCACAACATGGGGCACGACCTTCGCAGCCGCAGAAGGCAGCAACACGGTCCAAGTGCGCCAGACGGACGCCGCAGGCAACGTGGCCACCTCGAATGCCTTCAACTTCACGCTGGACAGCCAAATGAGTGCCTTCACGGTGGCGCTCAGCTGCGACAGCGGCACGGCCAGCGACAAAGTCAGCCAAGACGCCAGCCTGCTCATCACCGGCGCAGAAGCCGGAGCCGACATCAGTTACAGCACCGACGGCAGCACCTGGGACAGCACCTACGCGGCAGCCGAAGGCGTGAACAACGTCAAAGTGCGCGTGATGGACGCGGCAGGCAACCAACGCACACAAGACTACAGCTTCACCCTGGACAGCACAGCGCCCACAGCGGCCGTGCTCACCTTGGTGTGCGACAGCGGCAGCCAAGCGGGCGACCAACTCACCAACAACGGAGCCCTCAACGTGGTGGCCGAAGCCGGTGCCACGCTGGAATACAGCACCAATGCCAGCAGTACAGACCCCACCTGGAGCAACACCTTTGCGGCCGCAGACGGCGCCAACACCGTCAGCGTGCGCGTGACCGACAAGGCGGGCAACGTCAGCAGCACCTCCAGCCTGAGCTTCACGCTGGACAAAGCAGCGCCCGTGGCCGCCAGCGTCAGCCTGGTGTGCGACAGCGGCCTGACCGCCGTGGCCAACAACGACAAAATCAGCCACACCGGCACACTGGCGGTGCAAACAGCAGAAACTGCAGGCCAGATTGAATACAGCACCGACGGCCTGACCTGGGCCGCCACCTTGGCTGCGGCCGAAGGCGTGAACAACGTCAAAGTGCGCGTCACCGATGCGGCGGGCAACCAGGGCGCGGTCACCGACTATGCCTTCACACTGGACACGCAAGCGCCTGCAGCGCCCGTATTGGGCCTGGTGTGCGACAGCGGTCTGCTGGGCAGCGACAAGATCACCCAAAACGGCGCATTCAGCGCCACCACAAGCGAAGTGAGCGCGACACTGCAATACAGCACAGACGGCGTGGCCTGGAGCAACACCTTTGTGGCGGCCGAAGGCAGCAACACCGTCAAAGCACGGGTGTTGGACGCCGCGGGCAACGCAGGTGCAGCCAGCACGCTGAGCTTCACGCTGGACACACTCATCAGCAAACCCAGCGTGGCGCTCAGCTGTGACAGCGGTGCCAGCAGCAGCGACAAAATCACCCGCAACGGCGCGCTCAGCCTGAACAACGTGGACAGCGACGCCCAAGTGCAATACAGCACCGACGGCCAAAACTGGACCAGCAGCTTCACGGCGGTGGAGGGCAGCAACAGCGTGAGCGTCAAAGTGACGGACGCGGCAGGCAACGTGGCGACCTCGGACACCCTGGTGTTCCAGCTGCGCACGCTGGACGCGGTCTTCACACTGAAGCTGGACAACACCAGCAACAGCGGCAGCCAGACCGACTTGGTGACCAACGACGTGACCCCCACGATCAGCGGCACGGGCACCACGGGCGACATCATCCAGGTGACGATGCCCGGCACAGGCGAAGTGCTCAGCACCACGGTGGCCGCTGACGGCACGTGGAGCGTGACACCCACGATGGACGTGGCCAGCGGCAGCGTGAGCGTGATGGCCACCAACGCAGCGGGCGTGGTGAGTGCGCCCAAGACACTGCCTTTGGTGATGGACACGGCAGTGGCCACACCTACAGTGGCATTGGTGTGCGACAGTGGCGCGAGCAGCAGCGACAAGATCAGCCGAGACGGCAGCCTCGTGGTGGGCAACCTGGAAGCAGGCTCAACCGTCGAGTACAGCACCAATGGCTCAATGTGGGGCACGACCTTCGCAGCCACAGAAGGCAGCAACACGGTCCAAGTGCGCCAGACCGACACGGCAGGCAACGTCAGCAGCACAACCAGCCTGAGCTTCACCCTGGACACCGCCGCCAGCGCCTTCACCTTGGCCTTGGCCTGTGACACTGCCACGGCGGGTGACAAGATCTCCAGCGACGGCACATTGGCCTTGTCCGGCTTCGAAGCCGGTGCCGTGGTCAGTTACAGCACCAATGGCGGCACCAGCTGGTCCAACACCTTTGCAGCCGTTGAAGGCGCCAACAGCGTCAGCGTGCGCACCACCGATGTGGCGGGCAACGAACGCATTCAGGATCTGGCCTTCACATGGCTCAAGACCAAGCCTTTGGCCCCTGTCTTGACGCTGGTGTGTGACAGCGGTCTGTCGGGCAGCGATGCCATCACGCACACCGACACTTTGCAGATCAGCACGTCCGTGGGCACCACCTTGTTGTACAGCACCGATGCTTCTACCTGGAGCAACACTTTCACCGCCATCGAAGGTGCCAACACGGTGTACGCCCGTGCGGTGGATGCTGCGGGCAATCTGAGTGACACCAGCGTGCTGGCTTTCACGCTCGACATCACCGCCCCCTTGCCGGTGACCATCGGCCTGACCTGCGACAGCGGCAGCAACAACAGCGACAAAATCAGCCAAAACGGCACATTGGCCGTGAACACGGCCGAAACAGGCGGTTTGATCGAGTACAGCGTCAACGGCGGTGCCTGGGGCACCACCTTCACGGCGGCCGAAGGCCTCAACAGCGTCAAGACACGCCTGACCGACACCGCTGGCAACGTCAGCAGCCTGACCACCTACAGCTTCACACTCGACACCGCCGCACCCGCAGCCCCTGTTTTGGCCTTGGTGTGCGACAGCGGCAGTCTGGGCGGCGACAAAGTCACCCACAACGGCGCGGTGAGTTCCACCACCCTCGAATTGGGTGCCAGTGTCCAGTACAGCCTGGACGGCAGCGCATGGGGCACCACTTTTGCGGCCGTGGAGGGCAACAACACCCTCAAGTCGCGTGTGGTCGATGCCGCTGGCAACGAAGGGGCCGTCTCGACCTTGAGTTTCACTTTGGATTCGCAGGTGTCCAAGCCCACCGTCAGCCTGGTGTCTGACACCGGTTTGGCAGGCGACAAGATCACCGCCAATGGCCAATTCACCGTGTCCGGTGCCGATGCCGAGACGGTGCTCAGCTACAGCACCAACGGCACGGTCTGGTCGAACACGTTCATGGCCGCTGAAGGTGCCAATGCCCTGTATGTCCGCGCCACCGATGTGGCAGGCAACAGCGCCGTGTCCGACGTCTTCAACTTTGTGCTCAACACCCAAAGCAACAACCTGACCGCCACCCTGGCCACGACCAGCAACAGCGGCAGCTTGCTGGACCTGATCACCAGCGACGACACCCCCACCATCAACGGCACAGGTACAGCAGGTGACCGCGTGCAGGTGACCCTGCCCGGCACGGGCGAAATCCTGACCGCCACCGTGGACGCCAGCGGCCAGTGGAGCGTGACGCCCCTGACCGCCATCGCGTCGGGTGATGTGTCGGTGGTCTACACCGGTCCATCGACCACGAGCACCCGCACACTGGCGCTTGTCATCGACAAGAGCATCGCTGCGCCTGGCTTGAGCCTAGCCTGCGACAGCGGCAGCAGTGCCAGCGACAAGATCAGCAACAGCGCCAGCTTCGCGGTGAGCAACCAGGAAGCGGGTGCCACGCTCGAATACAGCACCAACGGCAGTGCCTGGAGCACCACCTTCACGGCCACCGAAGGGGCCAACACCGTGTTTGTGCGCCAGACCGATGCCGCAGGCAATGTGGCCACCTCCAGCGTGCTGAACTTCACGCTCGACACCACGGCCCCCACGCCCACCCTGACGGTCAGCCCGGTCGTGGGTGACGACGCCATCGGACCGGTCGATGCACAGGCGCTCACGTCCACCATTGAAGGGGCGGTGACCAACGCCCGCGAAGGCGACAAAGTCAGCGTGTTTGTCCGTGGCAAAAACTTCACCAGCACGGTGGATGCTTCGGGCCACTACAGCGTGGACGTGACCACCGCCGACCTGGTGGCCGACTCTGACAAGACCCTCAGCGTGGTGGTGTATGCCACCGACGCCGCGGGCAACACCCAGACGGGTTCGATCAACCACAGCTACACCGTGGACACCGGCGCACCCACTGTGCAAAGCCTGTCCATCAGCAAGGCCAGCCTCAAGGCCGGCGACACCGCCACGGTCACCATCACCCTCAGCGAAAAAGTGCTGGGCTTTGACCTGAGCGACATCAGCGCCGACAACGGTGTGCTGAGCAACCTGGCCACCAGCGACGGTGGCCAGACCTGGAGCGCCACCTTCACCGCCAACGCCAATGTGGAAGACAGCACCAACGTGGTGCAGGTGGGCACGGCCTTCACCGACATCTCGGGCAACGGGGCACTCAGCGGTGCCAGCAACACCAGCAGCAACTACGCCATCGACAGCAAGGCCCCCACAGCCACCATCCAGTTGGCCAATGAGGCGCTCAAAGCGGGACAGTCCACCACGCTGACCATCACTTTCAGCGAAAAAGTGGCCGACTTCAGCAACGCCGATGTCACCGTGGCCAACGGCAGCTTGGGCACCCTGAGCAGCGCCGATGAGGGCAAAACCTGGACCGGTAGCTTCACACCTGCCACCAACATGGAAGACGCATCGAACGTCATCACCCTGGCCAACACCTACACCGACCTGGCGGCCAACACGGGCAGCACCGGTGCCAGTGGCAACTACACACTCGACACCCTGGCCCCCACGGCCGTGGTCAGCCTGAAAGACGGGCAGGGCGCTGACATCACCGGTCTGAGCACCGGCCAAAGCGCCAGCGTCACCATCACCTTCAACGAAGCCGTCAAGGACTTCAGCAACGCCGACGTGACCGCCCCCAATGGCACCCTCAGCACCCTGACCAGCACCGACGGCGGCAAGACCTGGACCGCCACCTTCACCGCCACCAGCGCTGTGGAGTCGGGCGCCAACGGCATCACCGTCAATGCGGGCGGCTACAGCGACCTGGCCGGCAACCTGGGCGGCACCGCCGCCAGCGGCAACTTCGCCGTGGACACCCAAGGCCCCACCGCCACCATCACCCTGAGCGACAGCACCCTGAACGCAGGTGAAACCGCGCAAGTCACGATCAGCTTCAACGAAAAGGTCAAGGACTTCGACAGCACCGACGTCACGGTGCAAAACGGCACTTTGGGCACCCTGGCCACCACCGACGGCGGCAAGACCTGGGTGGGCACCTTCACCCCCACCACCGGTGTGCAAGCGGCCAACAACACGATCAGCATCACCAATGCTTACACCGATCTGGTGGGCAACCCCGGCAGCAGCCAGACGAGTGCCAACTACAGCGTGGACCGCAAGGCCCCCACGGCCAGCATCAGCCTGAGCGACACCGCCTTGCAGGCCGGTGAGAGCGCCACGGTGACCATCACCTTCTCGGAAAAGGTGAGCAGTTTCACCAATGCCGACGTGACGGCAGAAAACGGCACGCTGGGCACCTTTGCCAGCACCGACGGCATCACCTGGACCGCCCAGTTCACCCCGAGCGCCAGCACCCAGGTGGCTGTGAACACCCTGAGCCTGGCCACCAGCTACACCGACGAAGCGGGCAACACCGGCACCGTCGCCAGCGCCGTGTATGCCGTGGACACCCGCGCCCCCGCGTTTGTGGCCAAGCTGGACGTCAGCAGCAACTCGGGCGTCACCACCGACCTCATCACCAGCGACGACACGCCCACCATCAGCGGCACCGGCACCGCCGGTGACCGCATCGAAGTGACCATGCCCGGCACCAACGAGCAGCTGTCCACCGTGGTGGGCAGCGATGGCAGCTGGACCGTCACGCCCACCCAGGCGATCAGCAGTGGCAACGTCAGCATCGTGGCCAAGAACCCCTCCAACGTGAGCTCCTTGCCCCAGTTGCTGGCCCTGACCATCGACAAAACCATCGCCACCCCGGGCCTGAGCCTGGCCTGTGACAGCGGCAACAGTACCAGCGACAAGATCAGCAGCAGCGCCAGCCTCACGCTCAGCGGCGTTGAAACCGATGCGGTGGTCGAATACAGCACCAACGGCAGCGTTTGGGGCACCACCTTCACCGCCACCGAAGGCGTCAACACCGTCAGCGTGCGCCAGACCGACGCCGCAGGCAACGTGGCCACTTCCAGCGTGCTGAACTTCACGCTCGACACCACAGCGCCCACCCCGGTGGTCACCGTCAGCCCGATTGCCGGGGACGACGCCATTGGCCCGGTGGACGCGCAAGCCACCACCACCACCATTGTGGGCGAGGTCACCAACGCTTTGGCCGGTGACAAAGTCAGCGTGTTTGTGCATGGTCAGACCTTCACCGGCACCGTGGACGCCTCGGGCCACTACAGCGTCGAGGTCACCACCGCCAACCTGGTGGCCGACTCCGACAAGAGCATCAGCGTGGTGGTGGACGCCACCGACGCCGCTGGCAACACCAAAACCGGCGTGGCCGACCACAGCTACAGCGTGGACACCGGTGCCCCCACCGTGCAAAGCCTGTCCATCAGCAAGCCTGCCCTCAAGGCGGGCGATACGGCCACCGTCACCATCACCTTCAGCGAAAAAGTGACGGCCTTTGACCTGAGCGACATCAGCGCCGACAACGGCGTGCTGAGCAACCTGGCCACCAGCGACAGCGGTCAGACCTGGAGCGCCACCTTCACCGCCAACGCCAATGTGGAAGACACCACCAACGTGGTGCAGGTGGGCACCGCCTTCACCGACTTGGCCGGTAACACCGCCATCAGCAGCGCCAGCAACACCAGCAGCAACTACGTGATCGACAGCAAGGCCCCCACGGCCACGATCAAACTGGCCAACGAAGCCCTCAAGGCGGGTGACGCGACCACACTGACCATCACCTTCAGCGAAAAAGTGGCCGATTTCAGCAACACCGACGTCACCGTGGCCAACGGCAGCCTGGGCACCTTGTCCAGCGCTGACGGCGGCATCACTTGGACAGGCACTTTCACGCCCACGGCCAACCTGGAAGATGTCACCAACGTCATCACCCTGGCCAACACCTACACCGACCTGGCGGGCAACACCGGCAGCATCGGCACCAGTGGCAACTACACCATCGACACCCAGGCACCTTCTGCCAGCGTGACGCTCAAGGACGGGCAGGGCGCAGACATCACCAGCCTGACGGCCGGTCAAAGTGCCAACGTCACCATCACCTTCAACGAAGCCGTCAAAGACTTCAGCAACGCTGACGTCAGCGCCCCCAACGGCACCCTCAGCACCCTGAGCAGCGCTGACGGTGGCAAAACCTGGACGGCCACTTTCACGGCCACCAGCGCCACGGAGGTGGGAGCCAACGGCATCACCGTCAATTCGGGCGCTTACAGCGACTTGGCCGGCAACCAAGGCGGCACCGCCGCCAGTGGCAACTTCGCGGTGGACACCCAAGGCCCCACAGCCACCATTGGTCTGAGCGACACCGCCCTGACAGCGGGCGAGACCGCCGTGGTCACCATCAGCTTCAATGAAAAGGTCAAGGACTTTGACAACAGCGATGTCACGGTGCAAAACGGCACCCTCAGCACCCTGAGCACCACCGACGGTGGCAAGACCTGGGTGGGCACCTTCACCCCCGACGCCGGTGTGGTCGATGCGACCAACACCATCAGCCTGTCGGCGGCTTACACCGACTTGGTAGGCAACCAAGGCAGCAGCGCCACCAGCCCCAACTACGCCATCGACCGCCAGGCCCCTGCGGCCAGCATCGCCATCAGCGACACCGCACTCAAGGTGGGTGAGACCGCCACCGTGACCGTGACCTTCAGCGAAAAAGTGCTGGGCTTCAGCAAAGCCGACATGAGTTCGCCCAATGGCAGTCTGTCGGACTTCACCGCCAGCACCGACGGCTTGGTCTGGACCGCCACATTCACCCCGACTCAGGGTGTGGAGTCGGCCAGCAACAGCCTGAGCCTGGCCACCAGCTACACCGACGAGGCCGGCAACACCGGCACCGCTGCCAGCGCCACCTATGCGGTGGATACCTTGGCACCGAGTTTCACAGTGCAGTTGGCCACGTCCAGCAACAGCGGCAGTACCGCCGATCTGGTCACCAGCGACGACACCCCTACCCTGAGTGGTACCGGCAGCAACGGTGACCAGATCAAGGTCACCCTGCCCGGCACCAACGAGGTGCTGACCACCGTGGTGGCTGCAGGCGTGTGGTCGGTCACGGCGCAGCAAGCCATGGCCAGCGGCACCGTCAGCGTGGTCGCCGCCGATGCTGCGGGCAACATCAGCGCGGCGCAGACCCTGACCTTGACCATCGACAAGACAGTGGGGGCACCGAGCTTGAGCTTGACCTGCGACAGCGGTTTCAGCAGCAGCGACAAAATCACCAACCAGGGCGCCATCACCACTGGCAACCTGGAAAGCGGGGCTTTGCTGGAGTACAGCACCGACGGCAGCACCTGGGATGCGACTTTTGCCGCCACCGAAGGCAGCAACACCGTCATGGCCCGCCAGACCGATGTGGCAGGCAACATCAGCGCCACCGTCAGCCTGAGCTTCTTGCTGGACACCAGCAAATCCGTGTCGGTTTTCACGATCGATGACGTCACCAACGCCAACACCCTCAACCTGAGTGAATCGGGTGAAGCCACCACCCGCATCACCGGCCGCGCCACCAATGCCAGCGAAGGCGACACGGTGGAGTTGATGATCAACAACACCCCCTATACCGGCACCCTCGACAGCGCCTTGGCGTTCAGCATCGAGGTCGACACCGCCGACCTGATGGCCGATGGCGACACCAAGATCGCCGCCAAGCTGCTGGGTTCGGACCCGGCAGGCAACAACGATGTCACCAACCAGACCAAAACCTACAGCATCGACACCACACCGTCGAGCTTTGCCATGGCCTTGGGCACGTCCAGCAACAGTGGCCTGACCAATGACCTGATCACCAGCGACACCACCCCGACGGTGGTGGGTTTGGGCACCGCCGATGACACCATCATCGTCACCTTCCAAAGCACGGGCGAGATCCTCTCGACCGTGGTGGCCGCTGACGGCAGCTGGTCGGTCACCCCCACGCTGGGCCTGTTTGACGGCAGCCGCACCGTGAGCGCCGTGGTCAAAGACCCGTCGGGCAACGTCAGCAGCGCACAGACCCTGACCCTGGTCATTGATACCAGCACCACCAAGCCCGTCTTCACACTGGCTTGCGATTCAGGCAACTCGGCTTCCGACCTGATCACCAAGCAAGCGGGCTTGAGCGCCATCACCGGCATTGAAAGCGGTGCGAGCGTCGAATACAAAGTCGACAGCGGCAGCTTTGGCTCCAGTTACACCGCGCCCAGCACCAACGGCGTGCACACCGTGGTGGTGCGCAGCACCGACGCGGCCGGCAACGTGTCCACCGAGAGCCTGACCTTCACGCTCGACCTGGAAGCCCCCATCAAGCCCACGATTTCACTGGTCTGCGACACCGGCACCTTCAGCGCCGACAAAGTCACCTACACCAGCGAAATCAAGCTCGACCAGACTTTCGCCCCCACCGACACGGTGGAATACCGCTACAGCACCAACTCGGGTGTCACGTTCACCGCTTACGACAGCTTGTTCTTGCCCACCACCAGTGGCACTTACTTGGTCCAAGCGCGTGTGACCGACGTGGTGGGCAACCAGGTGGTCAGTGACATCTTCACCTTCAACTACGACATCACGGCGCCCAACGCACCCGTGGTGGCCCTGTACGATGACAACGGTGTGAATGCCAGCGACAAAAAAACCAACGACCCGACTTTGGTCATCACCGGCGGCGATACGGGCATTGGTGACACTTACCAGTACAGCATCAACGGGGGCACCACCTGGACCAGCTCCTTCAACGCCCAAACAGGCCCCAACAACTTGTTGGTGCGCATCAAGGATTTGGCGGGCAACAACAGCAACGCCACCGCCTTCAGCTTTGACTACAACAACGCGGCGCTGGCCCCCAGCATCGTGCTGCAAATGGACTCGGGTTACAGCAGCAGCGACAAGCTGACCAACGTGAGCGCTGTGGGCGTCACCGACGCCGCTTCGACCGACAGCTTCCAATTCAGCTTTGACGGCTTCACCTGGACCAGCAGCTACACCGCCCCCACCGTGGACGGCGCCTATGACCTGCGTGTGCGCCGCATCGATGAGTTTGGCAACATCAGCCCCAACACCACGCTCAGCTTTGTGCGTGACACCACCGGTGCAGACATCAACAACGTCACCAGCACCAGCCCCAACGTGGCCTATGACATCCTGACTGCTTCTGGCGGTTTTGGTGTGGGCGACACCTTCAACGTCACCATCAACCTCAACGAAGCCGTGGTGGCGGGCTCTTACATGATCGTCAAGTTCGACACCGGTCAAAAAGTGGTGGTCACCGCTGCCACCAATGGCTCGACGCTGACGGGTACCTACGCGGTCGGCTCCAACGAGTCCTCGACCGATTTGAATGTGGTGGACATCGTCAAAGTGGCACTGACCGATCTGGCGGGCAATACCTCGACCACAGCCGCCATTCCCAGTTTGTCCAATTTTGGTGACAACAAGGACATCTCGATCCGTTGGGGCCTGATGGGCACCACGGGCAATGACCAGATCGACGGCATGACCCGCGGGACGGGCACCAACGACGACTACAACGGTCTGGATGGTTCGGACACCATGGACTACAGCGGCTCTGCGCTGGGCTTCAGCCTGAACTTGGCCACAGGCGTGGCCAGCGGGGGAGACATCGGCATCGACAGCATTGTGGGCTTTGAACACGCCTCGGGCGGCACCGGCAACGACACCTTGATGGGTGACGCACAGGCCAACGTCTTGTCCGGCGGCGCAGGCAACGACAGCCTGGACAGCGGTCTGGGCAACGACACCCTGATCGGTGGTCTGGGCAATGACAGCGTGGACGGCGGGGGGGGCACCGACTGGATGGACTACAGCAGCGCTGCTGGGGCCGTCTCAGGCACCTTGACCGGTGCATCCGACGCCGTCTTTACCGATGGCGATGGCGGCACGGCAGAAAAACTGCGCAACATCGAAAACATCTTGGGCAGCGCCGCCAACGACAACTTGGGGGGTGATGGCTCGGACAACATCTTCTTGGGCGAGGCCGGTAACGACACCTTGCTCGGCGGGGCGGGCAACGATTCGCTGGGCGGGGGCACGGGCAACGACTCGCTCGATGGTGGCAGTGGCAATGACACATTCAACGGCGGCATCGGTGACGACGTGCTCATCGGGGGCACCAACATCGACTGGGCCGATTACAGTGCCGCGCCCAGTGGGCTCAAACTCAACCTGAGCACCTCGATCGCAGCCGATGGCAGTGGGGGTGTGGACACACTGTCGCAAATCGAAAACGTCGCAGGCACTGCCTTTGACGATGTGATGGTGGGCGATGCAGGTGACAACCGTTTTGTGGGCGGCGCAGGCGACGACAGCTTGCAAGGTGGTCAGGGCAGCGACACCTTGGAAGGCGGCGCTGGCAACGATTGGGCCTTGTATGGAGAAAACACACTGGGCGTGACCGTGGACCTGGTGGCCGGCACAGCCAGCGGCAATGCGGGCAGCGACTTCCTGGTCGCCATTGAGAACCTGCAAGGCGGATCGGCCGACGATTACCTGGCCGGTGATGGTTTGGCCAACATCCTTGATGGCGGCATGGGCAACGACACCCTGAATGGCGGTGCCGGCAACAACACCTTGATCGGTGGTGGTGGTGCCGACTTGGTGGTGGGTGGTTCGGGCCACGACAGCATCGTGACCAGTGCAGGCAGTCAGGTCATTGGGGGGGCAGGCAACGACACCATCATGTTCGAGAACATTGGGCAAAACTTCAGCAATGTCTCGATCGACGGTGGCCTGGGCACCGATGTGCTGCGTTTGTCGGGTTTCAACCAGACCTTCAACGTCTTTGGCTTGGACGGCTCAAGCAACCGTGTGGCCGCCCCCATCAGCAAGATCGAGGTCATCGACTTGGGCAACGGTTTGAACCAGTTGAACCTGGCCGATTCCCTGGAAACCGTGGAGTTTTTGGTCAATGGCGCAGGCACAGCCTCTTTGCTGCGCATCGATGGCGACAACGGCAAGGTGTTTTTGGCGGCCGGTTGGTCCTCGGTGGGCACGGGTGTCACCACGGTCATTGGCGGCTCAACCTACGACCTGTACTCCAACGCCGTGGTCTCGGGCAACGACACCTTGGCGGTCAAACAGGGCATTGAGGTCACTTACCCGACCACCTTGACCCCCAGCAATGACAACTATTCGGGCGACGAAAAAGCCAACTACATCGACGCCATGTCGGGCAACGACAGCATCAATGGCTTGGGTGGCGACGACACCATCCGGGGCGGCTTGGGTCTGGACACCCTCGACGGCGGCGCAGGCAATGACTGGCTCGATTTTGGCGACGCCAGTTTGGGCACCGCATCGGTCAACGTGAATTTGAGCACCGGCGTGTTCAGCAGCACGGCTTTGGGCAACGATCTGGTCAGCAATTTTGAGCACGTTTCAGGCGGCGCAGGCAACGACACCATCGTGGGCACCACCGCCGACAACTGGCTCAAAGGCGGTGCGGGCAACGACTCCATCCTGTCGGGTGCAGGCAACGACACCTTGACCGGTGGCTTGGGCAACGACTGGCTGGACGCCGAGGCGGGCACGGCCGACTGGGCCGATTATTCCAATGCCACAGGCGCGGTGACGGTGTCGTTGAGCGCAGCCACAGCGGGCGCGGCCACCACTTCGGGTGCCGATGGTGTGGACACCTTGCGTGGCATCGAAAACCTGATTGGTGGTGTGGCCGCCGACCGTTTGGTGGGTGACAACAACGCCAACTACCTGATCGGTGGTTTGGGCGCTGACACCTTGCAGGCCACCGGCGGCAATGACACCTTGTCGGGCCAAGACGGCGACGACAGCCTGGTGGGCGGCTCCGGGGCCGATTTGTTCGAGGCCGAATTGGGCAACGACACCTACACCGGCGGCGACACCAGCAACGGCGGCCCCAACGACACCCTGAACCTGAGCGCTTTCAATGGCAATTATGTGGTTTTGGGCTCCAGCCCAACGTCTGACCTGACCATCTCGGGTGGCAGCACCGGCACAGACCGGGCCAGCTACATCGATGTGTGGAAGTTTGGCAATGGCAACATCACCTTCAACAACCTCACGGGTTTGAGCAACACCACCTGGAACGAGACCGTCATCACCGGCAGCGGCAATGACTCGATCTGGACGGGCAACGGCAGGGACTACATCATGTCCGGGGCTGGCAACGACACGGTCAACGGCAGTGTGACCAACACCTATGACGCCAACGATCAGGACACGCTGGACGGTGGTGCGGGCGACGACTGGTTGTCTTACCAGTCGCAAGGCTATCCTGTCTATGTATCGCTGGAAGGTGGCTCAAGTTCTTATCAGGTGGTCACGATTCAAAGCAGCAGCTACATCGACTATGTCAAAGGCTTTGAACACATCCTCACCGATGCGGGGGCCGACCGAATTTGGAGCGGCAGTGGCAACTCGTCCATTCTGGCCGGTGCTGGTGCCGACTTTGTGAGCGACCTGCAAGGCGACAACTACATTGACGTGGGCAAGAGCTGGAGCGGCAGCAACGACGGGGCCGTCGACACTGTGGTGGCCGGTTCTGGCAATGACACGATTTATACCGGGGGTGGAGCGTATGAATCGATCAATGCTGGCGATGGAAATAACTTGGTGGATGTCAGTGGATCACTAAGCAATGGCTCTTCAATCTATTCTGGATCGGGTAACGATACGATCTTGGGGTTCTTGGGCATGAATTACAGTCGAAGCATTGGTATTTATCCTTACAGTCAACAGTCTGGTCTTGTGAATGCTGGTGATGGAAATAATTACATCAAGACCTCTGGCACTTACAGTTACTTTGCTGAAAGCGTAATTTCTGGTTCGGGTAATGACTATGTTGACTTGACCGGTGGTCGTCTCGATGAGTACGGCGCCGATACCGTGTTTTCAGGGTCTGGGAACGATACTGTATTGGTGGGCGGTGCCACTTCATACAACCAATGGACGGGTGCTTATGACTACCAAGTGGTAGATGCAGGAGATGGGGATGACCAAGTTTTTGCCTATTATTCCTCTAGTAGTTTTTCCGGAGTCAACTGGAACTCGATCACGGGCGGCGCAGGCAACGACACCTTGTCATCCACCGGCGGCAGCACCAACATCATGGATGGC
Source organism: Limnohabitans sp. 2KL-3 (assembly GCF_001269405.1). Classification (NCBI taxonomy): domain Bacteria; kingdom Pseudomonadati; phylum Pseudomonadota; class Betaproteobacteria; order Burkholderiales; family Comamonadaceae; genus Limnohabitans; species Limnohabitans sp. 2KL-3. The sequence continues at coordinate 29,868 of NZ_CXON01000001.1, forward strand.
GGTTTGGGCAATGACTTCATGGTCGGTGGCACGGGGCCTGACACCATGAAGGGTGGGGCGGGCAACGACACGATTGCTGTGTACTCGGGCACCGACACGGTGGACGCAGGGGACGGCAACGACGTGGTCACCTCCTCGGGCACGGGCACCTTGCGAGGTGGTGCCGGTGATGACCAGTTGGTGCACAGCGGCACATCGGCCATCTATTTGTTCGGTGAAGCAGGCAATGACACCTTGATTTCGGGCGACGGGGTCGATTCGCTGGAAGGCGGCAGTGGCAACGACAGCTTGTTCAGCGCACGCGGTGCCGACACCATGCGGGCCGGTGATGGCGACGACACACTGGGATTTGGGGGCGGTTCGCGCATTTTTGGTGACGCTGGCAACGACCGAATCGTCGCCAACGGCGGTATCGCATCGTCCACGGTCTGGGGCGGGGCTGCAGACGATTTCATCGACATGCGATTTGACACCCTGGGAGACACCATTTTTGGTGACGACGCTTCGATCCTGGTGACCGATGGCAAGGACAGCATTTACGGCGGCTCGGGCACTGACAGCATTAACTCAGGGGGCGCAGACGATTACGTGTCCGCCGGTGCAGGCAATGACGTGGTGTTCGGAGGTGAAGGCGGCGACTATTTGTTGGGCGATGGAGGCAACGACAGCATGGACGGTGGCCTGGGCGATGACCGTCTGGACGGCGGCGTGGGCAACGACACTTTGCTGGGCGGCGCGGGCAACGACACCATCACGCTCGGCGATGGGGCCAACTACGTTCAAGGGGGTACGGGTTCTGACCTGTTTGTTTACGACGCGACCTGGGCAGCCGATTTGGTGGCCGATACGGTGGATGGCGGCGTCATGGGCATTGACGCGGTGTATTTCACTGGCGCCAACCAGGCGCTGGACCTGACTGCATCCATCCATGCTCCCGCCAACTGGGTGTCTGTTGAGCGCATCGATTTGACCGGTGCAGGCAACAACACCTTGAAATTGACGGCGCAAGATGTGCTGGACTTGACGGATGTGAGTGCAGCAACCACTCGCTTGATGATCGATGGCAACACGGGCGATGCGATCGATATGTCGAGCTTCGGCATGGCGGTTGGCACAGCGGGTGCGTTGAACAAAGTGGGGGCCAACGTCAGCATCAGCCTTGATTTCAACGGCAACGGCACTTTTGACACGGGTGAAACAGCCACCACCAATGCCCAAGGTGAAGTCTCGTTCAACAACGGGTTCCGGGGCGCCCAGACGTACCAGGTCTGGCAGGCGGGCAGCACCAACCCGGTCTTCAACGGCATGATGCTCTTGATTGACAGCGATGTGGCCTTTACCGGACTTTGATGCCCCGACCCGACCTGCATGGTTTTGTGCAGGTCGGGGCCTTGGGGTCACACCCGGGTCCCGCCCACAAGGCCGAACGGGGCTCATCCTTTCCAGCGAATCGATAGACAAGCCTGAAACTTATAATGTGCGCTTGCACTTTGAGCGATCACAAACCCCATGAGCCAAGCCACTTTTTCTGTTTCCGACATCCGCAAGACCTTTTTGGACTTTTTTGAGTCCAAAGGGCACACCGTGGTGGCGTCCAGCCCCTTGGTGCCGGGCAACGACCCGACCTTGATGTTCTCCAACTCGGGCATGGTCCAGTTCAAAGACGTGTTTTTGGGCTCGGACAAGCGCAGTTATGTGCGTGCCGCCTCTGTGCAAGCCTGCCTGCGTGCCGGTGGCAAGCACAACGACCTGGAAAACGTGGGTTACACCGCCCGCCACCACACCTTTTTTGAGATGCTGGGCAACTGGTCGTTTGGCGACTACTTCAAGCGCGAGTCGCTGGAGTGGGCGTGGGAGCTCTTGACCCAGGTCTACAAGCTGCCCGCCGACAAGCTCTACGCCACCGTCTACATGGAAGACGACGAGGCCCATGGCATTTGGGAAGGTATTTTTGTCAAAGCCGGATGGACCCCTGAGCGCATCAAGCACGAGAACCGCATCATCCGCATTGGTGACAACAAAGGCGGCCGCTACAAGTCCGACAACTTCTGGATGATGGCCGACACGGGCCCTTGCGGTCCTTGCTCCGAGATTTTTTACGACCACGGCGCACACATTCCCGGCGGCCCACCCGGCAGCCCCGATGAAGACGGCGACCGCTTCATCGAAATCTGGAACAACGTGTTCATGCAGTTCAACATGGACGAAACCGGTGCCGTCACGCCGCTGCCCGCACCTTGCGTGGACACGGGCATGGGCCTGGAGCGCCTGGCCGCCATCTTGCAGCACGTCCACAGCAACTACGAAATCGACATCTTTGACGCGCTGATCAAGGCCGCATCGCGTGAGACCGGCTGCACCGACCTGAACAACAAGTCGCTGCGCGTGATCGCCGACCACATCCGCGCCACCGCGTTCTTGGTGAGCGACGGCGTGGTGCCCAGCAACGAAGGCCGCGGCTATGTGCAGCGCCGCATCGTGCGCCGCGCGATTCGCCACGGTTATTTGCTGGGCCAGAAAAAACCGTTTTTCCACAAACTGGTGCCCGACTTGGTCCAACTCATGGGCGCGGCTTACCCCAACATGGCCGATCAGGCCGATCGCATTGCCGAAGTTTTGCGTGTGGAAGAAGAGCGCTTCTTTGAGACGCTGCAAAGCGGCATGCAGATTTTGGATGCGGCTCTGGACGGTGGCGTGAAAGTGCTGCCGGGCGAAGTGGCCTTCAAGCTGCATGACACCTACGGCTTCCCGCTCGACTTGTCGGCCGATGTGTGCCGTGAGCGCGGCCTGAGCGTGGACGAAGCGGGTTTTGCCACCGCCATGGAAAAGCAAAAAGCCCAGGCCCGTGCGGCGGGCAAGTTCAAGATGGACAAGACGCTCGACTATTCGGGCGCGGGCAACGACTTTGTGGGCTACGACGACCTGACGGCCAACGCCAAAGTGCTGGCCCTGTACGCCGACGGTAACGCTGTGACCGAGCTTAAAGCCGGTCAAGCAGGCGTGGTGGTGTTGGACACCACACCTTTCTATGCCGAGTCCGGCGGCCAAGTGGGCGACCAGGGCATGGTCCACAACGCAGGCGGCCAGTTCAACGTGGCCGACACGCTCAAGATCAAGGCCGATGTGTTTGGTCACCATGGTGAAGTCAAATCCGGCAGCCTGAAGGTGGGCGACATGGTGCAAGCCCATGTGGACATGGCCCTGCGTGCCGCCACCGTGCGCAACCACTCCGCCACCCACCTGATGCACAAAGCCCTGCGCGAAGTGCTGGGCAGCCATGTGCAGCAAAAGGGCAGTTTGGTCAATGCCGAGCGCACCCGTTTTGACTTTGCGCACAACGCGCCCGTGACCGACGCTGAAATCCGCGAAATCGAAGCGCGTGTGAACGCTGAAATTTTGGCCAACGCTGCGGCACAAGCCCGTGTGATGGACATCGAAAGCGCCCAGAAAACGGGCGCCATGATGTTGTTTGGCGAGAAATACGGCGAGACCGTGCGCGTGCTCGACATTGGCTCCAGCCGCGAGCTGTGCGGCGGCACCCACGTCAAAGCCACGGGCGACATTGGCCTGTTCAAGATCGTCAGCGAAGGCGGCGTGGCCGCAGGCGTGCGCCGCATCGAGGCGGTGACGGGCGCCAATGCTTTGGCCTATTTGCAGTCGCTCGAAGACACCGTGACCCAAGCCGCAGGCACGCTCAAAGCCCAGCCTGCCGAGCTGAACAACCGCATTGCCCAGGTGCTCGACCAGGTCAAGGCGCTCGAGAAAGAACTGGCCGTGGCCAAAGGCAAACTGGCTTCTGCCCAGGGTGACGAGTTGATGACCCAGGCCGTTGACGTCAAGGGCGTCAAACTGCTGGTGGCCAAGCTCGAAGGAGCCGACGCCAAGACCTTGCGCGATACCGTGGAGAAGCTCAAAGACAAGATGAAAACGGCTGTGATCGTCTTGACCGCTGTGGACGGTGAGAAGGTGCAGATCGTCGCTGGCGTGACCGCCGACACTGTGGGCAAAGTCAAAGCCGGTGAGCTGGCCAACTTTGTGGCGGGTCAGGTGGGCGGCAAAGGCGGCGGCAAGCCCGATGTGGCCATGGCCGGTGGCACCAACGCGGCGGCCTTGCCCGCAGCGCTGTCCAGCGTGCAGGCCTGGGTGACCGAGCGGGTCTGAATGTGACGGCCTGATGGCCCGTCTCGCGTCATTCAATGTCCCCGTAGGCGCGACGCCCCCGTCGCGATCAAGCCTCGCAAACCCCAAGAATCGCCCCAAGGGCGGGGCTCCTACAAAATGCAGGGCATTGCCCCCGTAGGAGCGACGCCCCCGTCGCGATCAAGCCTCGCAAACCCCAACAATCGCCCCGAGGGCCGGGCTCCTACAAAATGCAGCGTATTCCCCCTGTAGGAGCGACGCCCCCGTCGCGATCACCCTCGCAAACCCCAAGAATCGCCCCGCGGGCGGGGCTCCTACAAAATGCAGCGCATTCCCCCCGTAGGAGCGACGCTCCCGTCGCGATCATCCTCGCAAACCCCAGCAATCGCCCCGAGGGCGGGGCTCCTACAAAATCCAGGGCATCTCCCCCCGTAGGAGCGACGCCCCCGTCGCGATCAAGCCCCGCAAACCACAACAATCGCCCCGAGGGCGGGGCTCCTACAAAATGCAGCGCATCTCCCCCGTAGGAGCGACGCCCCCGTCGCGATCACCCTCGCAGATCACAACAATCGCCCCGAGGGCGGGGCTCCTACAAAATGCAGCGCATTCTCCCCGTAGGAGCGACGCCCCCGTCGCGATCAAGCCTCGCAAACCCCAGCAATCGCCCCGGGCGAAGGGCTGCCACATGGATCACCGCGCTCAGCGTTGCACCTTGTACAGGGTCAAAGGCCTTTCCAAATGGGTTTTCGCTTGGCGACAAAAGCATTGACGCCTTCGTGGAAGTCCTCGCTGCCATAGGCTTGCCGAATCAGGTCTTCGGCCTCGGGGGCGCTGTGTTTGACCAGACGGTTGAGGGCTTGTTTGCTCACTTGTTGGGTCACCGGGGCCAAAGCCGTCAGGCGCTGCACCAAGGCATTCGTCGCTTCGACGATGTCTTCTGGCGCAGCCAGTTGGTGCAGGTAACCGCAGGCCAGGGCCTCTTCGGCCCCGATCATCTCGGCCAGCATGAGCATGCGTTTGACCCGTTGGTGCCCCAAAGCGGTACTGAGCCTGGCCACGTTGGCCACCGACAAACAGTTGCCCAAAGTTTTGGCAATCGGCACACCGAGCTGTGAGCCTGGCGTGGCCAGTCGAAAGTCGCATGCTGTGGCAATGGCGAGTCCGCCGCCCACAGCCCAGCCTTCAATGAGCGCCACCGTGGGCATGGGCAGGGCACAAAGCAAGTCGATGCAGGCCTCGATTTGAGCCTCGTAGGCAACACCGTCATCCCCCGTGCGGAATGGAATGAATTGCTCGATGTCGGTGCCTCCCACAAAGGCCCGCCCACCGGCACCACGAAACACCACCGCCCGAATGTTTGCATCGGCCTGGAAGCTCTGGCAAAGCCGGCTGAGCTCTTGGTACATGCCCCAGGTCATGGCGTTGCGCGCCTGAGGTCGGTTGAACGTCACGGTGGCCACGCCATGCTCGACAGCCAGGTCCACCGTGCCAGCGGTCAGGGTATCGGTCATCAGCTGTCCAGCTTCACATTGCTGTCCTTGACCACTTTGGCCCACTTGACCTGCTCGGTGCGGATGAAGTCGGCAAAGCGTTGGGCGGAGCCGCCACCGTCTTCTGCGCCGTATTGGGCCAATTTTTCGACCACATCGGGCATGACCAAGACCTTGTTGATGTCCTCGTTCATGCGTTGCGCCATGGCGGGGGGCAACTTGCCAGGGCCGACCAATCCGTACCAAGTTGTGGCTTCAAAGTTGGGAAAACCCGCCTCGACCATGGTGGGCACATTGGGGTAGCTCGATGCCCGTTTGGCACGGGTTTGTGCAATCGCTCGCACTTTGCCGCTTTTGACGTGGGGTGTCGCAGCGGTCATGGTGTCAAAAGAGTAAGCAATTTGCCCGCCGATCAAGTCGGCCAACATCGGCCCCGATCCTTTGTAGGGAATGTGGATGGTGTCGACACCCGCTGCCAACTTGAAGGACTCGAGCGCCATGTGTTGGGCAGAGCCCTGACCAGCGGAGCCGAAACTGACCTTGCCGGGATTGGACTTGCATTGCGCGACCAGTTCAGCCACGGTTTTGGCGGGTTGGTCGTTGTTGCAGATGAGCAAATTGGGCGTGATCCCAACCAAGGTCAATGGCGTGAAATCGCGGTCCACCACATAGCTGAGCTTGGGCATGAGTGCAGGGGCCAGCGCATGGCTGTTGATGTGGGCCATGAGCAGCGTGTTGCCGTCAGGGGCCGCCTTGGCCACCGCTTCGGCAGCGATCACCCCAGTGGCACCAGCGCGGTTTTCAACCAGCACCGTGACGCCCCACATGGTTTGCAGTTTTTGCGCCACGATGCGGGCCAGGATGTCGGTGCCGCCGCCTGGTGCAAATCCCACCAAGATTCGCACCGGTCCGGCGGGCAAAGTTTGGGCCTGGATCGACGGGGCCACCATCGTTGCGGCGGTGGCGGCAGTAGCGGCCACAAAGGTTCTGCGTTTCATGTTGTCTCCTTGGGTTTTGTTGGAAATGCACGCGAGAAATCGGATGGCCCTGGGTTCTGTGCCCTGGTTTCAGTGGCTCGAAAAGTGGTCCATGATGGCCTGCACGCCGCTGCCTTGCAGCGCCACGCCCGAGAGCTTGAGGCCCATTTCGCAGCCCGCCACGGTGGCGATCAAGGTCAGGTCGTTGCTGTCGCCCAGGTGGCCAATGCGGAACATGCGGCCTTTGACTTTGCCCAGGCCCGTGCCCAGCGAGCAGTCAAAGCGTTCGTGGATGACTTTGCGCACCGCGTCGGCGTCCACGCCCTCGGGGGTCATGACACCGGTCAGGATGGGGGAGTAGACAGCCGGGTCGGCGCACTGGATGGGCAGGCCCCAAGCGTTGACGGCCGCACGCACGCCAGCGGCCCAGCGCTGGTGACGCGCAAAGACCTGGTCCAGGCCTTCGGCCAGCAGCATGTCGCAGGCTTCGCTCAGGCCATAAAGCAAATTGGTGTTGGGGGTGGAGGGCCAGTAGCCGTTTTTGTTCATCTCGATCATCTCGCCCCAGGCCCAGTAGCTGCGGGCCATGCCGCCTTTTTGGCTGACTTCGATGGCGCGTGGCGAGAGGGCGTTGAAGCTGATGCCGGGTGGCAGCATCAGGCCTTTTTGTGATCCGCTGATGGTCACGTCCACGCCCCATTCGTCGTGCCGGTAGTCGGCGCTGGCCAGGCCCGAGATGGTGTCGACCAAGAGCAAGGCGGGGTGCTTGGCAGCGTCGATCGCGCGGCGCACGGCGGCGATGTCGCTGGTCACGCCGGTCGAGGTTTCGTTGTGCACCACGCACACCGCTTTGATGCTGTGCCCCGTGTCGGCCTTCAAGCGTTGCTCGATCAAATCGGCCTGCACGCCGTTGCGCCAGCCTTCAAGTCCTGGCTGGCTGATGACCTCTGATTTCAGACCCAGCTGATTGGCCAGCTTGTTCCACAAAAATGCAAAGTGGCCCGTTTCGTACATCAGCACATGGTCGCCGGTGCTGAGCACGTTGCTCAGAGCCGCCTCCCAAGCCCCGGTGCCCGAGGCGGGGTAGATCATGACGGGGTGGCTGGTTTTGAAAATCTTTTGCACATCGGCCAGCACCTTCTTGCCCAGTGCGCCGAACTCGGGGCCTCGGTGGTCAATGGTGGGCGAACTGATGGCCCGCAAGATGCGGTCGGGCACGGGAGACGGGCCGGGGATTTGCAGGAAGTGACGGCCCGTGGGGTGGAAGTTGGTGGTGAGCATGAGCTGAAACGCCTTTCAATTTTTGGACTAGTTTTTGTATTCAAAATACATTTGTCAAGGGTGATTGTCCTAGAATTGAAGCCATATCGACCATTTTTTGTATTCAAAATAATTTCATGGCTTCAGAACACCTGTCCATTGCCCGTCCTGTCTTGCATGAACAAGTCGCGCAGCGCCTGCGCCAGATGTTGGTCGAGGGCCTGATCCCGCCCGGCGGCAAACTCAACGAGCGCACCTTGTGCGAAGAGCTCAACATTTCGCGCACGCCGCTGCGCGAGGCCATCAAAATGCTGGCGGCCGAGGGTCTGGTGGAACTCTTGCCCAACCGGGGCTCGGTGGCGGTGCAGCTGAGCGAATCCGATGTGCGCCACACCTTTGAGGTGATGGCCGGGTTGGAGGGCTTGTCCGGCGAGCTGGCCGCGCAGCGCGTGACCGAGGCCGAACTCAATGAAATCAAGGCCTTGCATTACGAGATGCTGGCCGCTTACACCAGGCGCGACCTGTCGGCCTATTACCAAATCAATGCGGCGATTCACCGCAGCTTCAACGCGGCGGCCAAAAACCCGGTGCTGACCGCAACCTACAACCAGGTCAATGCCCGTTTGCAAGCTTTGCGCTTTCGCTCCAACCAAGACGGTGACAAGTGGCAACGTGCCGTGGACGAACACATCGCCATGGTGCAGGCGCTGGAGGCCCGCGACGCTGGAGCGCTGCGCAAGGTGCTGATGCAGCACTTGGACAACAAGCGTAACGTGGTGATCGAGCAGCTGCGCAGCGCGTCTATCGCCTCCACCAATGACCACAAGACATCGCCATCCCTCACAGAAGGACACGCCTCATGAACGCCCCTTTGCCCATCGATCTGTCCAAAGCCTCGCCAGACCAAAGCTACGAGACCGTGGCCAGCCACTTCAACGAGGTGGCCGGTTTATTGGCCCAGCGGCTGCGCTCGGACACCCGAGGCGAGGTCTTGTTTTCTGCGGCCGATCGGGGCCGCTACGCCACCGATGCCTCGATTTACCAGGTCATGCCTGTGGGGGTTTTTGTGCCGCGTGACGAAGCCGATGTGCGCACGGCGCTGGACATTTGCCGGGACCTGGGCGTGCCCATCGTGCCGCGCGGCGGCGGCACCAGCCAGTGTGGCCAAACCGTGGGCGCGGGTCTGGTCATCGACCACGCCAAACACATGCGCAAGATCATGGCGGTCGATGCCGAGCAGCGCACCGCCACTGTGGAGCCGGGCTTGGTGCTGGACCACCTGAACGCGGCGCTCAAAACTCATGGTCTGTGGTACCCGGTGGACGTGTCCACCAGCGCCCAAGCCACCTTGGGCGGCATGGCGGGCAACAACTCGTGCGGCAGCCGCTCGATTGCCTACGGCAACATGGTGCACAACGTGCTGGGGGCTGAGGCTTGGTTGGCCGATGGCAGTTTGCTCCAATTTGGTGCCTATGAAAATGCCCATGGCCGCGTGCGCCAAATTGGCGACTTTGTGCGCGACTTGGCGCTGCAACACGCCAGCGAGATGGACGCCCATTGGCCCAAAGTGATGCGCCGCGTGGCCGGTTACAACCTGGACATTTTTCGCAACCAAAACGAGCGGCCTTACACGGCCGATGGCTCGGTCAACCTGGCGCATTTGCTCATTGGCAGCGAGGGAACGTTGGCCCTGACCCGTTCGCTCACCCTGCGCCTGGCCGAGTTGCCGCGTGCCAAGGTGCTGGGCGTGGTGAACTTCCCGACCTTTTACCAAGCGATGGACGCGGCGCAGCACATCGTCAAGCTGGGGCAGGGCATGCCCGTGGGGCAGCTGTCGGCGGTCGAGCTGGTGGACCGCACCATGATCGAGCTGTCTTTGCAAAACCCGGCTTTTGCGCCCACCATCCGCACGGCCCTGTCGCCTCACATCAACGGCGGCATGCCCGAGGCGGTGCTGTTGGTCGAGTTTTCCGGGCCAAGCAAGGCCGACATCGCGCACAAAATCAAGGAGCTGGTGGAGTTGATGGGCGACTTGGGCCTGCCCGGCAGCGTGGTCGAGATGGTGGACGATGCACCGCAGAAAAACCTGTGGGAAGTGCGCAAGGCGGGCCTGAACATCATGATGAGCCTGCGCGGGGATGGCAAACCGGTGAGCTTCATTGAAGACTGCGCCGTGCCGCTGGAGAGCCTGGCCGAGTACACCGAGGCCCTGACCGGGGTGTTTCGCAAATACGGCAGCCGGGGCACTTGGTACGCCCACGCCTCGGTGGGCACTTTGCATGTGCGCCCCATTTTGGACATGCGCCGCGATGGGGCGAGCAAAATGCGTGCGATTGCCGAAGAGGCGAGCGAACTGGTGCGCCGTTACAAAGGGGCCTTCAGTGGTGAGCACGGCGACGGGCTGTGCCGTGGCGAGTGGATTGGCTGGCAGTTTGGCCCGCGCATCAACGAGGCCTTTGCAAAGATCAAACGCGAGATGGACCCTCAGCAACTGCTGTGCCCGCAGCGCATTGTCAACCCGCCCAAAATGGACGACACCACGCTGATGCGCTTTCCACCCACCTACAAGGTGGTGCCCATCAAAACCGCGCTCGACTGGAGCGCCTGGAACGTGCAAAACGACCCGGTCACCGAGCAAACCAGCGCCCCAGGCACCGGCGGCGACCCGGCCCAAGGCCTGGCCAAGGCGGTGGAGATGTGCAACAACAACGGCCACTGCCGCAAGTTCGATGCGGGCACCATGTGCCCCAGCTACCGCGTGACCCGCGACGAGAAACACCTGACGCGTGGCCGCGCCAACACCTTGCGCTTGGCGCTCAGCGGCCAGATTGACGGTCTGTCTGGGCAAGATGCCCTGTCCAGCCAAGCGGTGCACGACGCGATGGACCTGTGTGTGGGCTGCAAAGGCTGCAAACGCGATTGCCCCACTGGGGTGGACATGGCCAAAATGAAAGTCGAGTTTTTGCAGCACTACAAGGCCCAACACGGCCACACGTTGCAAGACAAGCTGGTGGCCTACCTGCCCGAATACGCCCGCTGGGCGGCTCACTTGGCCCCGGTTTTGAACCTGCGCAACCGCATGCCGCTGCTGGCCGCTTTGACTGAAAAGCTCTTGGGCCTGTCGGCCAAACGCAGCTTGCCCGAATGGCAAATGCGTCACTTCTTCAACACCCCGCCAAGCGCTGCACAAGCCACCGCCAGCCGCGAAGAGGTGTTGGCCGCCGCGCGCGGCGTGGTCTTGTTTGTAGACACCTTCAACGGCTATTTGGAGTCGGCCAACGCCCACGCGGCCGTCAAGGTGCTGCAGGCGGCCGGTTACACCGTGCATGTGGCGACCAAACTGAAAGACGACGGCCAGCACCTGTGCTGCGGCCGCACTTATTTGGCCACGGGCATGGTGGACAAAGCCCGCGAAAAAGCCAGCGAAGTCGTGCAAAGCCTGCTGCCTTTTGCCGAAAAAGGGCTGTCCATCGTGGGCCTGGAGCCCTCGTGTTTGCTGACCCTGCGCGACGAGTTGCTGGTGATGGGCTTGGGTGATGGGGCTCAAAAAATCTCACAGCAGGCTTTGCTGTTTGAAGAGTTTTTGGCCCGTGAAGCGCAAGCCGGGCAGCTGGAAGCGCTCAAAGCGCAGATCGCCCCGGTGGACCGCCCGGTTTTGCTGCACGGTCACTGCCACCAAAAAGCCTTTGACGCGGTGTCACCCGTGATGGAGGTCTTGCGCTGGATTCCAGGGGCCAAGCCCCAGCTGATCGAGAGCAGTTGCTGCGGCATGGCGGGCAGCTTTGGCTACGAGGCCAGCCACTACGAAGTCTCGATGCAAATGGCCGAGCTGAGTTTGCTGCCTGCTGTTCGGGCCCAGCCCGATGCGATTGTGGTCGCCGACGGCACCAGCTGCCGCCACCAGATCCACGACGGTGCGCAGCGCGAGTCCGTGCACCTGAGCCAGTTGCTGGCGAGTTTGTTGCCAGGTGATTGATCTGGCCCAGTCAAGCTGGATGTGAAAGGCTTGTTCAGGACACACAGGAGGCAATCCTGCATATTGTGGGAGCCCCGCCCTCGGGGCGATTCTTGGTGGTCTGCGAGGCTTGATCGCGACGAGGGCGTCGCTCCTACAGGGGGCATGTCTGCAGTTACAGGGGGCAACCTGCAATGACAGGGGCATGTTTGCATATTGTGGGAGCCCCGCCCTCGGGGCGATTCTTGGTGGTCTGCGAGGCACGATCGGGGTAAGGGAGTTGTTCCCACAAAAGCCGTTCATGCACACCGCTGCGGGCCGCATCTCTTCAATGCATCAAGGCGGACTGAGTGACAAACGCAGTCTGCTGGTCCACTGGCGGGCTTGGCCGGTCACCGGGTCGGTGAAACGCAGCGACTGAGCCAAAAGCTGCAAGGGCTGGCTGAAGTCTTCGGGGGCGTTTGGTCCGCGCAAGACGGTGGGGTAAAAAGGGTCGCCTTCGATGGGCATGCCCAAGGCGTTCATGTGCACCCGCAGCTGGTGGTGCTTGCCGCTGATGGGCTGCAGCGCGTACAGGGCCCGTTGGCCTTGGGTGTGCAGCAAAGCGATGCGGGTTTCGCTGTTGGTCGGCCCAGGCACTTCCTGGGTTCTGAAAAACGGCTCACCCGGAACCAATCGGCTGGCGTGAACAAGTGGCCAGTTCAGATGGGGCGCATGCGCCGCCACCGCGTGGTAGGTCTTGTGAATCCGGTGGTCGCGAAACAGCGCGTGGTAGGCGTCGCGCTCTTGCAGGCGTTTGCCAAATAACACCAAACCTGCGGTTTCGCGGTCGATGCGGTGCAAGGGCACCAAATCTGCGCAACTCGTTTGCCTTTTCAGTTGCACCAAAAGGCTTTGCTGCACATAAGCCCCGGAAGGCGTGACTGGCATGAAATGGGGTTTGTCGACCACCAGCAAGTGATCGTCTTCAAACAGGGCATGCGCCTGAAACGGCAAGACCGGTTCATCGGCCAGATGGCGGTAGTAATACAGGCGTTGGCCGGGGCGGCAGGTTTCGTCGGCTTGGGCGGTTTGGCCGTTTTCATGCAGCACCAAGCCTTGCGACAAGCGCTCGGCCCATTCGCTGCGTGAGATGCCCGGCATGCGCTGGGCCAAAAAATCGAGCAAATGGGCTGCGCCCTGCGGCACCGACACCACACTGGCGCTGACCCCATCGCGCAGGGGAAAGGGACGGGGGGGCCCTGAATGGCGCATCTCAGACGCGGCGAAACACCAGGTCCCACACACCATGGCCGAGTTTCAGGCCCCGGTTTTCAAACTTGGTCAGGGGCCGGTAGTCGGGTTTGGCGGCAAAGCCGTCGGCTGCATCGCTGGTGTTGACCAGCAAAGGCTCGGCCCGCAGCACGCCCATCATTTGTTCGGAATAGGGTTGCCAGTCGGTGGCCAAGTGCAGGTAGCCGCCAGGCTTGATGTGCCGGGCCAGGCGCTCGATGAAGGGCGATTGGATCAGGCGGCGCTTGTGGTGGCGGCTTTTGTGCCAGGGGTCTGGAAAGAAGATGTGCACGCCGTCCAGGCTGTCGGGTCCCAGCATGTTGTCCATGACCTCGATGGCGTCATGCTGCACGATGCGGATGTTGGCAATGTTCTCCTCGCCGCAGCGTTTGAGCAAGGCTCCCACCCCGGGCTCGTGAACTTCACAGCATAAAAAGTGGTCATCGGGACGCACTTGTGCGATCTTGGCGGTGGCATCACCCATGCCAAATCCGATTTCCAAAATCAATGGGCCGGTGCCACCAAAAGCAGCGGGCACATCCAGGCGCTCTGGGCCGTAAGGAATCAAGAACCGGGGGCCAAATTGCTCGAAAGCCCGCACCTGACCGGAGCCCATGCGCCCGGCCCGCAGCACATAGGTCTTGATGGTGCGCATGAACGGGGCGTCCTGGGCCTGTGGGCTGGGTGGGGTTGGCTGTTCCGCTTCGCGGGGGTTTTCTTCGGGCTTTGTCATGGGGGCTTGGGTGTGTCGCAAAGACTGCGATTATCGCGGGTCTGCCGGATCTGCTGGGTTGAGGGGCTCGGTGTTGTCGGGTGCGGTGGTGACCGTCAGTTTGGCCAGCAAACTGTTCACCATGTGCTCTTGCACCGACAAGGCCGATTGAAGCGTGGCTTGCGTCAACTCGGCTTGCTGTTGAAGTGCGCTCAGTTCCTGATTTTTTTGTTGCAGGGCCTGTGCTGAAGCTTCAGATTGTTGCTGCAGCACCCTCAGTTCGGCGAGTTGTTGAGCGCGTGAATCGGCTTGAGCTTGTGCCTGTTGGAGCTGTTCTTTGAGGGGGGGTAGCGCCAGGGCCTCGTCTTGCCAGCGTTGTGCATCGCTTTGGCTGTGTGACAAATCACCTGACAGACGGACATTTTCCTGGTTTGCCAGTGCCAGGTCTTGCTGTTTGGCCGCGAGGCTTTCGCTCAGCGTTCGGCATTCGGTTTGCAGGTATTGGACTTGTTGTTCATGCCTGCGTTGATCTTGCGTGCGCTGGGCTTGGCTGGATTCGCGGAAGTGGTCCAGCGCCAGGCGGGCATGTTGGTGCTTGTCTTCCAAGGACAGGCGGTGTTTTTCTTGGGCTTTAAGCTGGGCCTGCAAGTCCATCACTTGCTGTGTCAGTTGTGTCCATTCCAGGATCTTGACGTTCAGGTCTTGGCGGGTGTGGGCGTGTGCCTTTGTTTCTGTGTCCAAAGACTGGTGTGTTTGTTTCAATTCTTGCCGAAGGCCCAGTGTTTCTGCCCTGAGCGCTTCGGCCTCTTGCTGGTGCACGCTGAGCTGCGCCGCATGCGCTTGTTGTGCGCGGGTGATTTGCGTTTGCGCCTCTTCGTTGAGCTGATGGGCCAGACGGCTCACCAAGTCTTGCAGGGTTTCGCTGATGCTCAAGGGGGAATCGTTTTTGGGACCTTCTTCCTCTTCAATTTCTTTCAAAAAGCGGTGAATCGTGCTTTTGGAGCCGGTATGGCCCAGTTCTTCGCGCACCGCATCGATGGAGGGGTGACGCCCCATGGCCAACAGCGCGTCTCTTGCCCGCTGGACTTCTGCCTTGTAAATGCCTGATCTGGCCATGATGTCTCTTTGTGTACTGTGGTACGTAATATGATATTACATACTAAATTTCAGTCAAAAATAAAATATATTCAAAATTTTTAACATGGGGTAATGGCGGATTACCACATGTATGATCGTCAACACGGCCTTTTAGGTCTTGGAAAAATGGAAAAAATAGCGGTTTTGGGCATGGATGCGCATCACGCCATGGCCCAAACGGGTCAGCCGACGCAAAAGCCCAAATAACATGCCAGGTCGAGGCCACCGCGCAACCCGCATCACAACTGGAGAGAACGTGGACCGTGTCGAGCAGTACCTGGCCGCGGCCGAACGAGAAAACACCCGCAGAAGCTACGCGGCGGCAGTGCGCCATTTCGAAGTCGAGTGGCGTGGCTTGTTGCCCACCACCAGCGACGAGATCTGCCGATACCTGGCCGATCACGCGGGCAGCTTGGCGATCAACACCCTTCGCCAGCGACTGGCCGCCCTGTCGCGCTGGCATGTCGACCATGGCTTTGCTGATCCGACCAAGGCCAGCAAAGTGCGCCAAGTGTTCAAAGGGATACGCTCGCTGCATGGGGTGGCTGAAAAAAGGGCCCGCCCACTGGAGATCGAGGTGGTTCAGCGCATTGACCAGTGGCTGGGTGATCGCATTGAACAGGCCCAGACCTTGCAAGACATGGCGGCGTTGCTGCGGCACACCCGCAACCGCAGTCTCTTGCTGCTGGGTTTTTGGCGCGGTTTTCGCTCGGATGAGCTGGTCAACTTGCGCGTGGAAAATGTCCAAATCACGGCAGGCGAGGGGCTGGTGTGTTACCTGGGCAGCAGCAAAACCGACCGTCAAAGCCTGGGGCGACATCACAGTTGCCCGGCTTTGTCGCAACTGTGCCCGGTGAGCGCCTACCAGGCTTGGGTCACTTTGGCCAACTTGAGCCAAGGGCCGGTGTACCGAAAAATTGACCGTTGGGGCCGTGTTGCCGCGCAGGGTTTGAACGCCGACAGCTTGATTCCTCTGCTGCGCAGTCTGTTTTGTGAGGTGGGCATCGAAGGCTCAGAGGCGTACAGCAGCCACTCCATGCGCCGGGGCTTTGCCGGTTGGGCCCGAGACAGCGGCTGGGACCTCAAGGCGCTCATGGCCTATGTGGGCTGGAAAGATGTCAAATCGGCCATGCGTTATCTGGAGGTGTCCGATGCCAGCTTGCGTGCCCAATTTGAAGCGTCGCTGTCTTCATTGCCCGCTTTGGCAAAAGACAGCTGAACACATTGCAAACCAAGCGATGTTTTTTGCAGCAGCCAATCCTCTGCCCGCAGGTAAGCAGGGCGTGCGCCACCCCCATCGCCAAGGCGGCAGGGCTCCCACAAAATGCAGGTCCTTCCCCTGTAGGAGCGACGCCCTCGTCGCGAAAACCATCGCAGACCACTGCCATCGCCCCGAGCACAGGGCTCCTACAAAATGCAGGTCCTTCCCTTGTAGGAGCGACGCCCTCGTCGCGAAAACCCTCGCAGACTACGCCCAATCGCACCGATGGCAGGTTCCACAAAAGCAAAAAGTCATCGTCCTCAGGGGGACTCTCACAAAGGCAAAAGCTACTTTATCGCCCTCGGGGCAGGATCATCAAGGGCATGAGAGGGTGCATCGGACAAAGGCAGCTGCACCTTGACACAGGCACCGCCGCCTGGAAGGTTGTGAAACCAGAGTTTTCCGCCTGCACCCGCAATGATGTGGCGGACCACGGACAGTCCCACGCCCCAGCCCGGGGACCGATCGTTGGTGAAGGGCATCATGACAAATTTTTCAGCGTCGGCTGGAAACCCCGGGCCGGTGTCTTGAAAGCTCAAAACCCCATTTGAGTCTTCTGGCATCCAAGTGATGGTCAGTTGCCGCTGCGTTGAATGCGCCATGGCTGTGATGGCGTTGCGTATCAGGTTTTGCCAGACCAGTGTCAGCTGCAGCGGATCGGCCTGAAGCCAAGCCTGTGGCATGTTGAAGGGCTTTTGAAGTGTGACGCCATTTTCTTGAGCTTCGATGTGAAGCAATGTGCAGGCACTGTTCAGCGTGTCGCGCAAACTGATGCGCTCTGTGGTGTTGCTCGCCGGTGAGGCATATTGGCGAATGCTTCGCACCATCTCGCTGGCCCTTTGGTTGGCACTGACAATGCCCTCAAGACACTGGGACAGGGCCGGATCGTTCAGCATTTGAGTCTGAACCCGGTGCTGCGCCAGCTCCGCGTACCCTTGAATGGCCGTCAAGGGTTGGTTCAATTCGTGGCATATGGCACCCGAAATAAAACCTAAACTGCGCTGTCGTTCGTGTTGTGACAACTCTTCAAGCAAGCGGCGGTTGGCCTGCAAGCGGGCACTTTCCAGGGCCTTTTGTGACAAATCTTGGGCTTGTTCCTGAATGCGCATGGCCACATACATCACGTAGCGTAAAAGTCCGAACACAAAAATCAGTGACCACAAGGCCAGTGTCCAATGGTCCTGGGTGAAGGTTTCGATGCGCCACGGGGCTATCCAGGCCTGAAGCCGAACAAAATGCAGCAAGCCCAAGCCGCCCAGCACCCATTGCATGTGCCAAGCAAAAGGGTTGCTGGTTTGGCGGTACACCTGTCGGGCGGGCCAAATCGACAGCACAGAGGGAATCCCGAACGCCATGACCGACAAGAACAAGCTGGCCTTGGGCCCCAGGTGGATGCGGCACCACTCCATGAGCACAATGAACACCGCCGTGCCTGCGGCCAGGGCCATCAAGCGGCGTAGTTGGGGTGAGTGGTCATACAGCCGTGCGATCCCCAAGCCCATCAACACAAAACTGGCGCTGTTGAGACCGATGGGGATGCTGTAAGACCACAGCGGAGGCAAAACATCGCGAAAAACAGTGGGTATGCCGGTCACACCCCAAAGCAACGCCGCCACCGTCCAATAGCGGGCCGAGGCGTCCAGGCGATGAAAAAACAAACTCGCCGCCAGACCCCCAAGCAAGGAAACCAGGCCAAAGAAGATGAACAGACTTTGGACGTTGTAGGCAGCCATGCTGGGTCATTTATTGATAAAAATAAAATTTTTATCAATTTAAGCATGGAATGAACAAATTTAAAACGACCATCAAGGCATGCGCCTTGTTGCCCCCTAGAGCTGAACGATCTCAGCCGTTCAGTGCAGTCCCACCACAGGCCGTGTCTTGTAAAACTGCACCGGGCTTTCCGGCACGGCGTTGAGTACCGACTTTTTGATCTTGCCGACCACATGCATTTCACAGGGTTTGCAGTCAAATCGCAGGGTGAGTTTTTCCTTGCCATTGATCAGCTGCATGGGCTCGGCTTTCACCGTCCCTTGCACGCCCGTCACGCCTTTGGCTTGTTTGGGACACAGGCTGAGGCTAAAGCGCACGCAGTGTTTGGTGATCATCAGGCTGACTTCGCCCAGCTCTTCTTGCGCCTCGTAGGCGGCAGCGATCACCTTGACGCCGTGCTTGGCGTAAAAGTCACGGGCTTTTTGGTTGAACACATTGGCCAAATAGGTCAGCGTGTCTTCGGGGTACGCGACAGGTGGCTCCACCGGCGCAGCACGCGGCAGGCGGTGCAGGCCTTGGGCACGGGCATCTTCTAGGGCTTGAACGGCGTCGCGGCGCAAGGCGTTGAGCTGGGAAGGCGGCACAAACCAGGGGCGGGGCAGGGCGAGCTGCACGTCCAGTGGCTCGAACAGGGTGTCCCCCAGTTTGCCCAAAGCGGTTTTGAGTTTGTCCTCGGCCTGGGCGGAGTCTTTGGGGGCTTGCCAGGCGACGGCCATGTGCGCCGTGGCGCTGTGGCCGACCTCGTCGGTCAGCGTCAGTTGCAAGCCATCGGCGTTTTCAGCCAGCTGCATCCACACGCCCATGCGGCGCTCGGCAGACTTTTTGTCCAGTGTGCGCACCCAGCTCATGTCGCGGTTGCGGTTGACCTGCACGCCTTGGCGCAAGTCCTTGAAGCCGTCCATCGGGTCTTTGGGGAAAAGCTTCCACACCCCTTTGCCTTTGGCGGCTTCGGCGCGGTTGATTTGCAGGCCCACCAACTCTTTTTGCAGGTCGTAGTAGCAAAGCCCGTCACCGTTGTGCAGCTCGGTGGCCGGGTCTTCGGTGGTGATTTCGACGTGCTCGGCCGTCACCTTGCTGACCCAACCGATGGGCTGACCGGGGTTTTTAGGCGTGTCAAACGCGCCGATGTCTTCCTTGCGGCCCTGCACAAAGTAGTCGGTGAACTCGCGGTTGAAGTTTTGGTTCGGATCGGGCTCGAAGCTGAAAGTGCTGCGGCCGTGCGAGGACGGGGCCAGCTCTGGCCGCTCGGCCAGCACTTCGTCAAACAGCTTGCGGTAATGGGCCGTGATGTTTTTCACATAGGCCATGTCTTTGTAACGGCCTTCGATCTTGAAGCTGCGGATACCCGCATCCACCAAATCGCGCACGTTATCGCTCTGGTTGTTGTCCTTCATGCTCAGCACATGCTTGTCGTGCGCCACGATGCGGCCCTGTGCGTCTTTGACTTCGTAGGGCAGGCGGCAGGCTTGTGAGCACTCGCCCCGATTGGCGCTGCGCCCGGTGTGGGCATGGCTGATGAAGCATTGGCCGCTGTAGGCCACGCACAAAGCGCCGTGCACAAAGAATTCGATCACGGTGCGTTCGGTGTCGATCACATCGCGGATGGCACTGATCTGTGGCAATGTGAGTTCACGGGCCAATACGATCTGGCTCAAACCCGTGTCTTGCAAAAACTTGGCTTTCTCGGGCGTGCGGATGTCGGTTTGGGTACTGGCGTGCAGCTGGATCGGCGGCATGTCGATCTCCAGCAAACCCATGTCTTGCACGATCAGCGCGTCCACACCTGCGTCATAGAGCTGCCAGGCCAGCTTGCGGGCCCCTTCCAGCTCGTCGTCGCGCAAGATGGTGTTGAGCGTGACAAAAATCCGGCTGTGAAAGCGGTGCGCGTATTGCACCAGCTTGGCGATATCCTGGATGCTGTTGTCCGCCGTGGACCGCGCCCCAAAAGACGGGCCGCCAATGTAGACCGCATCGGCGCCATGGTTGATGGCTTCGATGCCGATGTCGAAGGTGCGGGCGGGGGCAAGGAGTTCGAGGTGGTGAGGCTGCATGGGCTGGGATTATCCCAGCTTGTGAAGTTGGCAACGCTGGCAGACCCTCAACCATCGCCCCGAGGGCGGGGCTCCCACAAAATCCAGGGCAATGTCCCTGTAGGAGCGACGCCCCCGTCGCGAAAAGCCTCGCAGACCACCAAGAATCGCCCCGAGGGCGGGGCTCCCACAAAATCCAGGGCAATGTCCCTGTAGGAGCGACGCCCCCGTCGCGAAAAGCCTCGCAGACCACCAAGAATCGCCTCGAGGGCGGGGCTCCCACAAAATCCAGGGCAGTGTCCCTGTAGGAGCGACGCCCCCATCGCGAAAATCCTCGCAGACCACCAACCATCGCCCCGAGGGCGGGGCTCCTACAAAATCCAGGGCAGTGTCCCCGTAGGAGCGACGCCCCCGTCGCGAAAAGCCTCGCAGACCACCAAGAATCGCCCCGAGGGTGGGGCTCCTACAAAATGCAGGGCAGTGTCCCCGTAGGAGCGACGCCCCCGTCGCGAAAAGCCTCGCAGACCACCAAGAATCGCCCCGAGGGTGGGGCTCCTACAAAATGCAGGGCAGTGTCCCCGTAGGAGCGACGCCCCCGTCGCGAAAAGCCTCGCAGACCACCAACCATCGCCCCGAGGGCGGGGGGCCTACAAAAACACGATCGCCTCGAGGGCAGGGGCCCCACACTCGTCCAATGACTGATCGCCAAGCCCAAGACCCACCTTCACTGCAAATCTTACAAGGCCGGATTAACAGCGAATAAAAAACGCGGCCGAAGCCGCGTTTTGGGGTTGCAAGCAGCAAGAACTCAGATCACTGAATCTTGGCTTTGCTGCGCAGGTCTTCCTGGAACTTGGCCAGTTTTTGCTGTTGCAGCTGCTGTGAAATCTGGGGTTTGACCTCGTCGAGCTTGGGCAACTGGGCTTCACGCACGTCGTCCACACGGATGATGTGAAAGCCAAACTGACTCTTGACAGGCGTGTCGGTCATCTGGCCTTTTTCCAGCTTGGTCATGGCACCGGAAAACTCAGGCACGTAGCTGCCCGCTGCGGCCCAATCCAGGTCACCACCGTTGGCACCAGACCCTGGGTCTTTGGAGGCTTTTTTGGCCAACTCTTCAAAGCTGCCGCCTTTTTTGATTTCGGCGATCAGGGCTTTAGCGTCGGCTTCGGTCTCGACCAAAATGTGACGTGCACGGTATTCCTTGCCACCGTTGGCCGCAGCAAACTTGTCGTATTCAGCCTTGATGTCGGCATCGGTGACGGGGTTTTTCTTTTGGAAGTCGGCAAACAATTGGCGAATCAAGATGGTTTGACGGGCCAGTTCCAGCTGGGTTTTGTAGTCGTCAGAGGCGTCCAGGCCGCGCTTGCGGGCTTCTTGCATGAACACTTCGCGGTCGATCAGCTCTTCTTTGATCTGGGCCAGCACTTCGGGGGTGACCGGGCGGCCAGAGGCCTCAACTTGCTGCTGCAGCGCTTTGACGCGCGAAGAAGGCACAGGCTTGCCGTTGACGACTGCCAGGTTTTGCGCCAGAACGGGGGTCGCCAGCAAGGCCACCAAAGCGGCGCTGAGCATTTGCTTTTTCATCGTTTTTTCCTCAATGACGTTGTGTCAGGTGTAAGTGAAGGGTTCAAAAAAAGGGGCTGCCACCGATGTGGGTGACGGCCCGGATTCAGATCAGCTCGATGGCCAAAGCGTGCAAGCCTTGGTCAATGAAATCTTGCAGCGCATCATACACAAGGCGATGGCGCTGTACGCGGCTGATGCCTGTAAACAAAGGTGAAGCAATGCACACCCGCATGTGCGTACCTTGGCCACTGTCGTTGGCCCCCATGTGGCCGGCATGTGCAGCGCTCTCGTCGGTGACGCGCAACTCGGTAGGTTGCAAACGCTCGGTCAGGCGGGCGTGGATTTGGGCGCTGAGGGGCAAAGTGGTCTGGTTCATGGCTGTTTGTCCTCGTCTTTGGGCAAGTAGCGCGAGATGTACAGGCCTTGTCCCAATATAAAGACCACCGGGAACACGTAACCCCAGAGCTTGAAGTTGACCCAGTCTTCGGTGCTGAAGTAGTGCGCCACGTAAGCGTTGATGGTGGCCATGAAAACGCAATACACCATCCACGACAGGTTCAGGCGGTTCCACACGGCATGGGGCAGCTGCAGTTGCGCGCCCAGCAGCATGTGCAAAAAGTTTTTCTTCAAAAACCAATGCGCCACAGCCAAGGCAATGGCCAAACCTGAGTACAACAAGGTGGGTTTCCACTTGATGAAGCGCTCGTCGTGCAGGCCCAGGGTCAGGGCACCAAAGCCCAGCACAAGCACCAGCGTGATCTTGTGCATGGTCTGCAGTTTGCCGTCCATTTTGTAAATGATGGCCGTTTGCAGCACGGTGGCTGCCATGAGCACCGCCGTGGCGGTGTAGATGTCGCCCATCTTGTACGCGCCAAAAAACAGCAGGATGGGGAAAAAGTCGAGGATGAATTTCATGAAATGGGTCGCAAGGCCGTGCCAGTCATGCACAGCCGGTTGGGTCAGGAAGCCTCGAAGTCTAACGAGGCGGAGTTCATGCAGTAACGCAAGCCCGTGGGGGCAGGGCCGTCTTCGAACACATGGCCCAGGTGCGCGCCGCATTGGGCGCACACGGTTTCCACCCGGCGCATGCCGTGGCTGGTGTCCACGCGCTCTTCGATGGCCCCTTCGGAGGCCGCTTGGTAAAAGCTTGGCCAGCCGCACCCCGCGTCAAACTTGGTGCCCGACTTGAACAGCTCGGCGTCGCAGCAGATGCAGCGGTAAATGCCGCTGGACCAATGGCCCTCGTATTTGCCGGTGAACGGGCGCTCGGTGGCGGCTTGGCGAGTGACGGCGTAGGCCACAGGCTCAGCCCCTTTGGCGGCCAGCAGTTCGCGCCACTCTTGGTCGGTTTTGGTGATTTGGTTCATGATGAACAGCTGATTTCCAGTTGGGCCGCCCAGTCGGGCGGAAGGTCGGCATAGGCCTCACAGCCTGGATGCTCGTCGAAGGGGGACTTTAACAAGTTGTAGAGGGTCTCGATTTCCGAGAAGTCACCCGCTTGGGCTTGGCGAATGGCCACCTCGGCCAAGTGGTTGCGCAGCACAAACTTCGGGTTGGTGCGCAACATCTGTGGTCCCATGGCTGAAAAATGCGCACGTCCAGCCCGTTCGGTGTACCGCGCCAACCAAGCCAGCAGGCGAGGGCGGTCCAGGACCAGGTCGGTCACAGCGCTCCAGCCCGCATCGCTCAAAGCAGAAGCGGTCGATTGATGCACCACCGCTTGGCTCAGTTGCCGCCAAAACAGGGTGAAGTCCACTTTTTCAGCCGCCATGAGCTGCATCACGTCTTCAACGAGGGTCCAGTCGGCTTCACGCTCGGATTCGGGGGCCAAGTCGCCGGTCAAGCCCAGTTTGGCCCGCATGGCATCGCCCAAGTAGCGGGGGAACAGGGTTTTATAGCCCTCCAGCACCTGCAGCGTCATGTCGTGGTCATCGATCAAGGGGGCCAGCGCCTGCGCCAGGCAGTACAAATTCCAATAGGCCACGTTGGGTTGGCGTCCGTAGGCGTAGCGCCCTTGGTGGTCCGAGTGGTTGCAGATGTGACCGGGGTCAAAGCTGTCCATGAACTGGAAGGGGCCGTAGTCGATGGTCAAGCCCAGCAGGCTCATGTTGTCGGTGTTCATGACGCCGTGGCAAAAGCCCACCGTCTGCCATTGGGCGAGCAATTGGGCGGTGCGCTCTTGCACTTCATCGAGCAGGGCGGCGTACACATTGCCTTGCCAGCGCTCGGCGCGTTCGAGGCATTCGGGCAGGTGGTGGGCGATGGTGTGGTCGGCCAGGGTGCGCAGGCTGTCGGTGTCGCCTTGGGCTGAAAAATGCTCGAAGTGGCCAAAGCGCAAAAAGCTGGGGGCGACGCGGGAGACGATGGCGGCGGTTTCGAGGGTTTCGCGGCGCACGGGTTCGGGCGAAGCCACCAGGCACAGCGCCCGGGTGGTGGCAATGCCCAGGCCGTGCATGGCTTCGCTGCACAGGTATTCGCGGATGCTGGAGCGCAGCACAGCCCGGCCATCGCCGCCGCGCGAGTAGGGTGTGCGGCCCGCGCCTTTGAGCTGAATCTCTTGCGGGCCTTGCACAGATTGGGCCTCGCCCAGCCAGATGGCCCGCCCGTCTCCCAGCTGCCCGGCCCATTGACCAAATTGGTGCCCGCTGTAAACGGTGGCCAGTGGGTGAGAGCCGACCATGAGCGCATTGCCCGCGAAGGCTTGCAGGTGGTCGTCGTCAAACAACGCGTCGGGCCAGCCCAGTTGGGCCAGCAAATCGGTGTTGCGGGCGGCCCAGCGTGGCGCGGCCACGGGCGTGGGCTGCAAGGGGGTCCAAAAACGGGGGCCCAATTGGGTCAGGCGGTGTGTCCAGTCCAGCACGGGCAAGGGGCTGGCAGGGTTGGTGGGGGTTTCCAAAGGGGCAGATGACATGGGGACCGATTGTCACGCCCTTGACAAGCACCCGCTGTTTGGCGGGTTTTAACTAGGGGCGCGCTGTGTCGCCGGTGCACAATGATTTTTTTACCCAACCACCGCCCTGACAGGAGACCCCCCATGCTGGGACTGATGCAACAACAATCGCTGCAGATTTCTTCTTTGATCGAATTTGCAGAGAAACACCACGGCGACAGCGAGATCGTGTCACGCCGCGTAGAGGGTGACATTCACCGCAGTGATTGGGCCCAAGTGGCTCGCCGCTCGCGCCAAGTGGCCAATGCCCTGGACGGTCAAAACATTCCGCAAGGCGCCCGCGTGGCCACTTTGGCCTGGAACGGCTACCGCCACCTGGAGTTGTACTTTGGCGTGAGCGGCTCGGGCCGTGTGCTGCACACCCTCAACCCGCGCCTGCACCCGGAGCAAATGGCCTGGATTGCCAACCACGCCGAAGACCAGGTGCTGTGCTTTGACATGACGTTTTTGCCCTTGGTGCAGGCCTTGCACGCGCATTGCAAAACAGTGACGCACTACGTGGCTTTGTGCGACGCCGACAAACTGCCCGCTGACACCGGCATCCCGAATTTGGTGAGTTACGAAGCCTGGATGGGCCAGCAAAGCAGCAGCTACACCTGGCCGCAGCTCGACGAAAACACCGCCTGCAGCTTGTGCTACACCAGCGGCACCACGGGCAACCCCAAGGGCGCTTTGTACAGCCACCGCTCTACCGTGCTGCACGCCTATGCCGCTGCCTTGCCCGACTCGATGTGCATTTCGGCGCGCGACGCCATCTTGCCGGTGGTGCCCATGTTCCACGTCAACGCCTGGGGCATTCCCTACAGCGCGGCCATGGCGGGGTCCAAATTGGTGTTCCCTGGCCCGGCGCTGGACGGCAAATCGGTGTATGAGCTGATCGAATCTGAAGGCGTGACGTTTGCCGCCGGTGTGCCCACTGTGTGGCAAATGTTGCTGGGCCACATGAAGCCGGCAGGCCTGAAGTTCAGCCGCCTGAACCGCACCGTGATTGGTGGCTCGGCCTGCCCGCCCGCCATGATCGATGCCTTCCGCGAAGACTATCAAGTGGACGTGTTGCACGCCTGGGGCATGACCGAGCTGAGCCCACTGGGCACCGTGTGCACGCTGAAAAACAAGCACCTGAGCCTGCCCGCCGAGCAGCAGATGAAACTGCGCATGAAGCAAGGCCGCTGCATTTTTGGCATTGACATGAAGATCGTCGATGCCGACGGCCACACCCTGCCGCACGATGGCAAGGCCGCAGGCGACCTGCTGGTCAAAGGCCCCTGGGTGATTGCCTCTTATTACAAACAAGAAGGCGGCACCCCCTTGGTGGACGGCTGGTTCCCCACAGGCGATGTGGCCACCATCGACGCCGATGGCTTCATGCAAATCACCGACCGCAGCAAAGACGTGATCAAGTCCGGCGGCGAGTGGATCAGCTCGATCGATGTGGAAAACATCGCCATGGCCCACCCGGCGGTCGCCATGGCCGCTTGCATTGGCATGCGCCACCCCAAGTGGGACGAGCGGCCGATTGTGTGTGTGGTCAAGAAACCGGGCGCGGAGCTCAGCCGTGAAGAGCTCATTGCTTTTTACGACGGCAAGACCGCCAAATGGCAGATTCCGGACGACGTGGTCTTTGTCGATGCCATTCCTTTGGGCGGCACCGGCAAGATGCTCAAGACCCGTTTGCGCGAACAATTGGCCGATTACGTGTTGCCGGGTCTTTGATGCAAAACAGGGGCCGTTTGTAGGAGCGACGCCCCCGTCGCGATCAGCCTCGCAGACCACGACACATCGCCCCGGGGGCGGGGCTCCTGGTATGGATTGACCTGTCAATAGGTACCGGTTGTTTTTCAGCTTTCTCTGTTTCTTTTGTCTTCTCGGTCAGTGACTGTGGTTCAGGGACTACGAGGCTGATTGGGCGACGGTAGATCAATCTGGTATTCGTGGGTTGGTTACCACATGCCTTGTCTTCGGTCGCGCAGCTGCCCATCTCTACAGTCGTGGGTCATCTCCCCCTTGCGAGTGAGCGCCACATAGGAGCATCTGGGGTTCTGCAGTTCTGCCTGCGCAGCCCCTGAACCACAATCACCGACCTCTTGTTCATGCCGTTGCCCGGCTACCGTGCACCCGGCCACTGGCCTCGCACGCAATCGCCCAGACAAAGCCCACCATCTCGCGGGCCACCGCCGTGCACACTTTTTGTTTGAGCTTGCCCGACGTCAGCAGTTTTTGATACCGCCCGCACAGTCTCTTTTGCCCCTCCCACGCAATGGCCTGCACCCGCTCGCTGGTCTTTTCTGCCCGCATCTCTATCGTGCGGCTCTTGCGTGCCGGGAATCGGTAGTTCCAGGCCGCCTCGATCAGCACCCGCCTAACGTGCCCGTTGCCCGTCTTGGTGATCGCGCCTTGCTGCCTTTTGCTGCCGCTGCTGTATTCGCTGGGCACCAGCCCCAAATACGACATCAGCTGCTTGGGGTTGTCAAAGCGCGTGATGTCCCCCAGCTCGGCCAACAAAGTCACCGCAGTGATCGTGTTCACCCCTCTCATGGCCAACAGGCTGTTCAACACTGGCTCCAGGCTCCAGCCCCGCACGGCCAGCAAGATTTGCTTTTCCATGCCCAACACGCGCCGACTGGCCTCCTTGAGTGCCTCCACGTACTCTTGCATCACGATGTGCTGCGTGGGCGTCTCAAACGTGAGCGTCTCTATCCAGCGCCAGTACGCCACGGTCCACTTGCTTTTGCCGGTGAAGACCTTGCCGTTGCGCAGCAAAAACGCTCCCAAGCGTTGGCGTGCCTTGGTCTCGGTTTGTTTGAAATCTTCACGTGCCCGGCTCAGATCTCGGATGCCCTCTTGCTCTTTGTCTGGTACCCACACGGCCGTCAAGCTGCCATCGGCGTGCAACTTGGCCAGGCTCATGGCGTCACGCCTATCGGTTTTGATGCGCACGCCTGGCATCTTCGGAATCAAGGAGGGGGCCACGACGTCACAGGCGTGGCCCTGCCGGGTGACCTGATGGTAGACCTCATAACCACATGGACCCGCTTCGTAGCAAAAGTTCAAAACCTCGCCATCGGGGCTCAGTTGTTTGAGCAACTTGGCGATGGCCGTTGGCGTGTTGGGCACCTCGCCAAAGTAATTTGGTTTCGTGCGCAAACCGCGTGCAATGGCAACCGCGATGGTGTCTTTGTGAACATCAAGGCCCACGTAGATTTCGTTAAACTGTTTCATGATCTGCCTCCTGAGTTGTGGCACTGAGTTGATAAAGGTTTCACACCCATTAACTTAACCCACGTTTGTCAGGTGGGCAGGTCATCCATCATGTCTACAGGGGGGCTCGGAGGTCAGACACGGGCCAGCACGGGTGCCAGAGCCTTGCCGGTGTGGGTGCCCAGGATCACCAAGGCTTCGGGCGTCATGGCGGCCACAATGCGGCCGCCTGCGTTGCCGCCTTCCGGTCCCAGGTCAATCACCCAGTCGGCTTCGGCGATCACGTCGAGGTCGTGCTCGATCACGATCACGCTGTGGCCCGCATTCACCAAACGGTGCAGCACGCTGATGAGTTTGTCCACGTCGGCCATGTGCAGGCCCACCGTGGGTTCGTCCAGCACATACAGGGTGTGCGGGGCTTTGTTGCCGCGCTTGCCCACTTCGTCGCGCACCTTGGTCAGCTCGGTCACCAGCTTGATGCGCTGGGCTTCGCCGCCGCTCAGGGTCGGTGAGGGCTGACCCAGTGTCAGGTAACCCAAGCCCACGTCTTTGAGCAGCTGCAGCGGGTGGGCGATGCTGGGCATGGTGGCAAAAAAGTCCACGGCCTCGTCCACTTCCATCTGCAACACGTCGCCAATGCTTTTGCCACGCCAGGTCACGGCCAGGGTCTCGGGGTTGAAGCGAGCGCCTCGGCAGGTTTCGCAGGGCACTTTCACGTCGGGCAAAAAGCTCATCTCGATGGTGCGCATGCCCTGCCCTTCGCAGCTGGGGCAACGGCCTTCGCCGGTGTTGAAGCTGAAGCGCCCAGCGGCGTAGCCTCGGGCTTTGGCCTCAAGCGTTTCGGCAAACAGTTTGCGGATGGTGTCCCAAAAGCCGATGTAGGTAGCGGGGCAGGAACGCGGGGTTTTGCCGATCGGGGTTTGGTCCACTTCGAGCACGCGGTCGATGGTTTCAAAGCCTTGCACATCGCTGCACGCGGTCAAAGCCACGCGTTGGCCGGCGTCTTGCGCGGTGCGGCCTGCGAAGGTGGAGCGCTGGCTGACCAGGGCTTGCACATTGGCCAGCAGCACATCACGGGCCAGGGTGGATTTTCCGGAGCCGCTGACACCGGTGACGGCGACCAAGCGTTTGAGGGGCACTTGCACATCGACTTGGCGCAGGTTGTGCAGGTTGGCACCGGTGAGGGTGAGCCATTGAAGTGTGGGCGTTTCGGGCGTTGTTGCCACAACGGGTGAGGCGGCTTTCTTTTTGCCCTTCACTTTGGCTGCGGTCGTTGCCGCTGTGATCGCGGTTTCAGCGGCCGTAGCAGCTGGCAAAGAATTGGGATCTGACCCCAATTTCCCGGCATTGCCCCGCGCAGAAGCATCCACCACCCTGCGGGCTTGCATTGGATGCTTCATCGCGTGCAACAGATAGCGGCCGGTTTGCGAATCGGCAGACGCCGTGATGTCGGCCACCGAGCCTTGTGCCACCAAACGACCACCGCGTTTGCCAGCACTCGGGCCGATGTCGATGATGTGGTCGGCTCGGCGAATGGTGTCTTCGTCGTGCTCCACCACCACCAGGGTGTTGCCTTTGTCGCCCAACTTGTGCAGGGCGTTGAGCAAGATCTGGTTGTCGCGGGCGTGCAGGCCGATGGTCGGCTCGTCGAGCACGTAGCACACGCCCTGCAAGTTGCTGCCCAACTGCGCGGCCAAGCGGATGCGCTGCGCCTCGCCGCCAGAGAGCGTGGGCGCACCCCGGTCGAGGGTGAGGTAACCCAGACCCACTTCTTCCAAAAATTCCAGGCGACTCTTGATCTCGGGCACCAAGTCGCGGGCGATATCGGCGTCGCGGCCTGTCAGCTGCAGCTTGTCCACCCAATGCCGCACATCGGTGACGGACAAGCTGGCGATGTCGGTGATGCGCCAGCCTTGGCCCGGCGCTGCGCCCAAGCGCACGGCGCGGGCCGTGGCGTTCAGGCGTGTGCCTTCGCAAGTGGGGCAGGCCACATTGGCCAGGTCTTCGATCTCCGGCTCGGCAAAGGTTTGCTCGCGGCCTTTGTCTTTGTCGTCACGCACCGAGTCGTCAAACACTTGGCGCTCGTCTTTGCTGAGCTTGACGCCCGTGCCCACGCAGTCGGGGCACCAGCCGTGTTTGCTGTTGTACGAGAACAAGCGCGGGTCGAGTTCGGCATACGAGGTGTCACAGGCTGGGCAAGCCCGCAGGGTCGAAAACACGCGGTGCTGGCCGATGCGGGCGGTGGATTCTCCGCTGAACATGGCTTCGCGCAAGCCGTCCAAATCGCTCAGCACATGCACCACGCCTTTGCCGTGTTCCAGTGTTTTGCTCAGGGCTTGGCGCAGCGCAGTCTCGTTGGTGGGCAACACATCGAGACTGGCCACGGGCAGTTCAATGTTGTGTTCTTTGAAGCGGTCGATGCGCGGAAAACCTTGTGTGGGCAAAAAGTCGCCATCGACGCGCAGGTGTGTGAAGCCACGCGGCCGCGCCCAGTCGGCCAGCTCGGTGTAAACACCTTTGCGGTTGACGACCAAGGGGGCCAGCAGGCCGATGTGTTGCCCCCGGAACTGCGTCATGAGCTGCGCGATGATGCTGTCGGGCGTTTGCGGTTGCACGGGCGTGTTGTCGTGCACGCAATGCTGAATGCCCAGCTTGACGTACAAGAGACGCAAGAAATGCCAAACCTCGGTGGTCGTGCCCACGGTCGATTTGCGGCCACCGCGTGACAGCCGCTGCTCAATCGCCACGGTGGGCGGGATGCCGTACACCGCATCCACCTCGGGGCGGCCAGCGGGTTGCACGATGCTTCGGGCGTAGGCGTTCAGGCTTTCCAAATAGCGACGCTGGCCTTCGTTGAACAAGATGTCAAACGCCAGCGTGGATTTGCCAGAACCACTGACGCCGGTGACCACGTTGAACTTGCCGCGTGGAATGTCCACGCTCAGGTTTTTGAGGTTGTGCTCTTTGGCGTTGACGATTTGGATGTTGTTGTTCAACACAGGTGCGCGACGTTGCGGGGTCAAGCCCTTAGCACTGCCCTGACTTCGAACGCTCGCGAGCGAGGCTGCGGTGTCAGCGGGTGACGATTTTGGCGTACCCCCGCCGTATGAGGAACCCGCTGACACCGCAGCCTCGCCCCCACGAACACCCGACCGCCCAGCCAGAACATCGAACTCGCCCCCATAGACACTCAAACGCTCAGACACAACACCGACCTCCCCCATCGACTCGGCGTACTCCCGCAGCGCCAGCCCCGTGTGCGATGTCGCATGTTGCCGCACATCTTCTGGCGTGCCTTGGGCCACGATCAGCCCCCCGGCATAACCACCCTCTGGCCCCAGGTCGATCAGCCAATCGCTGGCGCGGATCACATCCAGGTTGTGCTCGATGACGATGAGCGAATGCCCCGCTTCGAGCAGCTTGCGCAAAGCCCGCATGAGCTTGGCGATGTCGTCAAAGTGCAAGCCGGTGGTCGGCTCGTCAAACAAAAACAGCGTGCCTTTGCGGGCCAAACTCTGGCGGCTCTTGGACGCGCTTTTGGCGGCTTCAGCCAAAAAGCCCGCGAGCTTGAGGCGCTGCGCCTCACCGCCCGACAAGGTGGGCACAGGCTGGCCCAGCTTCACGTATTCCAGGCCCACATCGACAATGGGCTGCAGGGCGCGGATCACGTCGCGGTCTTGCGCGAACAAAGCGGCGGCTTCGCTCACCGTCAAGTCCAGCACATCGGCCACGTTCAGGTGGCGCGGCTGCGCCTGGCCCAGGGCTTGGCGCTCGACGGTGATTTCCAGAATTTCAGGACGGTAGCGCTTGCCATCGCAATCGGGGCAACGCAAATACACATCGCTCAAAAACTGCATCTCGACGTGCTCAAAACCCGAGCCGCCGCAGGTGGGGCAGCGGCCATCGCCGCCGTTGAAGCTGAACTTGCTGGCGGTGTAGCCACGCTGGCGCGACAGCGGCGCGGTCGCAAAAATCTCGCGGATCGCGTCCCACGCACCCACATAGCTCACGGGGTTAGAACGGGCGGTTTTGCCGATGGGCGACTGGTCCACAAACACCACATCGCTCAGGTGGTCGGCACCCAACAATCGGTCGTGTGCGCCCGGGGTTTCGGTGGCTTTGCCAAAGTGGCGCATGAGCGCCGGGGCCAGCACGTCCTGGATCAAACTCGATTTGCCCGAGCCGCTCACGCCGGTGATGGTGACCAGGCGCTGCAGCGGAAAGTCCACGCTGATGTTTTGCAGGTTGTGCTCGCGTGCGCCTTCCAAAATCAAGCGCGGCGTGCTGTCGGTGACCATGCGCTTGAAGCCCAGGCCCACTTGTTTGCGCCCACCCAAATAAGCGCCGGTGAGCGTGTCTGCGTTGCGCAGGTCGGCGGTGGTGCCGTCAAAAACGATCTGCCCGCCGCGCTCACCGGGGCCGGGGCCCATGTCGATCATGCGGTCGGCGGCCATCATCACGGCCGGGTCGTGCTCGACCACGACCAGGGTGTTGCCCGCGTCGCGCAGGCGGTGCATGGCCAAGGTGATGCGGTGCATGTCGCGCGGGTGCAGACCGATGCTGGGCTCGTCCAGCACGAACAAGGTGTTGACGAGGCTAGTGCCCAGTGCGGTGGTGAGGTTGATGCGCTGCACTTCGCCGCCGCTGAGCGTCCGGCTTTGGCGGTCGAGGGTGAGGTAACCAATGCCCACGTCGCACAGGTATTTGAGGCGGGTGGTGATTTCTTCGAGCAGCAGTTGCAGGGCTTTTTGTTCGGCGCTTGGGCCTTTTGTTGAGTCCTGTGCTGTGGCATCTGTGGTTTCTTCGGCGGTTCGGTCTGCATCAGAGCGGGGGGCGGGCTCCTCATGCGGCGGGGGTACGCCAAAATCGTCGCCCGCCCCCCGCTCTGACGCAGACCTTGTGGTGGATCGATCGTCTGGCGACATCTCTATCGCACTCTCTGTCGCTGCCTGTGCCTTAGTCTGCGCTTCTGCTTGTGCACCCGCCCCTACGGCTTCGGCCGGGGATGGGCTGGGCGACGATTTTGGCGTACCCCCGCCGTATGAGGAGCCCAGCCCATCCCCGGCCGGAGCCTCCCCCAAATTGCTCAACAACCCAGAAACCAAAGACGCCTGACCCGACGCCGACAACCGGTCAAAAAACAATCGCAGTCGATCGAGCGGCATGATCATCATGTCGTGCAAACTCAAACCCGGCAGCGCCTCCAACTGCGCACGCGTCCACTTCACACCTGCGGGCATGAAACGCTTTTCCACCGGCAAAACGCCATCGGCATCCGAATGGCTGCCAATGCGCCACAGCAAACTCTCGGTCTTCAAACGCGCCCCTTGGCACGTTGGGCACTCGGTGTAACTGCGGTACTTGGACAAGAGCACCCGGATATGCATCTTGTAGGCCTTGCTCTCCAGGTACTCAAAAAAGCGCTTCACGCCATACCACTGGTGGTTCCAGCGGCCCTTCCACTCGGGCGAACCGTTGATCACCCAGTCTTGCTGGGCTTGCGTCAGCTTGTCCCACGCCGTGTCGCGCGGAATGCCTGCGGCCTCGGCGTGGCGCATCAGGTCGTCCTGGTTTTCTTGCCACGCGGGCGTTTGCAGCGTCTTGATGGCCCCAGCCCGCAGCGTGAGCTTGGGGTTGGGAATGACCAGGCCGTAGTCGACACCAATCACCCGCCCAAAACCCCGACAGGTCTCGCACGCGCCCACGGCGGAGTTGAAGGAGAACATCGACGGGATCGGGTCGGTGTAACGCTGGTCGCTGTCGGGGCAATGCAGGCCGGTCGAAAAGCGCCATATGTCGAAGGCGGGCTCAGGGGAGGAAGCGGCGGAGAAATTGGGATCTGACCCCAATTTCTCTGCATACACATTCAGGCGGCCGCCGCGCTTCAAGGCCACTTCGATGGCTTCGACCACGCGGGCTTTTTCGGCTTTGCCCAAACGGAAACGGTCGGCGATCACGTCCAGCACTTTGCGCGGGCCGGTGGGTGTGGCCACTTCGCGTTCCGCCTGCACTTTGGTGAAGCCGCTGGCCGACAGCCACTGCTCAACCTGCTCTGCGCTGGTGTTGGCGGGCAGCTCCACCGGGAAGGTCAGGTACAGGCGCGGGTCGCCCGCCTGCGCGGCACGCTGGGCCAGCTCGGCGTAAATGGTGTCGGGGTTGTCGTGGCGCACGGGTTGTGCGGTGTCTTTGTCAAACAACTGACCTAGGCGGGCAAACAACAGCTTCAAATGGTCGTTCAGCTCGGTCATGGTGCCCACGGTGGAGCGCGAGCTGCGCACCGGGTTGGTCTGGTCGATGGCAATCGCCGGAGGCACGCCTTCGACCTTATCGACCGCCGGTTTGTCCATGCGGTCCAAGAACTGGCGGGCGTAGGCGCTGAAGGTCTCTACATAGCGGCGCTGGCCTTCGGCGTAAAGCGTGTCGAACACCAAGCTCGACTTGCCGGAGCCGCTGGGGCCGGTGACCACCGTCAGCTCGCCCGTGCGGATGTCCAGATCGAGGTTTTTGAGGTTGTGCTGACGGGCACCACGGATGCGGATGAGACCTTGGGACATGGACGGGCTTTATGGGGTGAGGGCCAAGCATTCTAGGGCGGCAGGATAAACCCGCCGCTGACTGAGGGGAGCCTCGACCTCGGGGCGATTGGCTATGGTCTGCTAGCGCACCATCGCGACAGGGGCGTCGCTCCTACAGGGAGGAATGCCCTGCATTTTGTGGGAGCCCCGCCCTCGGGACGATGGGGGGTGGTCTGCGGGGCCTATCGCGACGGGGGCGTCGCTCCTACAGGGAGGAATGCCCTGCATTTTGTGGGAGCCATGACCTTGGGGCGATGGGGGGTGGTCTGCGGGGCTTATCGCGACGGGGGCGTCGCTCCTACAGGGGGGAATGCCCTGCATTTTGTAGGAGCCCCGCCCTCGGGGCGATGGGGGGTGGTCTGCGGGGCTTATCGCGACGGGGGCGTCGCTCCTACAGGGGGGAATGCCCTGCATTTTGTAGGAGCCCCGCCCTCGGGGCGATGGGGGGTGGTCTGCGGGGCTTATCGCGACGAGGGCGTCGCTCCTACGGGGGGAAGGCCCTGCATTTTGTGGGAGCCATGACCTTGGGGCGATGGGTGGTGGTCTGCGGGGCTTATCGCGACGGGGGCGTCGCTCTTACAAAACAAAAGCCACGCATTGGCGTGGCTTGGGATCGCTCGTCAGGGCCAAAAGCCCTGAGACAGCGGTGTGCTTACTTGGCAGCGCTGGCGTCAGATGCTGGTGCAGCAGCAGGAGCTGCGGCGGGTGCATCGGCTTTGGCGGGCTCTACATGCACAGCATCAGCGCCGTGCTTTTCGCCGCTCATGTCCAGGCTGTCACCGCCTTTGCTGATGACGTACAAAGCCAAGCCAGCAAAGATCACGAATCCAACAACAATTTTCCACATCATTCATCTCCAAAATAAAGAAGGCCCTCCACAGGGGGAAGGCCTTGAATTTAGCACCCGAGTCACCCCGGGATGCTTACAACAAAGATCAGTCGTCTGCGTAGATGTCGACGTCTTTGGTCTCTTTGATGAACAGACCACCAATCACGACGGTTGCACCGGCGATGATGATCGGGTACCACAAGCCGTTGTACATGTTACCGGTCTGAGCCACGATCGCGAAGGCGGTGGTGGGCAACAAGCCGCCGAACCAGCCGTTACCGATGTGGTAAGGCAAGGACATGGAGGTGTAACGGATACGGGTGGGGAACATCTCAACCAGCATGGCGGCGATAGGACCGTACACCATGGTCACCAACAACACCAAGTAGGTGAGGATGATGATGACGGTAACCTTGTCGAACTTGGCCATGTCGGCTTTGACAGGGTAGTTGGCACCTTTCAGAGCAGCGCCCAGGTTGGAAGCCAACAGTGTTGCACCAGCGGCCTTCTCGTTGCTCAGTTCTTTGACAGACTTGGTGGCAGCTTCGATCGCCTTGGCGTCTTTGGGTTCTGCAGCGTTCAGAGCAGCCAGCTTTTCCTCGGCCTTGGCCTTGGCAGCAGCCACGTCTTCAGCTGTGTACTTGACCTTCACGACGGTCTCGCCCACCTTGATGATGGCAGGTGTGCCAGCAGGTGCGACTTCGTTCGAGTAGCTCACCGATGCGCCAGCCAAACGTTGCTTGGCGATGTCGCAAGAAGAAGTGAACTTCTTGGTGCCTGTGGGGTTGAACTGGAACGAGCACTCGGCTGGATCAGCAACAACAACCACTTGTGATGCGGCTTGGGCAGCGTACAAGTCTGGGTTAGCAGCCTTGGTCAATGCCTTGAACACAGGGAAGTATGTCAAAGCGGCCAACAAGCAACCGGCCAAAATGATCGGCTTGCGGCCAATCTTGTCAGACAAGGCACCGAACACGATGAAGAACGGTGTGCCGATGATCAAAGACACAGCAACCATGATGTTGGCAGTGGCGCCGTCCACCTTCAACGCTTGTGTCAAGAAGAACAAAGCGTAGAACTGACCGGAGTACCAAACCACAGCTTGACCCGCAGTCAAACCGATCAGGGCCAAGATCACGATCTTCAGGTTTTTCCACTGGCCGAAAGACTCGGACAGAGGGGCCTTGGAGGTTTTGCCTTCGGCTTTCATTTTCACGAAAGCAGGCGATTCGTTCATGCTCAAACGGATGAAGACCGAGATGATCAACATGATGATCGAGACGATGAACGGAACGCGCCAGCCCCAGTCAGCAAAAGCTTCTTCGCCGATGATGGTCCGTGTACCCAAGATCACCATCAAGGACAGGAACAAGCCCAATGTTGCTGTGGTCTGGATCCAGGCGGTGTAAGCACCACGCTTGCCGTGAGGAGCGTGCTCGGCCACGTAAGTGGCAGCACCACCGTACTCACCACCCAAAGCCAAACCTTGCAACAAGCGCAGGCAGATCAGGATGACGGGGGCGGCCACACCAATGCTGGCGTAGTTGGGCAAGATGCCCACGATGAAGGTCGATGCACCCATGATCAGGATGGTGACCAAGAAGGTGTACTTGCGGCCGATCATGTCGCCCAAACGGCCGAAGAAGATCGCGCCGAAAGGACGCACGATGAAACCAGCAGCAAACGCCAACAGCGCGAAGATGAAAGCAGAGCCTTCGTCCAAGCCGCTGAAGAATTGCTTGGCAATGATCGCGGCCAATGAGCCGTACAAATAGAAGTCATACCATTCGAAAACGGTACCCAGAGAAGAGGCAAAAATCACCTTCTTCTCTTCCGCCGACATCGGGCGGGGTGCAGTTGTAGCCATGAAGCTGTCTCCAAAAAAGAGTCCCCAACACGAGAACTTGAGCCGATTCTTGATGCTGGCACTTGCCCCTGTCTGACAGGCAACCAACACGGGCTTACATACCGAGTGTTAACCCTTGGTATTTTTTTCACATCGCGAGAAAACCACATTTTCCAAGGGTAATTACTCAGTACCGTTTGATGCGCATGCTTGAAAGGCGTCGCCCAATTTGCACGCCAAACCCCCTTGCGGCCTCAAAATTCAACTGTTCACTTGGATCGTGACCTTCAGCGCCGACCCTTCACCTCATCCATTACAGTCAGACGCCCAGCGAACTTCGCTTTTCAAATCAGCAGACCCCACGAACAACATCATGAACGACAACACCTTTGACTACATCATCGTTGGCGGTGGCACCGCTGGATGCCTGTTGGCCAACCGCCTGAGCGCTGATGCCAGCCAACGCGTGCTGTTGATCGAAGCCGGCAAAAAAGACGATTACCACTGGATCCATATTCCCGTGGGCTACCTGTACTGCATTGGCAACCCACGCACCGATTGGCTGTACCAAACCGAAGCCGCCGAGGGCCTGAACGGGCGCAGCCTGCGTTATCCGCGTGGCAAGGTGCTGGGTGGGTGCTCCAGCATCAACGGCATGATTTACATGCGCGGCCAATCGCGCGACTACGACCAGTGGGCCCAGATCACGGGCAACGATGCTTGGCGCTGGGCCCAAGCCTTGCCCTACTTCAAACTGCACGAAGACCACTACAACGGGGCCAACGAGTTTCACGGGGCCAAAGGGGCCAAGTCCGAGTTGCTGGCACCCACCGATTTGCCCAAAGGCAGTTATTTGCACACGCTGCGTGGACGCAACACAGGTGGCGAATGGCGCATTGAAAAGCAACGCCTGCGCTGGGACGTGCTGGACGCGTTTTCGCAAGCGGCCCAGCAGGCGGGCATTCCCGCCACCGACGACTTCAACCGGGGCAACAACGAGGGAGTGTCTTACTTCGATGTGAACCAACGCAGCGGCTGGCGCTGGAACACGGCCAAGGCGTTTTTGCGCCCCACCTGTTATTCACGCCCCAACTTTGAGTTGTGGAACAAAGCCCAGGTGAGCAAGCTCTTGATTGAAACCCAGGCCAATGGCGAAAAACGTTGCACGGGCGCTCAGGTCTGGACAGGGCTGGAGATGGTCGAGGTCAAGGCCACACAAGAGGTCATTTTGAGTGCGGGCAGCATCGGCTCTGCGCAGATTTTGCAGCTGTCGGGCATCGGGTCTGCAGCTGTGTTGCAAGGTGTGGGTGTGGATGTGCAGCACGACCTTCCGGGTGTGGGGGCCAACTTGCAAGACCATTTGCAGATTCGCTCGGTCTACAAGGTCAAGAACGCCAAGACCTTGAACACCCTGGCCAACAGCTTGTGGGGCAAGGCCATGATCGGTCTGGAATACGCCATGAAACGCACTGGCCCCATGAGCATGGCGCCGAGTCAGTTGGGCGCGTTCACCAAGAGCGACCCGTCGCAGCCCCACGCCAACATTCAGTACCACGTTCAGCCTTTGAGCCTGGATGCGTTTGGCGAGCCGCTGCACAGTTTTCCGGCCATCACGGCCAGCGTGTGCAACCTCAACCCCACCAGCCGGGGCACGGTGCACATCAAGAGCCCGCGTTTTGAAGACGCCCCCGCCATTGCGCCCAATTACCTGGCCACTGCAGAAGACCGCAAAGTGGCCGCCGACAGTTTGCGTGTGACGCGCCGCATCATGGCGCAAGACGCGATGAAGCCTTTTCAGCCCGAGGAGTTCAAGCCCGGCGTGCAGTACCAAAGCGACGAGGAACTGGCCAAATTGGCCGGTGACATTGCCAGCACCATCTTCCACCCAGTAGGCACCACCCGCATGGGGCGCGACGACGACCCGATGGCGGTGGTCAATGGGCGCTTGCAGCTGCGCGGCATCGCGGGCTTGCGTGTGGTGGATGCGGGGGTGATGCCCACCATCACCAGTGGCAACACCAACAGCCCTACCCTCATGATTGCTGAAAAAGCGGCGCAGTGGATTGGCGAAGATTTCGTGAAAATTTAACGCCACCAAGTGCCATGACTTTCATCCACAAAAAACGCCTGTTGACCACGATCCTTTTGCTGGTCTGGGTGTTGGTGAGCTTTGGCCCCAGTTTTTTTGCGCGAGACTTGTCTGTGACGGTTTGGGGCTGGCCTTTGTATTTTTGGATGGCAGCGCAAGGCTCCATCTTGCTGTTCATCTGCATCGTTGTCGTTTATGCGTGGCTCATGAACCGCTGGGAAGCGCAAGAGACCGCTGCAGGCAGGCCCATCGCCGAAGGCTGATCGCGAGCGATTTTTTTCA
Organism: Limnohabitans sp. 2KL-3; assembly: GCF_001269405.1. NCBI lineage: Bacteria > Pseudomonadati > Pseudomonadota > Betaproteobacteria > Burkholderiales > Comamonadaceae > Limnohabitans > Limnohabitans sp. 2KL-3. The sequence continues at coordinate 69,213 of NZ_CXON01000001.1, forward strand.
GCTCTTGGGATGTGTTGATCGTTTGTCAAGCCCCCTAAAAACCCACCCCTGTTTTATCGGTGTTTTCCCTTGAATTCAGGGCACACCGACAGTGGCAAACAAAGCAAAATTGTAAGTTAGTCGTCAGGCAAAACAGCTTCTCCCAATGAAGCGGCTGAATCCTCGCGGAAAAATTTTATTTACGCATTTTTCAAAAGGGATTAATTGCGATTAGGTGGACAAGAAGGCAGTTCATAGAATTCGAAAAATTCTTGATCTACATCAACAAAGTCCTATGCTGCTTGCCATCGTCATCGCCAAAAGTTTGATCGAACTTTCGCTCATGTTCATCGTCGGGCGCTTCTTGCTGGGATTGCTGGCGGGGTCCAACCGTGACAACAATGTTTTTTGGCAATTGCTGGATGTGGCCTCCAAGCCTGCGCTTTGGTTGACTCGCAAAATCAGCCCCAAACTGATCCTGGACCAACACATCCCGCTGGCCACCAGCAGCTGGCTTTTGATTGCCTGGGTCGTGGTGGTGCAACTGAAAATCGAACTTTGCCTTGAGATGGGGATCGCTGCATGTCAGTGAAATCCCATACCACCCCCACGCACTTGAACACCTCCAGCCGAAGCCGGTGTTTTTGGCTTCGTCTCCGCGCCAAGGCACTTTTGGTCTTGGGTTTGCGCAAGCAAGCCCATGCGGTGTTTCTAGAGATCCTGCGGATCAACCCAGAGGATGTGCTGGCCTTGAACAGCGTGGGCTTCAAGGAACTGAACGACAAGCGTTTGATTCAGGCTTTGGGATTTTTTGAACGGGCTCTGGTGCTCACACCCAACAACGCCAATGCCCACTTCAACGTGGGCTTTGTCTGCGAAGAGTTGGGGCGAAGCCAAGAAGCCGAACACGCCTTCAGATCTGCCATTCAGATCGACGAAAAAATGGACCGTGCCTGGTATGGCCTGGGTTTGGTGCTGGTGCGCCAGCAACGGTTTGAAGAGTCTTTGATCGCCTTCAAGCGCAACACCGAATTGCAATCCATGAGCCCTTATGCCTGGTACCAAATGGCCCGGGTGCACATGGAGATGCATGAACCCGACAAAGCGTTGGAAGTCATGCGCCATTTGAATGGATTCGAGCCCAAGGTGGCCGCTCAATTGGAGCGAGAAACCGGTCTCAAACTGAACAGGCCTGCGTGAATACCAAGCCCAGACCTGTGGGCTGAGACATTGAAGTGTGACAGTCGGTAGTTTGATTTTTTTAACAAGAAGGAGATGAAGATGCAGCTCACTGCAAGGCACCAGGAATACTGGGGCAAAAACTTAAGGATCACGGGGCTATTGCTGGCCCTGTGGTTCTTTGTCACGTTCGTGCTTTTGTACTTTTCGCGTGATTTGACGTTCAGCTTTTTTGGCTGGCCGTTCTCGTTTTGGGTCGCCGCCCAGGGCGCACTGATCGTGTATTGCCTGATCATTTGGTACTACGCCCGCTATATGAACAACCTTGACAAGGAATATGGCGTTTCTGAAGGAGAAGAATCATGAGCGTTTTCGGCGGAGAAGGCCAAACCCAAAGCCAGTTTCAGAAATCTCTGAACAAAGTTTTCTTGTTCTACGGCGGAGGCTTTGCAGCCTTCGTGATTTTGCTCGCCATTCTGGAGCAAATAGGCATGCCCAAAGAGTACATTGGCTACGCCTTCTTGGCGGCCACCGTGCTTTTGTACGGCGGTATTGGTGTGATGAGTCGCACCAACGATGCCGCCGAATACTATGTGGCCGGCCGTCGTGTGCCCGCCATCTACAACGGCATGGCCACAGGCTCTGACTGGATGTCAGCGGCTTCGTTCATCGGTATGGCCGGCACGCTCTACCTGACAGGTTACGGTGGTTTGGCCTTCATTTTGGGCTGGACAGGCGGCTACTGTTTGGTGGCTTTGTTCCTGGCACCTTACCTGCGTAAGTTTGGCCAGTTCACCATCCCTGACTTTTTGGGCGCACGCTACGGCGGCAACATGGCGCGCCTGATTGGCGTGTTTGCGGCCATCTTGGTGTCCTTCGTTTACGTGGTGGCGCAGATCTTCGGCGTGGGCTTGATCACCGCCCGCCTGACAGGTCTGTCCTTCGACGTGGGCGTGTATGTGGGCTTGGCCGGCATCTTGGTGTGCTCGTTCTTGGGCGGTATGCGTGCTGTGACCTGGACCCAGGTGGCGCAATACCTGATCTTGATCGTGGCGTACATGATCCCTGTGGTTTGGTTGTCGGTGAAACACACCAACATGCCTGTGCCTCAGATCTCTTATGGCTACCTGCTTGAAAAAGTCACAGCCAAAGAAGAGCAGTTGCTCAAAGATCCGAAAGAACTCGAAGTTCGCGGTATCTTCAAAGCACGCGCTGATGCAGCCACTGAAAAGCTGAAAGACGTGCCAGCAGCCATGGCCGCTGACAAAGAAGCCGCCACCAAAAAGCTGGAAGAGCTGAAGGCCGCCAACGCGCCAGCAGCCGACATCAAGGCCGCTGAGGCCGCTGTTGCCGCTTTGCCCAAGGATGAAGCCGCTGCCAAGGCTGCTTACACCGCAGCACGCACCACCAACACGGCACGTGCAGCACCACCCCTGCGCCATGCTGAGCCTTTCCCAGGCAAAGACGACGCAGCCCGGGATGTGGCACGCAAGAACTTCCTGGCCTTGGTGTTCTGTTTGATGATTGGTACGGCTGCTTTGCCACACATCCTGATGCGCTTTTACACCGTCCCCTCGGTGCGTGAAGCGCGTGAGTCGGTGGCATGGTCACTGTTCTTCATCTCTTTGCTGTACTTCACGGCGCCTGCTTTGGCGGTGCTGGTCAAGTTTGACATCTACACGCTCTTGGTCGGCACCCCCATGGACCAGTTGCCGGGATGGATTGCACGCTGGAACGTGGTCGACCCCACGCTGATGGCGGTGGCTGACATCAACAAAGATGGCATCTTGCAGTTGGCAGAAATCCGCTTGGGCGGTGACATTGTGGTCTTGGCCACACCTGAAATCGGCGGCTTGCCCTTCGTGATTTCTGGTCTGGTGGCGGCCGGTGGTTTGGCTGCGGCCTTGTCCACTGCCGATGGCCTGTTGCTGACCATTGCCAATGCCTTGTCGCACGACGTGTACTACAAAGTGATTGACCCGAACGCTTCGGCGAACCGCCGTGTCGCGATCTCCAAAACCATTTTGGTGTTCGTCGCCTTGGCGGCCGCTTATGTCGCATCGCTGCGCATGGCGGACATTTTGTTCCTGGTGTCTGCGGCCTTCTCCTTCGCTGCGGCAGCCTTCTTCCCTGCGTTGACCCTGGGCATCTTCTGGAAGCGTGCCAACAAATGGGGCGCCTCGCTGGGCATGATGGCGGGTTTGGGCATCTCGTTCTACTACATGGTCAAGACACATCCCTGGATGTACGGCTTGTTCCATGAGGGTTCGCTGACGCCTGAAATCCTGAAGGCCAACACCTGGTGGGACATTGCCCCCATATCGGCCGGTATCTTTGGTGTACCAGTCGGCTTTGCGGTGATCATCATCGTGTCGCTGCTGACCAAGGCACCGGACCAAGAAGTTCAGAACATGGTCGAAAACGTCCGTTTCCCCAGCTTTGACGGCACCACCTCACAAGGCAGTGCTGCCCACTAAAAGGTCCCTTTTGGCAAGCTCTGTCTTGCCAACTTGAGCCCTTCCAATCAAAAACCCGATCACGTCATGTGATCGGGTTTTTTTGTTTGGGGCAACCGCTCAATTCATGAGCGCCGGACACCCACTCCGCACTGCGACGGGGCTTGCCAGTCCGGGCCGTCAAACCAGTCATCCCCCAGTAAATAGGCCCGCAGCATGGGCAGTGCATCTTGCCCCCAAAACACGCGGTCATCGACCACCCAGCTGGGCACACCAAACACCCCCTGCTCAATCGCCTCTTGGGCGTGCGTTTGCAAAGCCTGCTTGACTTGGGGGCTGCCGGGGTCTTGTGCCGGTGCCAGCTCGGTCGTCAAGGCCGCCAGGCGCTGGGTGTCTGCCGCATCCTGCCCAGTACACCAAACATGGCGAAAAATTTTCTCGCACACATAGCGACTGGGCGTGCCATCGGCGTCACACGCCGTGGCCAGACGCAACAAACCCAAGGGGTTGAAGGGGTGCATGGCCGGCAGCTGCAAAGGCGTGCCTTGCTGACAGGCCAACCACAGCACCTGCCGGTAGGTCCAGTCACGCTTGGTGGGGATTTCCGCCGGACCGAGTTGTCCATGGTGCTTGAGCATGGCGGCAAACAGCACCGGTTTGTGCACCACGCGGTGGCTGATGCCCTGCAAGGCGCGGGGCAGCGCATCAAAGCCCAGCCAGGCGTAAGGCGAGATGAAGTCAAGATAAAAGTGAATGGTTTTCATGGGGTGCAGTGGGTGTGTTGGCGCACCCAGTCTATAGGGTGAACACCGAGAGACGGAACAGGGCTTGACCCTAGAATTTGCATCAAACCTGTTTTCCAGGTGAAGTCATCTTGGTCTTTGACTTCCGTGCCCAACACTCAAGGAGACAGCATGTACAAACACATCATTTTGGCCTACGACGGTTCGGCCAGCGGACAAAAAGCCTTGCTTGAAATCAAGGAACTGGCGCATTGGGGGCAGCCCCGTTTGACCTTGGTGGCAGTGGTGCCCACACCCATGGATGTGGGTTCGATGGAGATGGGCTACTACGCATCAACCAACACGGCCGCCGTTGAAGCGCAGTTGGAACAGCAATTGAACGATGGCGTGGCCGCCTTGAAGGCCATGGGTTTTGCGGCCCACGGCGAACTGCTCAAAGGCGAAGTCATCAAGGCGCTGTCTGAGTATGCCGACCGCATGTCGGCAGACTTGCTGGTGGTGGGCCATCGGCACGAGAGCAATTTGCTGCGCCGCTGGTGGAGCGGTTCGACCGCCAAGGCCTTGGTGGACGAGTCGCCTTGTAATGTGTTGATTGTGGTGGAGCGCAGCGCCTGAACGGCCCAAACAGCCCAGGCCGTCAGCCACCCACCAACGACTGCACGCGCATTTGAATGCGCTGCCAGACTTGGCGTTTGCCTGCGTCATGCAGTCGACTCCACTCGCCGATTTCTTGCAGGGTTCGCAAGCAGCCTTCGCATTGGCCGGTTTGCGGGTGCATCACACACACCGAGACACAAGGCGATGGCACATGAGGCAGAGATGTGGACAGCACTTGCGATGCGCGTTCGGCCAACTTGTGCAGGCGGATGTTCATGCGGGCTCTCCATGGGAGACCATGACGGCCTGCACCACATCGGCCACGGGCGCGTTGGTCAATCGCTTCAGGTCGTCGGGCTGCAACTGGAACACGCCATGCGGGTGCCCGGCGGCGGCCCAGATGTCGGCAAAACGCCACAGATCTTGGTCGAGCAAGGTGACGGGCGTGTTGAGGTGCGCCACAGGCGAGACACCGCCAATGCTGAAACCGGTCTGGGCTTTCACAAACTCGGCATCGGCACGGCCGATCTTGCCGACCAAGGCCGAGACTTTTTTCTCATCCACCCGGCGGTCCCCCGAGGTGACCACCAGCACGGCCACACCATCGTCCTTGCGCTTGAAGATCACGCTCTTGGCGATCTGACCAAGTTGCACACCCAGCCCGTCGGCCGCCTCTTGTGCGGTGCGGGCTGCGCCATCGAGCATGACCGGCGCATGCGGATGACCGGCGTCTTGCAATGCGCGAGAAACACGCTGCACACCTTCGGGCAGTGCGTGCAATTGAGCTCCGCACATGGCTCAACCCGCCCGCTTGTTGAGGATGGCTCTGGCCACGTTGGAGTTGGGTTGACGGCCCAAAAAGTCGCTGATGAACGCGCCCGCATCGACCAGTTTGTCCAGGTCAATGCCGGTGTTAATGCCCATGCCGTGCAGCATGTACACCAAGTCTTCGGTGGACACGTTTCCGGTGGCCCCCTTGGCATAGGGGCAGCCGCCCAGACCTGCAACAGACGACTGGAAGTTCCACACGCCCATTTGCAGTGCAGCCAAGGTGTTGGCCAGCGCCTGCCCATAGGTGTCGTGAAAGTGGCCACAGATGTGGTCGATGTCGAAGTGCTGCAGCGTGGCCTCGATGGCACGCTGAACCTTGAGCGGTGTTCCCGTGCCGATGGTGTCGGCCATGTCCACGCGTTGCACGCCAATTTGCTTCATCAAACCCGCCAGATGGGCCACGCTGGCCGGTGAGACATCGCCTTCGTAGGGGCAACCCACACTGCAACTCATGGCACCGCGCACGGCAATGCCTGCGGCCAGCGCGGCCTGCACCACAGGCGCAAAGCGTTCCATGCTTTCTTCGATGGAGCAGTTGATGTTCTTTTGGCTGAAGGCCTGGCTGGCCGCACCAAACACCACGATCTCGTCGGGCTTCGATGCCACCGCTGCCTGAAAGCCAACCATATTGGGTGTGAGCACCGAGTAGCGCACACCCGATTGGCGCTCGATGCCCGCCATCACGACCGCGTTGTCGGCCATCTGCGGCACCCACTTCGGGGACACAAAACTGGTGACCTCGATCTCGGTCAGACCTGCGGCCTGCAGGCGGTGCACCAGACCGATTTTGACCTCGGCCGGGACCGGTTGCTTTTCGTTTTGCAAACCGTCGCGGGGGCCGACGTCGATGAGTTGAACGCGTGAAGGGAGGGTCATGGGATTCTCTGAATAGTCAATAACCGCGCTGGTGGTCCACCACGCCACGGATGGGCTCGCCGCGCTGCAGCGCCTGCATTTTGCCCACGATTTGCGCGATGCTTTCTTCGCGCAAGGTGCGGGCGGAGGTGTGTGGCGTCACGGTGATTTTGGGGTGCTGCCAAAAGGGGTGGTCAGCAGGCAAAGGTTCGGTGCGGAACACGTCGAGCGTGGCCCCGGCCAAGTGGCCGTTGTCGATCAGGGCGATCAGGTCTTCTTCGACCAGGTGCTTGCCTCGTGCCACGTTGATGACATAGCCGCCTGCTTGCAGTTGGGACAAGGTGCCTTGGTTCAGGATGTTTTCGGTCTCGGGCGTGAGCGGCATCAGGTTGACCAGCACACGCGTGGCGGCCAAGAATTCGGGCAGGCCTTGCGCACCGCTGAAGCAACGGATGCCGGGCAGGTCTTTGGCACTGCGGCTGTAGCCGTTGACCGGGAACTCAAACACCTGCAGCGCTTTGGCCACACGTTCGCCGAGCACGCCCAAACCCATGACGCCCACGGCAAAATCGGCGCGGCTGCGCGGCTTGCGGTAGGACCATTTGCCCGCTGCGGTGTCGGCGTCGTAACCGTCAAATTCGCGAAAGTGCCGAATCACTGCGTGGCAAACGTATTCGGCCATTTGCACCGACATGCCGGCGTCGTCCAGACGCACGACTTTCAGTGAGGGGGGCAGCTTGAGTTGAAGCAAGGCGTCCACACCCGCACCGATGTTGAAGAGGGTTTGAAGCGCCGTCTGTTCGTCGATGAACTGCTGAGGCGGTGCCCAGACGATGGCATGGTCGGCGGGCGGTGAGCCGGGTGCCCAGGCGCTAACCCGGGCGTCAGGGAGTGCTTGCTGCACGGCCTGTACCCAGGGTTCAGGCGGCAAGCTGGCAAAACAGATGGTGATGTTCATGCTGCAATTGTGTCAGCGGAGAAATATCCGGACTGTCGCGCGGGTTGTCGTCTTGTAGGTCGGTGGCTTTAGCCCCGACATGCGGCTGTTGCCAGTCGCACATCGTCGGAGCTGAAGCTCCGACCTACAAAATTCACGCCGCCAGTTTGAGCAACTCGGCACCGTCGGCGACTTGGTCGCCGGGCGCATACAGCAACTCGGCCACCACGCCGTCTTTGGGCGCACTGATGGTGTGTTCCATTTTCATGGCTTCCATCACGGCCAAAGGCTGACCCGCCTTGACTTTATCGCCTGCCTTGACGGCAAAGGACACCACCTTGCCCGGCATGGGAGCCGTCAGACGCCCACCCTCTTGCGCGGCTTCGCCAGCGTGCGCCAAGGGGTCGAGCACGGTAATGCGGGTCGCGCCCTGGGGGGCGAAGAGGTGCGCAGTTTCGCCTTGCCAGTCGAGCTGGCTGAAGCAGCGCGGGGCATTGCCCCACTGCACCCACAGGCCTTCGCCATGGGCGGCAAAGCTCAGTACGCCAGATGCAGCGTCATCGCCTTCCAGCGATAGGCTCACAGCGCCGTCGTGCAAATAGTTCAGACGGGCCGAGCGCGGCTGGTCTTGCCAGACAAATTCAAAGCGGCGCTGCGCCAAGCCGTGCGACTGCCAGCCATCGCGGCGGCTGAAGGGGTCTGTACCCTGCAGGGCTTTTTCGGCGTGCAGGGTGTGCGCGACCACGGCGGCCACGGCGGCAGGCAAGCCCACGGCTTCTTGTTTGAAAAGGACGGGGGCTTCGCGTTGGATCAAGGCCGTGTCGAGCTTGGCGGTGGCAAAGGCCTCGCTGCGCACCACATGGCGCAAAAACTGCACGTTGGTGTTCAGGCCCACGATGTGGGTCTGCGCCAAGGCGGCGTCCAGCCGGGCCAGCGCTTGCTCGCGGGTGTCGCCGTGCACGATGAGCTTGGCCACCATGGAGTCGTAAAACGGGCTGATGGTGTCGCCCTCGCGAACGCCGTCGTCCACACGCACCGTGCCACGCTCAAAGCTGGTCGCTTGCGGCTTGCGGTACACCTGCAAGGTGCCTGTGGCGGGCAAGAAGTTGTTGTCGGGGTTTTCGGCGCAAATGCGCGCTTCAATGGCGTGGCCCTGAATGCGCAGCTGGTCTTGCCGCAAAGGCAAGGCCTCGCCACTGGCCACACGCAACTGCCACTCCACCAGATCAAGACCCGTGATGGCTTCGGTCACCGGGTGCTCCACCTGCAAGCGGGTGTTCATTTCCATGAAGAAAAACTTCATGGATTCGGGCTGGTCGTACGCCGTTTGTTCGACGATGAATTCCACCGTGCCCGCGCCCACGTAATTCACCGCTTTGGCGGCAGCCACAGCGGCTGCGCCCATTTGCGCTCGCAAGGCCTCGGTCATGCCGGGGGCAGGGGCCTCTTCGAGCACTTTTTGGTGGCGGCGCTGCACCGAGCAGTCGCGCTCGAACAAGTACACGCAGTTGCCCTGCGTGTCGCCAAACACCTGGATTTCGATGTGGCGTGGGCGCTGCACATACTTTTCGATCAACACCGCATCGCTGCCAAAACTGTTGATGGCTTCGCGTTTGCAGGAGGCCAGCGCTGCCGCAAAGTCTTCGGACTTTTCCACCACGCGCATGCCCTTGCCACCACCGCCTGCGCTGGCCTTGATGAGGGCGGGGTAACCGATGCGGTCGGCCTCGCGCTGCAGCAGCGCCGGGTCTTGGTCGGCTCCGTGGTAGCCGGGCACCAAGGGCACGCCCGCCGACTCCATCAAGCGCTTGGATTCGGCTTTGAGGCCCATCGCCAAAATCGCCGAGGCTGGCGGGCCGATGAACACCAGACCTGCCGCAGCGCAGGCCTTGGCAAAGTCTTCGTTCTCGCTCAAAAAGCCGTAGCCGGGGTGCACGGCCTTGGCGCCCGTGTCTTTGGCCGCTTGCAAAATACGCTCCCAGCGCAGGTAACTGTCTTTGGGGGCCGAGCCGCCCACATGCACGGCTTCGTCACACGCTTGCACATGCTTGGCCCCAGCGTCGGCGTCCGAATAAACGGCCACCGTCTGGATGCCCATGCGGCGGGCGGTGGCCGCAACGCGGCAGGCGATTTCGCCACGGTTGGCGATCAGTATTTTTTTGAACATGTCAATTTCTCCAAACCACTTGGTTATCTACGGCATACAACTTGCAGGCAATGCCACGGCGTGCCTGGCAAAAACCCAATGCGCGACCCACGGCCCAATCGCCCGTGGCAAAGCCCGCGCCACCCGGGCCTATGGCAAAGGCACGCGGTGAGGGGCTGGCCAGAAAACGGCGGTACAGGTTTTGCCGGGTCTCGGCACCCACCGGCACTTTGTCGATCTCATCCACTTGTGCGAAACCACTCGGCTCAGGGACCGGTGGCAAAGCGGGCTGGGTGTACCCGGCCTGGGCCAGAAAAGCATCCACCTTGGGCACCCAGCGGTCCATGTCGATGCTGAACCCCGAGTGGCCATCCTGGCCCACGGGCGCGAGTTGGTGGAACTCGGCTTGCCCACCACCGTCCAGCCAGGCGCGATGCCAATCACGCGGTGCTTGCGCACCCCAGAACAAATCGTTTTCCCAATACAGCCACAGCATGGGCACTCGGGCTTGTGCAGCGCGGGCCTTCCAGAGTTGGCCAATTTGGACGTTCGCACAGGAACGCCCAGGACGGCCCACCGGATCACCCCCGGTGCCACCCGCGAAATTGATGGCCCCTTGCAAGCCTGCCGGGTTGCGCCAGGCCGTCGTCACCGAGGTCAAGCCGCCGACCGATTGGCCCATGACCCACCACCGCGAGGCGTCGACGAAGGGCAAGCTGCGCGCAAATTCGGCCACCGCGATCACTTGGTCCGATGCGGCCAGGCTCATGGGTTCGATGCGGGGCTGGCTGCAACCACCGTTGCTTTCTGGGTCAAAACCATCGAAGGTTTCGCCATAGCCCACACGGGTGGGCACCATGACCACTAAACCCTTGCCCACAAAATAGCGGGCCTGCTGCTCATACCGAAAGCGTGTGGGCTGGGCCCTCTTCTCGGGGCTGGAGGCACGGCCATGGTTGAGCACCACCATGGGGAACGGCCCATCCCCAGCGGGCTTGAACACCGTCACCGGGATTTGGCGCTGCTCACGCCGGCCATAAAGGTCCTCCACCGAAACCGGTACACGGTGAACAACTTCATGCAGGTCTTTGGCGACCGGCAATTCGGCAGGGGTTTGCGCGCACGCCAAAACCGCCCAGAAGAAGCACCCTAACCCGAACAGACCACGAAGCAATTTCATGCCAGCACGATCAAGCCAATAACCAGCTGGGCTTGCGTTTTTGCAAAAAGGATTGCACGCCCTCTTTGCCTTCGCTGCTGGCGCGGATGTCGGCAATGCCCGCCACCGTTTGCGCCACCAGCACGTCGTTGATCTCGCGTTCGGCCACGTCTTGCACCAGCTTTTTGCAGGCGCGCACGGCGTGGGGGCTGGCATTCACCAGCGCTTGGGTGAGCTCCGCCACTTTGGCGTCCAGCGCATCGGCTGTCACCACCTCGTGCACCAGGCCGATGCGGTGCGCCTCGGCCGCGCCAAAGCGCTCGGCCGTCAAAAAGTAACGGTGCGCCGCACGCGCGCCCATGGCGCGGATGACGTAGGGGCTGATGGTGGCGGGGATCAGGCCGAGCTTGACCTCGCTCAGGCAGTAATGCGCTGTGTCCACGCTGATAGCCATGTCACAAGCGGCCACCAGGCCCATGCCCCCGGCGTACACGTCGCCTTGTACGCGTGCGATGGTCGGCTGGGGGCATTCATAAATCGCGCGCAGCATGGCGGCCAACTCGCCTGCATCGGCCAGGTTTTCGTCCCGGGTGTAGTCGGCCATGCGGCGCATCCAGTTCAGGTCTGCACCGGCGCAAAAGGCCGGCCCCTCGGCGGCCAGCACCACGCAGCGCACGGCCGCGTCTTGGGCCACTGCCAGAAAAGCGTTTTTCAGCTCGGCGATGACTTCGTCGTTGAAGGCGTTGCGCACATCCGGGCGCGACAGCGTGATGGTGTGCACGCCGCCTTGGGTGGAAATTTTCAGGGCGTTGCTCATGCTTTGGGGGCCTGTTCTGACAAAAGGAAATAAACCATGTCCAGCTCTGGGCAAGGCTGGCCCATGGCGGTGAGCGCCGCTGTGATCTGGCCACGGTGGTGGGTGGCGTGGTTGAACACATGCGCCAAGGTCGCCGCAAACGGCAAGGACAGGGGGTCGCCCTTGCTGGTTCTGTAGTCCAGTTGGCCATCAAAACGCTCGGCACTCCAGCTGGCGATCAGTGGCGTCCAGTTGGCCGATCCACCCTTGAGCGCCTGCGCCAGGCGTTCTCGGTGGGGTTCAACCTCGGCGTCCAGCGCCAGCACCGGCGATGCGCCTTTGGCAAAACGCGGATACCAAAGCAAGTGCTCGGCCACCAGCATGTGGTTCAGCGTGCCGTGGATGCTTTTGAAGAACAGGCCCACGTCGCGCCGATAGTCTGCATCGGACACGCGCGAGACCGCTTCGAGCAGGCGGTGCGTGACCCAGACCTGGTAGCGCGCTTGCATGTTGAAGTGGCTGTGCCAGGTGGATGTGTTCATTGTGGCCATGTCTCCAGTCCTCCTAAAGTTTTGAGTGATTCAAAGTCGGCGTCGCGGTGCAGCAGCGTGTGGCCGTGGGTCATGCAGTAGCTGGCCAGCAGCACGTCGATGGGGCTGCGCACGGTGCGGCCAGATTGGCGCAAGCGTTGATAGAGCGTGGCCGCCTGCAGGGCGTTCTCGAGACCACCAATTTCCACCACTTCCAAGTTCAAAAGGAGGTCGCGCACTCGGGCCTGGGCACTCGCCGTGGAGAAGCCTCGAACCACTTCAAAAATAACCAGATCGGCTACACCAATGTCGGGCGGCCCATCATCCCCAGTGAGCCAGCGTTCTAACTGTTGGGTCTGTGCGTTGATCGTGCCTCGAAAGTGATCGATCAGCACGCTGGAGTCCACCAAAATCATGCTGACTTGCCTTTCCCACGCAGCTTGGTTTCAGCGCCTGCTTGGGATTTTCGAGCTTTAACAGCGGGCTTGACCACATAAGTCACAGCAGTTTCTTGCACGGTCTCTGCAAGTTGCCTTTCTTCGCGCGCTTTGGCCCAGGCTTCGTCGGAGTCGTCCCAAAACAAAGTGCCACGCGCGGCCAACAACGCTGCATAAGCCTTCTTGCGCTTGAGCAGGCGCAAGCCCTCTTCGACCGCGTCCTTCTTGGTCTTGAAATCACCCGAGGCCATGACGTCGGCCATGAGCTTGTCGTCGATCACGATGTTGGTGCGCATTTAGAAACTTCCTGAATGTGTATGAATTCACAAAATCATACACATCACATGCGGAAAAGTCCAAATTTCGTCTCGGGGATCGGGGCGTTCAGCGATGCACTCAGGCCCAGCGCCAGCACGCGGCGGGTGTCGGCCGGGTCGATGATGCCGTCGTCCCAAATGCGGGCGGTGGCGTAGTAAGGGTGGCCCTGGTCTTCGTATTGCTGCTTGATCGGGGCTTTGAAGGCCTCTTCTTCTTCCATGCTCCACTGGCCGCCCTTGCCCTCGATGCCGTCGCGTTTGACCGTGGCCAAGACGCTGGCCGCCTGCTCACCGCCCATGACACTGATGCGGGCGTTGGGCCACATCCACAAAAAGCGGGGGCTGTAGGCGCGGCCGCACATGCCGTAGTTGCCCGCGCCAAAGCTGCCGCCAATGATGATGGTGAACTTGGGCACAGCAGCAGTGGCCACAGCCGTGACCATCTTCGCGCCGTTGCGGGCGATGCCTTCGTTTTCGTATTTGCGGCCCACCATGAAGCCGGTGATGTTTTGCAAGAAGACCAGCGGGATCTTGCGCTGGCAGCACAGCTCAATGAAGTGAGCGCCTTTGAGCGCCGACTCGCTGAACAAAATGCCGTTGTTGGCAATGATGCCCACCGGCATGCCTTCGATGCGGGCAAAGCCGCAGATCAAGGTGGTGCCAAAACGCGATTTGAATTCGTCAAACTCCGAGCCGTCGACGATGCGGGCGATGATTTCGCGCACATCAAAGGGCTTGCGCGTGTCGGTGGGAATCACGCCATACAACTCTTGCGCGTCGAACTTCGGGGGCACAGGCGTGTGCGTGGCGATGTTGGGGGCTTTTTGCGCATTCAGGTTTTTCACGGCCTGACGCGCCAGCGCCAGCGCGTGCACATCGTTTTGCGCCAAGTGGTCGGCCACGCCACTCAAGCGGGTGTGCACATCACCTCCGCCCAAATCTTCGGCACTGACCACCTCGCCCGTAGCGGCTTTGACCAGTGGCGGGCCACCCAAAAAGATGGTGCCTTGGTTCTTGACGATGATGGTCTCGTCGCTCATGGCAGGCACATAAGCGCCACCCGCCGTACAAGAGCCCATGACCACCGCGATCTGCGCGATGCCTTGCGCACTCATATTGGCCTGGTTGAAAAAGATGCGGCCAAAGTGGTCGCGATCAGGAAAGACCTCGTCCTGGTTGGGCAAGTTGGCACCGCCCGAGTCCACCAGATAAATACAAGGCAGGTGGTTTTGCTGCGCGATCTCTTGAGCACGCAAATGCTTTTTCACGGTCATCGGGTAATAAGTGCCGCCCTTCACCGTGGCGTCGTTGCACACGATCATGCAGTCCACGCCGCTCACGCGGCCGATGCCCACGATCACGCCGGAGCTGGGCGCGTCGTTGTTGTACATGTTGAGCGCAGCCAGCGGCGCAACCTCCAGAAAAGGCGTTCCGGGGTCGAGCAGCATCTGCACACGGTCACGCGGCAGCAGCTTGCCCCGGGCGGTGTGTTTGGCGCGAGGGGCCTCGCCACCGCCTTGGGCCACACGCTCCAGATGGGCACGCAAGTCATCGACCAAGGCCCGCATGGCGGCGGCGTTGTGCTGGAAATCGGCGGAACGCGGGTTCAGTTGGGAGTGCAAAACGGTCATGGTGCTTCCTTGGGTCTGGGGCCGCAGGGCATGGCCCCGGGCGCATCGAACGTGCAATGCCTGCCAGCTTAAAGGCTGCAGCCCCGTTTGGGGGTGTCAAATGGGTTGCAAATCGTGCCACAATTTGCGCCACCATGAGAGACGTTGCCAGCACCCACCCCAACCCTGGCCATTCATTGGCGAACCAACCCGCCCTCTCCGTGCGCGCTGAAACACCCATGGCTTTTGTGCGCGCCATTGCCAGCGCTTTCACCTTGCGTGGCCTTGACCCCTTGCCCGCCCTGCAGGCGGCACAAATTGCGCCAGACTTGCTGCATCAACCCGATGCGCGCATCACCGCTTTGCAAATGGAATGGCTCTCGGCCAGTGCCATGCGCGAGCTGGACGACGAGGCCCTGGGCTGGTTCAGCCGCCGCCTGCCTTGGGGCAGTTACGGCATGCTGGTGCGTGCCTCGCTGACTGCCCCCACCCTGGGTGTAGCGCTGGCCCGCTGGTGCCGCCACCACGGCCTGCTGACCGACGACATCCACCTGCAAGTCAGCCCGTCGCACGGCGTGGCCAGCCTGCAATTGACCGAACAACGCGAACTGGGCGCTTTGCAGGAATTTGCCGTGGTCTCGGTGCTGCGCAATGCTTTGGGCGTGGCCTGCTGGCTGACGGATTCGCGCATCCCCTTGCAACAAACCACGCTGCGCTTTGCCCCGCCGCCCCATGCCGACAGTTACCGCGTGCTGTTTGATGGCCCCACGCAGTTCAACGCGCCCACAAACAGTCTGCAGTTCGACGCGGGTTACCTGAGCCTGCCGGTGCGCCGCGACGAAGCCGCCCTGCAGCGCATGCTGCAACGCGCCCTGCTGCTCACCGTGCGCCCTTACCGGCGCGACCGCCTGCTGGTGGAAAAAGTGCGCCAGACCCTGGCCGAGCACCCCGAGCACAGCCGCAATGCCGACGACCTGGCGGCTTGGCTCAACCTGTCACCGCGCACGCTGCACCGGCAACTCAAGGAAGAAGGAGCCAGCCTGCAGCAACTCAAAGACGCCGTGCGCCGCGACCTGGCCACCGACCTGTTACTGCGCACGCAGCGCCCGATCAAACAGATCGCTGGCGAGGTGGGGTTTCAGAACGAGAAGAGTTTCATGCGGGCTTTCAAGGGGTGGACGGGTGTGACGCCGGAGGGTGTGAGGTCTCGTCGGCCACCCCGGTCCACCTGAATTGGCTTTTATCGGTTCGAAAAGCGCTAATCATTTAAATATAACCAGTTTATATTTTAAATTTGGCCTTACGTGTGTTTAAATTTATCCATAATTAAAAGCCCAAACAAGCCACATGCCCACCCCTATGTCACGCCCGAATGAGTCAGAGATCCGACGCTTCGTTCAAGCCAAAGTGGCCGTCGCGCTAGAGGACACGCGCGTGGTGCTGATCGTGGGCCCTCGCCAAGCAGGCAAAACCACACTGGCGCGACGGTACGCAAACCCTGCTCGCCCTTTCATCACCTTGGACGACCCCGCCACTTTGTCTGCTGCTCGTGCCGACCCCACAGGTTTTGTACGGGGCTTGAGTCAAGCCGTGATCGATGAAGTTCAACGCGCACCCGATCTCTTGTTGGCCATCAAAGAAAGTGTGGACAAGGACACAAGGCCAGGTCGCTTTCTACTCACCGGCTCCACCAACCTCATGGCCATGCCTTTGGTTGCCGACTCTTTGGCGGGTCGTTTAGAGGTCGTCACACTGTTGCCCTTCGCGCAAGCCGAGTTGGCCGCCACGCCAGGCGATTTGTTGGACCGTTTGTTTGACGGCCAAGGCTTGCCCGATGTGGGCATGCCTGTGGTGGGCCATGATCTGATGGATTTGGTGCTCAAAGGCGGTTACCCAGAAGCACTGCGACGCTCAACGGTGGGTCGCCGCCAAGCCTGGCTCTTGGACTATGTGGCCTTGATCCTCGATCGCGATGTGCGTGACATCGCCCACATCGACCAGCTCGACCGCATGCCGCGCCTTTTGAACATGCTGGCGGCGCACGCAGGGCAAATGGTGAACCACAGCAGTTACGGCGCCGCGCTGGGGCTGACATCTCCGACCGCACAGAAATATGTGGGCATTTTGGAGCGATTGTTTTTACTGCGCCAAATACCCCCGTGGTCAAGCCATGCGATCAGCCGATTGACGAAAACGCCCAAGCTGCATTTTTTGGACACCGGCTTGCTTGCAGCACTGCGCAGCGCCACGGCCGAGACATTGAAAAAAGACGCCTCACCCGAGCGCGTGAGTTGGGGACCATTGTTGGAAAATTTCGTGGTCTCCGAAGTGCTCAAGCTCGTCACCTGGTCCGACAAGCGGCTGCGCGTTTCACACTTTCGCAGCAAAAACCAAGACGAAGTGGACTTGGTCATTGAAGACCCACAGGGGCGTGTGGTTGGCATTGAAGTCAAAGCATCGGCCACGGTGCGCAACGTCGATTTGAGAGGGCTACGCCAACTTCAGGCCGCAGTCGGCGATAAGTTTTTACATGGACTTGTACTCCATGACCATGACCGCATCACACCGTTTGACGCGCAACTGCATGCAGGTCCTGTCTCTCTTTTATGGCGATGAACGATCAGTTGCAAGCTTGAGCCATTCCGCCTGAACCTTCCCCGCGCTCATGACCCCAAGCGCAATCCCCGCATGTGCTCAAACACCTGCGCCGCACCGGCCTGGCGCAGGGCATGGGCGTCAGCGCCTGGTGGCGCATAAGCCCACACCGTGGCTCCAGCAGCCACGCCCGCCGTGATGCCCACGGTGGTGTCTTCAATGACCAGGCAGCGCGCCGGATCAATCTGCAGGTGCGCGGCAGCGGCCAGGTACACATCAGGGTGCGGTTTGCTGCGCGGCATCTCGTGGCCGCTGAAAATTCGGCCTTCAAAAAAGTGGATCAAGCCCACTTGCTTGAGCATCATCTCGACCTTGAAGCGGTCTGCCCCCGAAGCCACCGCGATGCGGCCCTGGCAGTGGTCGTGCAGGTGCGCCACCGCTTCGTGCACGCCTTCGATGGCGGTGATGCTTTGTGTCAAGCGCTCGTTGCGCCGGGCAAAAAACTGTTCCAGCCACGCATCGGTGAGCGGCACGCCGGTGTGCGCTTCGATCACGCTGCGCTGGCTTTTGACGGTGTGGCCCACAAAGCGCTGCATGCATTCGGCCAGCGTCATGCGCCAGCCTTGCTCTTCAAACATGTCACGCAGCACGCCGCAGGTGATGGCTTCGCTGTCCACCAGCACGCCGTCGCAGTCAAACAAAATGGCTTCAAAGTTCATGACGGAGATCATAAAGCCATGGGTACAAGGCAAACTACGGGCTCGGATAGACCCCAAAAACACACACCATGCCCGACCTGCTTCGCATCCACCACACGGCCATCATCTGCTCGGACTACGAACGTTCCAAACGCTTTTACAGCCAAGTTCTGGGCCTGAAAATTTTGGCTGAAAACTTCCGTGCCACACGCGACTCCTGGAAACTGGATCTGGCCTTGCCCGATGGCGGGCAGATTGAGTTGTTTTCTTTCAAGTGTGCGCCGCCGCGCCCCAGCTACCCCGAAGCGCAAGGTTTGCGGCACCTGGCGTTTGCCGTGGCCAATGTCAGCGAATGGGCGGTGTACCTGCAGGCGCATGGCGTTGGCGTTGAGGACATTCGCACCGATGAATACACGGGGCAACGATTCGTGTTTTTTGCCGACCCGGATGGATTGCCTTTGGAGTTGTACGAGGCGAAAGCTCAGAGCACGTCGCCATCCACATAAAACCAGCACCCGTCCTCGCGCACAAAGCGGCTGCGTTCGTGCTGGCGCACCGCTTTGCCGCCCACCCGAAAGCGCGCCACAAATTCGACCTCGGCGGTGTCAGCGCCTGTCACCCGGTGCTGCTTGATCTCCAAACCCAACCACTTGCCTCCTGTTTCAAGCGTCAGCTCGGCTGGGCGCTGGCTGCTGTGCCAAGTGGCCTGCAGATACGGCACGTCACCCAGCACAAAGGCGCTGTAGCGCGAGCGCATGAGGCGCTCCGCATCGGGGGCGTTCTGGTTGGCGTGGTGCGGGCCGCAGCAAGCATCCAAGCTCAGTGCTTGGCCTTTGGGGTTGGTGCGGCCACAGGGGCAGTGTGTCAATTTCATGGGCTCTTTTGCAGGTCGATGGCTTCAGCCCCGACCAACCTGAGTGGTCCGGCTTGTCGGGGCTAAAGCCACCGACCTACAAAAATCAGGCATCAGGCATCAGGCATCAGGCATCAGGCATCAGGCATCACGCGCCTTTGCGCGCCGCGCTTTCGGCCTTGTGCTGCTCCAGCGTGACCATGGGGGCTGCGGCTTTTTTCCATGCGGCAAAACCGCCGTCGATGTGGGCCACATTGGTCATGCCCATGTCTTGCAGGGTTTTGGTGGCCAGGGCGCTGCGCCAGCCTGCGCCGCAAAACAAGATGAACTGTTTGCTCTCGTCGGCAAACACGGGCTTGAAGTAGGGCGAGGCTGGGTCCACCCAAAATTCGAGCATGCCCCGGGGCGCGAGCAAAGCGCCGGGCACGGTGCCTTCGCGTTCGAGCTCACGCGGGTCGCGGATGTCCACGATTTGCACGGTGGGGTCGGCCAGGCGCGCTTGCACCTCGGCCACGCTGTGCGTGGTGACCTGGGCCATGGCCTCGCCGACGAGGGCTTGAAATCCTTTGGTGATGGGCATGTGTCTCTCCTTGTTTGAACGGTAAAAAACTTGTTTTATTTGCGCCAGAAGTGCGAGCTGAACAAGACCAGCACCGACAGCAGCTCCAGGCGGCCCAGCAGCATGGCAAAGCTCAAAACACTCAACTGAAAAGGGTTCAGGCCACCGAAGTTACCCGAAGGGCCCACCTGGCCCAAGCCGGGGCCGATGTTGTTGACGGTGGCGATCACAGCCGAAAACGCGGTCACGATGTCCATGCCACTGAGCAAGAGCAGCATGCTCAGGCCCATGGTCGCCCCACCATAAATGAGCATGAAGCCCAGCACCGCCGTCATGACCGACATCGGGATCACGGCGCCGCCCAGCGTGACCGGGTTGATGACTCGGGGGTGGATGATGCGCACCAGCTCGCGCCGGGCCTGCTTGATCAGCAAGACCATGCGGACCATCTTGATGCCGCCGCCCGTGGAACCTGCGCACGATGCAAAGCAGCCCAGAAACATCAACAAGATCGGGGCAAACACCGGCCACTGTGCGTAATCGGTGGCGGCATAACCGGTGGTGGTGGCCAAAGACACCACATGAAAAGCACTGATGCGCAAGGCCTCCAGCCCATCCTCATAAACACCATGAACCAGCAGCAAGGCCATCACCAACAAGGTGGAGCCCAGCAAGACGCCGAGGTAAGTGCGGATCTCGCGATCGTTGGTGATGGGCAACAGGGAGCGGCTGCGCAAGACCACAAAGTAGCGCACAAAGCTGATACCGGCCAAGGTCATGAACACGATGGCAACCCACTCGATCATGGGCGAGTTGAAGTGCCCAAAACTGGCGTCGTAAGGAGAAAACCCACCCAAGCCCATGGTGGTGCACATGTGCATGAAGGCATCGGCCCAGCTCATGCCAGCCCAGCGGTAAGCCAGCAGGCACGCGCCCGAAAACAAGAAGTACACGCCCCACAAGCCCCGCGCCGTCTCGGCAATGCGGGGGGTGAACTTGGTGTCTTTCATGGGGCCGGGGGTTTCGGTCTTGTAGAGCTGCATACCGCCCAAGCCCAACATGGGCAAAACCGCCACCACCAGCAGCATGATGCCCAGGCCTCCGATCAGCTGCAAAAAGCAGCGCCAAATGTTGACCGACACCGGCAAATGGTCGAGCCCCGACAAAGCCGTGGCCCCTGTGGCCGTGAGGGCGCTCATCGCTTCAAAATAAGCCTTGAACCAGGTGATCTCGGGCACCAAAAACATGAGGGGCAAGGCCGAGTAAGCGGGCAGCACCAGCCACACCATGTTGACCAGCAAGAAACCGTCTTTGGTCTTCAATTCCCGCCGATGCTTTTGAGTGAGTGCCGCCAGCACCAAGCCACTGACAGCCGTCAAACCAAAGCCCGCCAGCCAGATCCACTGCAAGTCACGGTGATCTTCAAACCAGGCCCAGATGCCGGGCACCAAAAACGCGACCGAAAACGCGATCAAGATGCGCGCCATCAAGGACAACACGGGAGCGAAGAAGGTGAACATCAACCAAAGAAGGTCGCGGTGACCTGAAAGAGTTTTTCCACCGCGCGCACATCGCGCTTGTTGGGAATGAACAAGATGATGTGGTCGTCGGCTTCGATCAAGGTGTCGTGGTGCGGCATCAGCACTTCGGATTTTTTGCCTTCGCCGCGCACAATGGCCCCCATGCTCACGCCTTGGGGCAGCTTGATTTCCTCAACCCGCCGCCCCACCAGCTTGGAAGTCTTGATGTTGCCGCGCGCAATGCCCTCCAGCGCTTCTGCTGCGCCCCGGCGCAGGCTGTGCACCGCCGCCACATCGCCCCGGCGCAGGTGCGCCAACAACTCGCCGATCACGGTTTGCGCGGGCGAGATCGCGATGTCGATGGTGCTGCCTTGCATCATGTCGGCATAAGCGCGGCGGTTGATCAAGGCCATGACGCGGCGCGCACCCATGCGCTTGGCAAGCATGGCCGACATGATGTTGTCCTCGTCGTCGCTGGTCAGGGCCAGAAACAGGTCCATTTCACCCACATTCTCTTCGTGCAGCAGGTCTTCGTCTGCGCCATCGCCGTTCAGGATGAGCATGCTCGACGGCAACTGACTGGCCAGGTATTCGCAGCGCTTTTTGTCGCGCTCGATCAGTTTGACCTCGTAACGGTTTGCCACATTGCGGGCCAAGCGCAGGCCCACTTTGCCGCCCCCAGCCACCATCAGTCGCCGCACAGGTTGATCGGTCTTGTGCATGGCCGCCAGCACGATCGGTATCGTCTGGGTATCGGCCAAGACAAAGACCTCGTCACCGGGCAGGATGCGGGTCTCGGGCAAGGCGTCCACCAGCGCGTCTTGCCGGTACAGGGCCACCACGCGCATCTCGGCATGCGGCAAGCGGTCGCGAAACTCGGCGATGGTGTGGTTCACCAGCAGACTGTCAGCGGCCGCACGCACCACGATCAGGCTGACGCGGCCCTCGGCAAATTCGAGCACCTGCAAGGCCTCGGGGTACTGGATGAGTTGTTCGATGTAGCGCGTGACCGACTCTTCAGGGCAGATCACATGGTCCACCGCAAAACCGGATTTGCCCAGCAACTCGTCGCCCTCGTTGAACTCGGGTGAACGCAGGCGGGCGATGGTGGTGGGCACGTTGAACACATCGTGGGCGATCTTGCAGACCACCAGGTTCGACTCGTCGGCCGCCGCACAGGCAATCAGCATGTCGGCATCTTGTGCCCCCGCTTCTTGCAGCACCGAAGGCTGAATGCCGTTGCCCACCACGCCGCGCAAATCCAGCCGCTCTTGCAACAGACGCAAGCGCTCGGGGTCTTGGTCGATGACGGTGATGTCGTTTTGCTCGGAAACCAGGCTTTCAGCAACGCTTTCGCCCACACGACCCGCACCCAAGATGATGATGTTCATGGGCCGCGATGATACGTGAAGGGCCGGTGCCAACTGGCCATTCTTGCTCTCAGAGTGCGCGCTGGATGATGATTTTCTGGACGTCGCTGGTGCCTTCGTAAATCTGGCACACACGCACATCACGGTAAATGCGCTCGACCGGAAAGTCGCTCACATAGCCGTAGCCGCCCAGGGTCTGGATGGCGGCGGAGCAGACTTTTTCGGCTGCTTCGCTGGCAAACAGCTTGGCCATGGCGGCTTCTTTCAGACAAGGGCGGCCTGCATCGCGCAAGCTGGCCGCATGCCAAATCAGCTGGCGTGCCGCTTCGAGCTGTGTGGCGCAATCGGCCAGTCTGAAACCCACGGCCTGGTGGTTGAAGATGGACGTGCCAAAGCTCTCGCGCTGCTTGGCGTAGTCGATGGCCACATCCAAAGCGCTGCGTGCCATGCCCAGGCTTTGCGCAGCGATGCCGATGCGCCCGCCCTCCAAAGACGACAGGGCGATCTTGTAGCCCTCGCCCTCTTGGCCGATCAGGTTTTCGGCGGGGATGCGGCAGTTGTCGAAGTTGATCTGCGCGGTGTCGCTGCTGTGTTGGCCCAACTTGTCTTCCAGGCGTGCCACCACATAACCCGGGGCGCTGGTGGGCACCAAAAAGGCGCTCATGCCTTTCTTGCCCGCGCCTTTGTCGGTCACGGCAATCACCACCGCCACGTCGCCGTGCTGGCCGCTGGTGATGAACTGCTTGACGCCATTGATCACGTACTCGTCGCCGTCTTTCACGGCCGTGGTGCGCAGGGCGGAGGCGTCCGAGCCCACATGCGGCTCGGTCAGGCAAAACGCACCCAGCATCTGGCCTTGGGCCAGCGGCGTGAGCCACTGCGCTTTTTGCGCGGCGTTGCCGTACATCATCAAGATGGCATTCACGGGGCAGTTGGTCACGCTGATGGTGGTGCTGACGCCGCCGTCACCGGCTGCGATTTCTTCGAGCACCAGCGCCAGCGTCACATAGTCCAGGCCCGCGCCGCCCAGTTCTTCGGGCACACAAATGCCATACGCCCCCAGCTCGGCCAGGCCCTTGTGCGCTTCTTTGGGAAAGTGATGTTTCTTGTCCCACTCGGCGGCGTGGGGCCACAGCTCGCGCTGGGCAAAGTCGCGCACGGCGTCGCGGATCATTTCTTGGTCGGGGGTCAGCAGCATGTCGGTCTTTCTTTGTCGGGTCACCAGGGCAGCGTGCTGCCGTCATGGTTCAAAAATGCGCCCCGGTGTTTCGGGTCGTGTTGTTCAAGGACGTGGTTCAGCGTCTGACGCAGGCTGCTCGCGCTTTGCTGGGGGGTCAGCGGTGCCACTGATCCGCCCATGTCGGTCTGCACCCAGCCGGGGTGGATGGCCAGCACGGTGATGCCGGGCTGCTCGGCCTGGGTGCATCGCACCACCATGTTGAGGGCAGCCTTGCTCACGCGGTACATCGCGGCGTTGCCACTGGTGGTCTCTTGCATGCTGCCCATGATGGAGCTGATGCAGGCGATGACGCCTTGCGCCTCTTGCACCATGGGCACGATCTGAGGGATGACCTGCATCGCGCCCATCACGTTGGTGTGCATGACGGCGTCAAAGCTGTCGCGGGTGGGTGGGGTGCTGGCTGAGGCACGGTCCATGGCTCCTGCCACATAGATGGCCAGATCAACTTTTTCGCCATCGAGCTGCCAGGACAGGCATGAGTTGCTGGCGGGGTTGGCCACATCGAGGCGCAGGGTTTGAGCGCCCAAGGCCTTCAGGCTCGCGATGCCTTCGTCAGAGCGGGCAGTGGCGATCACACGCCAGCCCTCAGCGAGGTACTGGCGAGCCAGTTCGTGGCCAATGCCGCGTGAGGCGCCTATCAGGAGAACAGTGGTCATGGTTTTGTAGGAGCGACGCCCTCGTCGCGAATGGTTAGGTGATTCATCGCGACGAGGGCGTCGCTCCTACAAGGGATGCGTTAGACCAATTCCAGCGCCACCGCCGTGCCTTCGCCGCCGCCAATGCACAGCGTGGCCAGACCCTTCTTGAGGCCACGGGCCTTGAGGGCATGGATCAGCGTGACCATGATGCGCGCACCGGATGCGCCAATCGGGTGACCCAGGGCACAGGCACCGCCGTTCACGTTGACCTTGTCGTGCGACACGTTCAGCTCTTTCATGAGCGCCATGGGCACCACGGCAAAGGCTTCGTTGACTTCCCACAGGTCGACGTCTTCGACCTTCCAGCCCGCTTTGGCCAAAGCTTTTTGCGTTGCGCCCACTGGGGCGGTAGCGAACCACTCGGGCTCTTGGGCGTGGGTGGCGTGGCTCACGATGCGGGCCAAGGGCTTGCAGCCGAGCTTGGCGGCGGTGCTCTCGCGCATCAACACCATGGCCGCTGCGCCGTCGTTGATGGACGAGCTGCTGGCGGCGGTGATGGTGCCGTCTTTCTTGAAGGCGGGCTTGAGGCTGGTGATCTTGTCGAGCTTGACTTTGCCCGGGCCTTCGTCGATGGACACCACGCGCTCGCCGCTGCGGTCTTTCACCGTGACGGGCGTGATCTCGGTGGCAAAGGCGCCCGACTCGGTGGCGGCCTTGGCGCGCTGCACGCTGGTGGTGGCGAAGTGGTCTTGCTCGGCGCGGGTGAAGCTGTACTTGGCCGCGCAGTCTTCGCCAAAGGTGCCCATGCTGCGGCCGGGCTCGTAAGCGTCTTCCAGGCCGTCGAGCATCATGTGGTCAAAGATGCGGTCGTGGCCCATGCGGTAACCGCCACGGCCCTTGAGCATGAGGTAGGGCGCATTGGTCATGCTTTCCATGCCCCCGGCCACCAACACATCGTGTGTGCCGGCCACCAGCATGTCGTGCGCGAACATGGCCGCGCGCATGCCCGAGCCGCACATTTTGGACAAAGTGACCGCGCCCGCGCTCTTGGGCAAACCGCCCTTGAAGCCCGCCTGCCGTGCCGGTGCCTGGCCTTGGCCCGCCATCAGGCAGTTGCCAAACAGCACTTCGGTGACCAGCTCAGGGCTGATGCCTGCGCGCTCGACGGCGGCTTTGATGGCGGCCCCCCCCAGGTCGTGGGCGGCCAGTGGCGAGAAGTCGCCCTGGAAGCTGCCCATGGGGGTGCGGGCAGCGCTGACGATGACGATGGGGTCGTGTGACATGGTGAAACCTTTCAAGTGTGAGTGTCTTTGTGGATGTCGGCAATGATGAGGTGTTCGCCGGTTTCTTCTTCAGCGATGCGGCGGATGTAGGCCACGAAGTCGGGGTCTTCGCCGCGCAGCAAGAGTGGCAGGGCCAAACGGAAGTCGTCGCGCCTGCACCACTCGCGCATGTAGTCGTCCCAAGAGTTCCAGCGCCGCTGTTCGGTGGCGCCCATGTTGTCGCGAAAGGCGATCAGGTAGGCCCGCTCGAACAAGGCGATCAGCATGTCGAAAATGGTCAACATGCGCTCTTTTTGGTCAGGTGTGGGATTGTGCAGGGCGTGCTGACTGCGCAGCTGCAGATCAGCGTGGTCCAGCACCACTTTCAGGAAATCGTTGTAGGCGTCAGAGAGGTGCTGGTAGGCCTCTTCTTCTTCGTTTTCGCGCTCCTTGCGCTGCTCCAGCCAGAACACCCAGACGGCATAGGGCAGACCGAACACGGTCACCGCATAACTGCCCATCTCCAGAAGTTCGGCCAAGCTCATGGGCACACGGCGATCAGACGCCCCGGGGGTAGCGCTTGAAGGCGCTGCGGAACACATCCACCACCTCATGGGCACCGCTCATGCTGACGCCCAAGTCTTTGGCCAGGCCATCCTTGAGGCCATAGCACCAGCCGTGCACGCTGAGCTTTTGTCCGCGCGACCAGGCATCTTGCACCACATTGGTCAGGGCCACGTTGCCCACCTGTTCGATCACGTTCATCTCGCACAGGGCGTCTTCTTGCTCGGGCACCGTGAGGTGATCCAGTCGGCGGCGGTGGCGCACCTTGACATCGTGAACATGGCGCAGCCAATTGTCAGCCAGGCCCACACGCATGCCCCGCAGCGTGGCCAGCACACCGCCGCAGCCGTAATGCCCCACCACCATGATGTGCTCGACCTTGAGCGCATCCACAGCGTACTGGATGACCGACAACGCGTTCAGGTCCGAGTGCACCACCACATTGGCCACGTTGCGGTGCACAAACACCTCGCCCGGGTCCAAGCCCGTGATCTGGTTGGCGGGCACGCGGCTGTCGGAGCAGCCGATCCACAAATACTTGGGGTTTTGCTGGTTGGCCAAGCGAGAGAAAAACGCCGGGTCATCGCGCACCATGCGCGCTGACCATTGGCGGTTGTTGTCCAGAAGTTGTTGCAGTGATGAAGTCATGGTGAGATTGTCGCTGGACTGGCCTAACGCTGGATGACCGGCCAACTCAGCAGGTTTCCGAAAACAGCTCACGGCCGATCAGCATGCGGCGAATCTCTGAGGTGCCCGCACCGATTTCGTACAACTTGGCATCGCGCCACAAACGGCCCAGCGGGTATTCGTTGATGTAGCCGTTGCCACCAAAAATCTGCACCCCCTCACCCGCCATCCAGGTGGCTTTTTCCGCAGTCCACAAAATGACGCTGGCGCAGTCTTTGCGCACCTGACGCACATGTTCTGTGCCCAGCAGGTCGAGGTTTTTGGCCACGGTGTAGGCAAAGCTGCGGCCGGCTTGCAACACGGTGTACATGTCGGCCACTTTGCCCTGGATCAGCTGGAACTCGCCAATGCTCTGGCCAAACTGCTTGCGGTCGTGGATGTAGGGGATCACGTTGTCCATGACGGACTGCATGATGCCCAGCGGGCCACCCGTGAGCACAGCGCGCTCGTAGTCCAAGCCGCTCATCAGCACCTTGGCACCGTTGTTCAGGCCACCCAGAATGTTCTCGGCGGGAACCTCCACGTTGTTGAACACCAGCTCACCCGTGTGGCTGCCGCGCATGCCCAGCTTGTCGAGCTTTTGCGCAATGGAAAAACCCTTCATGCCCTTTTCGATCAAAAAGGCCGTCACGCCACGCGCACCGAGTTCTGGCTCACTCTTGGCGTACACCACCAAGGTGTCGGCATCCGGGCCGTTGGTGATCCACATCTTGGAGCCGTTGAGCAGGTAATAACCGCCCTTGTCTTCGGCCTTGAGCTTCATGCTCAGCACGTCAGAGCCCGCACCGGGTTCCGACATGGCCAAGGCACCGACGTGCTCACCACTGATCAGCTTGGGCAGGTATTTGGTGCGCTGCTCAGGCGTGCCGTTGCGCTTGATTTGGTTGACACACAGGTTGGAATGCGCACCGTAGCTCAGGCCCACAGAGGCGCTGGCACGGGAGATTTCTTCCATGGCGATCATGTGCGCCAAGTAGCCCATGTTCGCGCCGCCGTATTCCTCGCCCACGGTGATGCCCAGCACGCCCAGGTGACCCATCTTGCGCCACAGGTCCATGGGGAACTGGTCGTTGCGGTCGATCTCGGCCGCGCGGGGGGCGATTTCGGCTTGCGCAAAGTCGCGTACCGCGTCGCGCAGGGCGTCGATGTCTTCACCGAGTTGGAAATTCAGGCCGGGCAGGTTGTTCATGGTTTCTCCGTTAAGCGTTGAGTGTTGGGCTTTGGGCTTGGGTTGTTTGTACAGTGGCGTTGGGTGTCCACGCTGAACGCTCAACGCCCAACGCTGAACAACGAACCAACTAGTAAGTTTTAGGCACAGGCACCAGCGTCGACTGCATCACGGCACAGTCCGAGCGTTGGCCGCTGTCGTCGATGTGCACCACTTCGGCGGTGGTCACGATGATGCGTTTGCCCGCTTTGGTGACGCGGCCGATGGCGCGAATCTCGCCGCCTTGAAAGTTGGACAGGAAGTTGATCTTGTATTCCACGGTGGTGACCTCCATGCCTTCTGGTGCCACGGTCAGTGCAGCGTAACCGGCCGCGATGTCCGCCAACGCGCCAATGGCACCGCCGTGAAAACCGCCTTGTTGCTGCGTCACCTTGTCGCTGTAGGGCACCGCCAATTCGACTTGGCCGACCACGGCCGAAAGCAGGCGCACCCCCAAATGGTTCATCATGCCTTGACGCTCAAGGCTCTGGGCGACGCGCTGGTGGGGGGTTGCAGTTGAGGTCACAACAATTCCTGTCATCGATGAAGCCGTGACTTTAATTGACGTTTACGTAAACGTCAATTAAAAACAGCCAGTCTGATGGTTTGGGGTTTCCCGGAACTCAAGCCGTTTGAGCGGCTTTGGTGGCCTTGGTCAGCAAACTTCGGGTTTCTTTTTCATGGGCCTTGACCTCGTCCAGTGTGGCTTGCAGGTCGGCCAATTGAGATTCGAGTTGCTGGCGGTGCTCGGCCAATACGACCAGGAATTTCTTCAATTGCGGCATGGTGTCGCGCGGGCTGTCGTACATGTCAATGAGGTCCTTGGCCTCGTTGAGCGATAAACCCAAGCGCTTGGCCCGCAAGGTGAGTTTGAGCCGTGTTCGGTCACGCGCCGAATACACCCGGTTGCGCCCGCCTGGGCCGGAGCGCTCCGGCTCCAGCAAACCCATGTCCTCGTAAAAACGGATGGCGCGGGTGGTCAGGTCAAATTCCTGGGCCAAATCGCTGATCGTGTATTGGTTCGCCATGGCGGAGGGTCCTCACCTTGCTTGTGTCGGGAGGCGCGTTTCCAGCCCCACCCAACAGGATTTCATATTGACGTTAACGTCAACGTCAACGTTCGCATGCTAACCGAAAGCCCTTGGCTTTTTCCACCCGGAGGGGACGGTCAGCGCAACACCCCAGAAAGCCGTATCACTCTGGGCGCGAAGAAGCTTTGGGCAGGTTTGCCAACGCTGGAGCGATTCACCCAAGGCAAAACACCGAGGTGGGGCTCAATCTTCTTTCAGATCCACTGGCGCTTGGCGCAAGGCTTTGCGCCGCTGGGCATAGTCGGGCATGACTTCGGCAACGGTGTCCCAAAACCGTGGGCTGTGGTTCATCTCGCGCAGGTGCGCCAATTCGTGGACCACCACGTAATCGATCTGCCCCATCGGCAAGTGGATCAGTCGCCAGTTCAAACGAATATGCCCATCGGTTCGGGCGCTGCCCCAACGTGTGCTGGCACTGGACAAACTGAGCTTGGACCAATTCACCCCCAATTGCGGTGCGAAGTGCTGCAGGCGCTGCTCAAACAAGCTTTTGGCCTGTTTTTTGAGCCAGACCTGCGCAGCATCGCGCACCTGGGTCACCGAGGCACCGGGGGGCACTGTCACGGGCAGCACCTGATCCGGATGAAGGTCTTGCCCGTTCAGCCGCCCAAGTCCCCGTTCCAAAACGCACAGTTGGAGCGTACGCCCCAAAAATGGCACATCTGCGCCGTGCCGCCATTCGATGGCTTTTTGAAATTGTTCCGTCTGCCGATCTTTGAATTGCTGCAGTTTGGTGACAATCCATGCGCTTTTTTCCTGAACTGCCGCATCCACTTCGCGCAAAGTGATCCAGCTCGGAGCGCGCACGACCAAACCATCTGCCCCGACCTGAAAGCCAATGCTTTTGCGGCGTGACCGCTCAAACCGGTAAGCCACATGCACATCCTGAAATTGGGCATGGCGATTGGCTGCAGGGTGGGTGAATCCAATCTGTGGCGAAGAAGGTCTGCTGAGGGTCTGCTCGGGGGAAATCGATGCACTCTCAGGGGTGTTGTGTGCAGCAGGATTTAAGGGTAAGAAATCAGGCACAGACCGCGCTGGCCGCCCAACCGGGTCACTCCCCGTGAAAAAGTCCAGCACAAATTGCAAAGGCGCTCGCATGCCGGGTCGCCTGTCCTTTTATTGGACAGCCGAAACCAAGGGGTAGGCCTCCGGGTCGAGTCGGTGCATTTCAGACTCGATCCAACGCTCGACTTCCAGCATCAGCTCTTCGGCGCTTCGGCCTTCGCTGGCAATGGCTTTGCCAATCGAAATGTCCACCACACCGGGTGTCTTGACAAAGGCGCGCGTGGGCCAGCAACGCGCCGAGGTCACAGCAATCGGAATCACCGGCACGCCTGCTGCGATGGCCAAACGCGCACCACCGCTTTTGTACTCACCTTTTTGACCGCGTGGGATGCGCGTGCCCTCTGGAAACATGATGACCCAAACACCTTCTTGCATGAGGCGGCGACCTTGCTGCACCACCTTGGCAAAGGCGCGTGAACGCTGCTTGCGGTCAATGTGAATCATGTCCAGACGACCCATGGCCCAACCAAAAAAGGGCACACTCAGCAGTTCTTTTTTGAATACATAAGCCAAGGGGTGGGGCATGATGGCGGGCATGACAAACGTCTCCCAGGTGGACTGGTGCTTGACCAGTAAAACCGCAGGATCCTTGCTGCCCTGAGGCAGGTTTTCCATGCCTTGGATGCGGTTTTGAATGCCCAAAATCCAGGTGCCGCTGTTCACCGCCAAGCGCAACCAAGCGGCACAGATCCAGTACAAACGTGTGCTGCTGACAAAGTAAGAGATCACCACCACAAACAGCGCCCAAGGGATGACTGTGATGGCCATCCACACGATGTGAACAAGAGAGCGTAAAAAGTTCATGGTTTGCTACAGGTCAATGTGAGGCACGGGCTGGATCAGGCCCCAACAAGTGATCAACACAAGCGGCCAAGTCTCGATGCACACAGGTGTTGGAGGGAAACTCTGAAGGCAGCGTCTGCCCCAGCCACTCTGGATGACGACCGCTCAGCACCAAATGCGGCACACACGCTGAAATGGCGGCCACTTGCATGTCGCTCAGACTGTTGCCAATGCACGGAACACCCGTCAGGTCAACACCGTAGCGTTCTGAAATTTGCAAGAAAAGACCCGGCAAAGGTTTGCGGCAAGTACAAGCCTCTTCGGCAGTATGCGGGCAATAAAAAAAGGCATCAATCCGTCCGCCTACCGCCGCCAGCTTCTTGATCAAATGGCTGTGCACTTCGTTGAACGCCGCCATGTCAAACAAACCCCGCCCCAAGCCCGACTCGTTGGTGGCCAAAACCACATGAAAACCCGCATGATTCAGTCGGCTGATGGCCTCCAAGGCACCCGGCAGCGGCTCCCAGGCTTGGGGAGACTTGACAAACTCGTCCCCGGTCCGGTTGATGGTCCCGTCCCGGTCCAGAATCACGAGCTTCAGATTGGCATTCATGGCCGTGTGCGCATCAGGCCGCCAGACGCGACAAATCGGCCACGCGGTTCATGGCCACATGCAGGCTTTTCAGCAGGCCCTGACGGTTCAAGCGCAGGTCCATGGCTTCGGCGTTGACCATCACGTCGTCAAAGAAAGCATCCACCGGGGCGCGCAGCGCGGCCAGGGTTTGCAGGCTGGCGGTGTAGTCGCCCGCCTTGAACTGCGCCTCGGACTCAGGCAACAACTTTTGCATCGCGGCGTACAGACCCTTTTCGGCGTCTTCCTGCAGCAAGGCGGGGTTGACGTGGGCGTCCACCTCACCGGCTTTTTTCAGGATGTTGCCGATGCGCTTGTTGGCTGCAGCCAAAGCGGGGCTTTCAGGCAAGGCAGCAAAAGCACGCACGGCCGACAAAAACTGGCTGACCTGACCCAAGCGTGCTGGGCGCAGGGCCATGACGGCGTCGACCTCTTGCGCGCTGAAGCCTTGCTCGCGCAGGCTTCCGGCCAGGCGGTCGTAAATGAAGTCGATCAGCGCATCGGCGTTGCCCGAAATCTTGTCGCCAAACACGGGGGTCGACAGGGCCAACAATTCCGGCAAGCCCAGCGCCACGTCTTTTTCGATCAGCATGCGGATCACGCCCAGAGCGTGTCGGCGCAGTGCAAACGGGTCTTTGTCGCCCGTGGGCACGTTGCCAATGCCGAACATGCCCACCAAGGTTTCCAGCTTGTCGGCCAAAGCCACCACCAGGCCGACGTTGTTGCGCGGCAAGTCGTCACCCGCAAAGCGCGGTTTGTAGTGGTCTTCGATGGCTTCGGCCACTTCGGTGGAAAGGCCGTCATGGCGGGCATAGTAGCCACCCATGATGCCTTGCAATTCAGGGAATTCGCCCACCATGTCGGTCAGCAAATCAGTCTTGGCCAAGCGTGCGGCCTGCTCGGCTTGCTGCGCCAGCGCATCGCCACCCACTTGCTGGCCGATGGCTTGGGCGATGGCGCAAACCCGCGCCATGCGCTCGCCCTGCGTGCCGAGCTTGTTGTGATAAACCACTTTGGACAGGCCTTCGACGCGCGATTCGAGCGTCTTTTTGCGGTCCTGGTCGAAGAAGAATTTGGCATCGGCCAGGCGCGGGCGCACCACGCGCTCATTGCCGCCGATCACAAACGACGCATCGTCGGGGCTGATGTTGCTCACCACCAAGAAGCGGTTCGTCAGCTTGCCAGACGCATCGATCAAGGGGAAGTATTTCTGGTTGGCCTTCATCGTGAGGATCAGGCACTCTTGCGGCACACCCAAGAACTCGGTTTCGAACTGGCAGGTCAGCACGTTCGGGCGCTCAACAAGCGCGGTCACTTCGTCCAGCAGGGCTTCGTCTTCGATGGGGCGGGCACCGTTGCCCACCTTGGCCGCAGCAGCGTTCAGCTGACGCACGATCTCGGCGCGGCGCTCGGCGAAGCTGGCAATCACTGAGCCGTCTTGCTTGAGCACTTCGTCGTATTGGTCAGCGTGCGGCAAGACCACGGGCGAGACTTTGGCTTCAAAGCGGTGGCCTTGGGTGCTGTTGCCAGCCGTCAGACCCAGCGCTTTAACGGGCACCACGGTGCTTCCGTGCAGCGCGATCAGGCTGTGTGCGGGGCGCACAAAGTTCACGCTGCTCCAGCCTGGCAGCTCGCAATCGGTTTCCAGCTGGTACTGCATGACTTTGGGGATGGGAAGTTTGGCCAGCGCTTCTTCCAAAGCCTTTTGCAGACCGGCTTGCAGCGATGCACCTTTCAGCAGGCTGTCGTAAAACAAGGCTTCGGCTTTGCCATCAGGCGCACGTTTGAGCGCGGCCACAGCGGCTGCCGGGTCGCTCACGTCAGCGCCCAGGGCTTGCAGTTTTTTCAGCAAAGCAGGTGTGGCGTTGCCCGCTGCGTCCAGGCCCACGGCCACGGGCATCAGCTTTTGCTGCACGGCCTTGTCGGCGGCTTGTGCGGCCACGCCCGTCACATGAGCGGCCAAGCGGCGGGGCGAGGCAAAAGCAGTCACAGCAGCGTCGGCCACGGCCAGGCCCTGGGCCTTGAGTTGTTCGGCCAGCACGCCCGAAAAGGCCGCACCCAACTTGTTGAGCGCCTTGGGCGGCAGCTCTTCCACAAACAGTTCTACCAGCAGATTTTGTGTCGTCATGTTGTTCTCCCTCACGCGGCTTTCTTGGGCATTTGGGCAACCCATTCACGCGGAGCCATCGGGAAGTCCAGACGTTCGCGGCTTTCGTAATAGCTCTGGGCCACACTGCGAGCCAGATTGCGGATGCGGCCGATGTAGGCGGCGCGCTCGGTCACGCTGATCGCGCCACGCGCGTCCAGCAAGTTGAAGGTGTGTGCGGCCTTGAGCACTTGCTCGTAAGCAGGCAGCGCCAGCTGTGCGCCCATGAGGTGCTGGGCTTGCTTTTCGTGCGCACCAAAGGCGGTGAACAAGAACTCGGCGTCGCTGTGCTCGAAGTTGTAAGTCGACTGCTCGACTTCGTTTTGCTTGTACACATCGCCGTAGGTCAAACCGTCGGTCCATTGCAAGTTGTAGACGTTGTCCACACCTTGCAGGTACATGGCCAAGCGCTCCAGGCCATAGGTGATCTCACCCGTGATCGGTTTGCAGTCGATGCCGCCCACTTGTTGGAAGTAGGTGAACTGCGTGACTTCCATGCCGTTGAGCCAGACTTCCCAGCCCAGTCCCCACGCGCCCAGCGTGGGATTTTCCCAATCGTCTTCGACGAAGCGGATGTCGTTCTTCTTCAGGTCAAAGCCCAGCGCTTCGAGCGAGCCCAGGTAAAGCTCCAGAATGTTGCTGGGAGCTGGCTTCAAAACGACCTGAAACTGGTAGTAGTGCTGCAGGCGGTTGGGGTTCTCGCCGTAGCGGCCGTCTTTGGGGCGGCGGCTGGGCTGCACGTAGGCGGCTTTCCACGGCTCGGGGCCGATGGCGCGCAAAAACGTGGCGGTGTGGCTGGTGCCCGCACCGACTTCCATGTCGTAGGGCTGGAGCAAGGCGCAGCCCTGGGCGTCCCAGTACTGCTGCAATTTGAGAATGATTTGCTGGAAGGTCAACATGGCCTGAGCAGGCCAGCAGCGAGCTGGCTGAGTTTGGATGGACGCAAACTTGCGCGAACCCTCCATTTTACGGTCTTTGGCAAGCACTTTGGTTGGCTTGTGGGTCAAACCCGTGCGGCCTAAAACACCGCCCCATTTTGACGACGTCGCCAAAAGCCCAAAGCCAGCGTGCCACCACAGAGCAACCACAGGGGCCACAAACCCACACTGCTCGTCCATCTGACATAGGGCGTCAGTCCATGTCGCCCTTCAAAAGTGCCCGACAAACTGCCCCGGGTAAAGCGTGGCAATTGCTGCACCACCCGGCCTTGGTGATCGATGATGGCCGTGGCACCCGTGTTGGTGGCCCTGAGCATGGGGCGGCCCAATTCCATGGCCCTCATGCGCGAGATGTTCAGGTGCTGATCGACTGCCAAAGTATCGCCAAACCAGGCAATATTGCTCACATTCACCAAGGCCGTGGGGGCGACCTTCGGATCGTTGAATCGAATGGCCAACTCCTCGCCAAATAGATCCTCGTAACAGATGTTGATGGCCAAGCGCTGTCCTTGCCAAAGCAGTGAAGCCTGATCCCAGTCACCCGACTTGAAGTTACCCAATGGGATGTTCATCATGCGGATAAACCACACAAAACCGGGTGGCATGAACTCCCCAAAAGGCACCAGATGCGCCTTGTCATAGCGGTATGCCTGGGCCGTTGATGGCCCCAGAGCCAAGACCGAATTGGTGTATCCATCTGCCCGATTGCCCAAAGGCACACCCACCAATGCCATACCGCCCGAGCGTGAAAAATGTTGTGTCAATTTTGCCCAGTACCCTGGCGGCAATTGACCTGGAAGCAAAGGAATAGCCGTCTCTGGGGCCACCACGAGTGGTTCACGCGTGCTGCGAAGCTGGGAGTCGTACCACGCCAGGGCATCACGCACCCCACTGGCCGCTTGAAATTTATCGGTCTGTGAAATATTGGCCTGCAACAATTCGACCCGGCTTGTGCCCGCCGATGTGGTGAATGACGGCGCGAACACGTGCAATGCCCCGGTGACCAATCCGACTGCGGCCAAAGGTTTAAGCGCTCGCCATCGCCAACCGGCCAAAGCCAACCGCATGGCCAGCCACGCGGCAATCGCCCCGATGCCATAAACGCCTGTCCAGGGGGCCCATGTCGCCAAGAAACCATCGACATGTGCATAACCCACCGCACCCCATGGAAAACCTGTGAGCCAGCGCCCGCGAGCCAATTCGGCCAAAGTCCACAGCGCAGCAAACAGGGCACTGGCCAGGCCGGGGCGTTGAACGATCAAGCCAGGAACGAGAAACACCCACAGCGCCGAAGCGACCGCATAATAAACTCCCAATGCACCCGCCAACATCAACACAGCCAAAGCTGCCAATGGGGCTGGCAATCCTCCCACTTGGTGCATCGACACATACAACCACCAAAAACACCCCGCCAACCAAGCTGCAGCAAACACACCGCCCTGCCAAGCTGCGCGTTTGAGCGTTGCTCGGCCTTTCTCGGTGTTTTGAACCAGTCCAGCCAATCCACTGCACAGCAAGATCATGCTCAGGATCTGAAGCCATCCTTGGGCCTGCCCACTGCCAGGCATGGCCACTGAAGCCGCTTGTGCAGCGCCCGCCATGGCGAGCCAAAACGTTGGAAACTTCTGTGCGTGTGGCCGCCTGATGCTCATGTCGACATCTTTGAACTTGTAGCAACTGACAAAGGCGAAACCTTGAACCATCTCACTGCACCGGCTCGGGTGTGCAAGACGACAAATTGAAGCCCAGCCAATGCGTATTTTTCACCGCGTCGGGGCACATGACCCATTTCATGCGAAATGAAACCACCCAGGGTGTCAAAGTCTGGTGCGTCATGCTCTTTGCGTGCACTGGCCAGGTCCACACCAAATGCCTCACTCACGCGTGCGATTGAAGCGTCACCACGGATGCGAAAACTTCGATCGTCCATGGCCAAGATATCGCCTTGGTCATCCGCAATATCAAACTCGTCTTCAATTTCACCAACGATTTGCTCCAGCACATCTTCGATGGTGATCAAACCTGCCGTTCGGCCAAATTCATCAATCACGATGGCCAAGTGGTTGCGGTCATCTTTGAATTGACGCAACAAGTCATTCAAGCCCTTGCTTTCAGGCACAAAGACAGCGGGCCTCAACAAGGCACGCAGATTCAACTCCCCAGACCTTGACAGCTTCAGCAAGTCCTTGGCCAGCAAGATGCCAATGACGTTTTCTGTCTCGCCTTCAAACACTGGAAAACGAGAATGGGCGGTTTCTATGACCTGATTCATCAATTGATCAAAGGGATCCTCGATGTTGAGCATGTCCATCCGTGGGGCCGCCACCATCACATCCCCCGCCGTCATATCGGCCATGCGAATGACCCCCTCCAGCATCAAGCGGCTTTCAGCATTGATGATGTGATTGTCCTCAGCCTCAGCCAAGGTCTGGATCAACTCATCTGCAGAGTCAGGGCCAGGATGTATGAACTCAGCGAGTTTTTGCAGAAAACCTCGCTTGTCTTCACGTTCAGGATGGGGTGCATGGGCACGCGCTGGTAAAGGGTCTGACACAGTCAAATGAGCAGAACATGCTGTTATTGAGAGGACTCAAGGATAGCGGATTCATGTGACCGTCACTGAACGCAACCGGGCTCACACCTTGTGCCGAGCCTCACGCACACCCTGTCTGATTTCTTGTACCGTGGCCAACCACTGCCTGAATTGTTGTGCTTGAAGCTTAAGTTGGTAATCCACTTGCGCCATCTGCTCTTGAAGCAAGCCGCTGAACTGGCTGTCCAAATCTGCTTGTGGCAATGCAAGATAGGCGTCACTTTCACTGCCGTCTCGCTCAACCGTGGCTCCGGCATGCCGTGCAATTTTGAGCATGGCAGCGTTTTCACTCAAGGCATGGATGAACAGCATGCTCACCCCTTGATTGCGGGCATGCATCACTGCATGCCCAAACAATTTCCCCCCCAAGCCCTTGCCGCGCTGATGCGAGGCCACCGAAACACCAAACTCTGCGCAGGTGGCCCACTGCGGATCAATCGAGTAGGCCAAGTGCGCCATGGCGACCAACTCCAAACGGCGATTGAAGACCCCAAATATTTCATCCCTCTCGAAATCAAGGCCCTGAACGTAGCGTCCAATTTGCTCAGCGGTGGCCGCATAGCCAAACCTCAGATATCGGTCTTGAGCCGTCAAGCCACACAGGTGTCGCTCAATGCGTGGCTTGTGCCGTGAAGAAAGGGATCGAATGGGCACCCAACTCTCTGTTTTTCTGGCTGTGCCATTGGCTTGTCTGTCAGTCAAGCCAACTTCCAAACGCCATCTTCGCCAAAGCCGCTGAAGATGCGCTTTCATGCGAGACCAGTACTGAGCAAGTGGATAGGGCATGTGCGTCCAAACCTAGGGTTTACGATGATTTTGCACCGAATCCCTTTTCATGAATGAATTTTGGTTTTGTCGCATGGGAGACCTGATTGATCCTCCACTCGGGATTTGCCCCATTCCTGCTCTCATCGCCAGTGGCGACAATGACGGACTATCAGGAGAGAAGTCCATGGAACGTATCTGGCTCAAAAATTACCCACCCGGCGTGCCCCACGACATTGACACAGAGCAGTACAAAAGCTTGACAGACTTGCTTGAAACTGCCTTTCGGGTACACGGTCACAGTCCATTTTCTGTGTGCATGAACCGCACGATGAGTTACTCGGCACTGGACGAGTTGTCCAGTGCTTTGGGTGCTTGGCTTCAAAACAAAGGCCTGTTGCCTGGGGCGAGAGTCGCCATCATGCTGCCCAATTTGCCACAGTTTGCAGTCACCATGGCCGCCGTATTGCGCGCAGGCTACACCTGCGTCAATGTCAATCCCCTCTACACCGCCCGTGAATTGGAGCACCAACTCAAAGATTCTGGCGCAACAAGCATTGTCATTCTTGAAAATTTCGCATCAACTCTGCAGCAAGTGATTGAGCAAACACCGATACAGCACGTTGTATTGGCCTCCATCGGCGATTTGCTAGGGCCGTGGTATGGCAGATGGATGAGTTTTGCAGTCAGGCACTTGGCAAAAATGGTCCCCGAGTTCGAGTTGCCTCTCACCGAAAAACGCACCGTCACCTCATTCAAAAAAGCCATTGACCAAGGTCGTCGACTTCATCTTCGCCCAACACTCCAGACCTTGGATGACACCGCGTTCTTGCAGTACACAGGGGGAACAACGGGTCTATCCAAGGGGGCTGTGCTCACGCACCGCAATGTGGTCGCTGCCATTTTGCAAGCTGAAGCCTGGTTTTCTCCAGCATTGGCCGATATTCCTGATCTTCGAAAAGTCAACAGTGTGGCAGCACTGCCGCTCTATCATATTTTTGCGCTGACCCTGTGCCTGTTGGCCATGCGCCAAGGCTCCATGTTGACCTTGATTCCCAATCCTCGTGATTTCGGCAAATTCATCGAAGTCCTGAAACAACGCCCTTTTCATGTTTTGCCTGGCGTCAACACCTTGTTCAATGCCTTGATGCAACACCCGATGTTCAAGACGCTTGACTTCTCATCTCTCAAACTCACACAAGCAGGGGGCATGGCAGCCTCTGAGGGCACGGCTCGCAATTGGCAATCTGCCACGGGCAGCGCCATGATTGAGGGCTGGGGCATGAGTGAAACATGTGCCATAGGCACCAACAACCCAGTGACACAAAAGGCCTTCAGCGGCAACATTGGTCTACCACTTCCAAGCATCGACATTGCCATCAAGGATGATGATGGCCTCAGCTTACCGATTGGCTCATCGGGAGAAATCTGCATTCGCGGCCCCAACGTGATGACGGGTTATTTCAACCAAGCCGCTGAAAATGCCAAAACCTTCACGGCAGATGGGTTCATGCGCACGGGTGATGTGGGCATCATGGACGAACATGGTTTTACGCGTATTGTTGACCGCAAGAAGGACATGATCATCGTCAG
Organism: Limnohabitans sp. 2KL-3; assembly: GCF_001269405.1. NCBI lineage: Bacteria > Pseudomonadati > Pseudomonadota > Betaproteobacteria > Burkholderiales > Comamonadaceae > Limnohabitans > Limnohabitans sp. 2KL-3. The sequence continues at coordinate 108,586 of NZ_CXON01000001.1, forward strand.
TGGCTTCAATGTCTTCCCCAGTGAACTTGAAAATGTGATCTCGACTTGCCCCGGCGTCGTTGAATGCGCTGCCGTCGGTATTCCTGACACCATGCAAGGCGAAACAATCAAGGTTTATGTGGTCCGCAATGACCCTTTGTTGACCGAAGAATCGGTCGCTCGTTTTTGTCATGACCATTTGACTGGCTACAAGCGACCCAAATACATTGAGTTTCGAGATGAATTGCCCAAATCCAATGTGGGCAAAATCTTGCGTCGCGAGCTGCGCAAATAGACATTGAGCATGTCCCACCCTATTCAATTGCCACCGGGCATGACCGTATTGGAGCGAGGCTGGTTGTCCGCTAACAATGTCTTGCTCACGGATGATCAAAGTGCGACCTTGGTTGACAGTGGGTACGTGACGCATCGTGAGCAAACCTTGGCGTTGGTGAGTGACCACTTGAACGGCCGACCCCTTGACCGCTTGGTCAACACCCACCTGCACAGCGATCATTGTGGAGGCAATCAATTTTTACAATTGCATTTCCCCCAACTTCAAACATGGATCCCACCCGGTTTGTCACACGCGGTCTTGGATTGGGTGCAAGATGAATTGAGCTACCAACCCACTGGCCAAAATTGCCCACGCTTTCGTTTCACCCACTTGCTCCAACCCGGCAGTGTCCACCGCTGGGCCAATTCGGATTGGGAGGTGCATGCTGCACCAGGACATGATCCACATTCGGTGATTTTGTTTGCACCCGAGCATCGCCTACTCATGTCTGCGGATGCCCTTTGGCAAAACGGATTTGGCGTTGTTTTCCCTGAACTCGTTGGCGTCGCTGCATTTGACGAAGTGGCTCAAACCTTGGATTTGATTGAGCGCTTGAACCCATGCACCATCATTCCTGGGCATGGCTCAGTTTTCAACGATGTTTTGCCGGCCTTGAGTCTTGCACGCCAAAAATTAGATGCTTTCGCTCAGAATCCGGAACGGCATGCCCGCTATGGCACCAAGGTCTTGCTCAAGTTCAAATTGCTGGAGTGGGGTCACATTTCCAGACAAGATTTCAATGCTTGGGCAATGGATGTGCCCTACATGCGTGATTTGCACCAGCGTTTTGGAATGGCTTATTCCTTGCCCACTTGGCTAGACATGATGTTGGCCGAATTGGCTCGCAGCGGCGCTCTGAGGGAGTCGGATGGCATTCTTCACGATGCATGATCTTCTACAAAAACCAGCATTGATCAATAAGTCGAACCAAAACAAAAAAGCCTTTTTGACAAGTCAAAAAGGCTTTTTATTTGTCCATACAGGATGGAGCGGGAAACGAGATTCGAACTCGCGACCTCAACCTTGGCAAGGTTGCGCTCTACCAACTGAGCTATTCCCGCATATGTATCACTTTGGCGGAGTGGACGGGACTCGAACCCGCGACCCCCGGCGTGACAGGCCGGTATTCTAACCAACTGAACTACCACTCCAAGCTTTTTTGTGCATTGACATTTTGGCTCCTCGACCTGGGCTCGAACCAGGGACCTACGGATTAACAGTCCGGCGCTCTACCGACTGAGCTATCGAGGAATGTATGCAGCGAAAAGAAAACGTCGTAGAAAAATTTCTCTACGACGTTGATTTGGTGGCCTGAGTCGGAATCGAACCAACGACACGCGGATTTTCAATCCGCTGCTCTACCAACTGAGCTATCGGGCCATGAACGTTATTGTATCAGAGGAAAACTACTTTCTGGAGGGACTGTAGCGAAATCAGAGGATTCGTTTGCTGCGGGTCAAATCAACGCCCAGTTGTTTCAGCTTCCTGTACAAATGCGTCCGCTCCAAACCCGTTTTTTCAGCCACGCGGGTCATGGACCCCCCTTCGTTCGACAAATGAAACTCGAAATAAGCTTTTTCAAAAGCATCTCTGGCGTCTCTTAAGGGCAAATTCAGATCAAAAATCTGTTGCACAGCTGGCGTCAAATTGACATCCGAAACCATCATGGTCGCAGCAGGCATCATCTGCCCCACCCTTTGTGCTTGTGCATGAGATGCCATTGCCGCTTGCTTGACCTGATCACGCGCGAGTCCTTGCTCCACAGCTTTGAGCAGTTTTTGCAAAGTAATGGGTTTTTCCAAAAAGGCTTGTGCGCCAATTTTGACGGCATCCACCGCTGTATCGATGGTTGCATGACCGCTCATCATGATCACGGGCATATTGAGCAATCCCGCCGAAGCCCATTCTTTGAGCAAGCTCACGCCATCGGTGTCGGGCATCCAGATGTCCAGCAATACCAAGTCCGGGCGATTTTTTTGACGTGCGAGTCGAGCTTGAGAGGCATTTTCTGCCAGCTCAACCTGGTGACCTTCATCAAAGAGGATCTCCGAAAGCAGATCACGAATCCCCAGCTCGTCGTCCACCACCAATATATTTGCCATATCGCCTGTCTTGTCTCTGTTCATGTAGGGGACGTACTCAGTCCCAGTGAGGCTTGCTTGACTGCGAATGATAGCGATACTTGTGCGCCCTCAATTTTTCCATTGTTCAGGATGTTGCTCATTTCGATTTTTGCACCATGCTCATCTGCAATTTTTTTCACCACGGCAAGCCCCAATCCCGTTCCTTTGGCTTTGGTGGTGACATAGGGCTCAAAGGCCCTTTGCAAAATATTGGGCGCAAAGCCGGGGCCTGTGTCGCTCACAGTCAGACGAACCAGATTCCTTGATCCTCGCCATTCCGTGCGAATCACCACGCGGGATTCCTGACCATGAACACTTGAGGCTTCACATGCATCCTGTGCGTTTTGCAGCAAATTGTGAATGACTTGGCGCAATTGCTGTTCATCGCCCTGGATCTGTGGACACTCAGCGTCGAGGTCAGTCACGACATGCGGTCGCACAATCCGATCAGCGGCTTCATTGACGTACAAAACCATCACATCAGCAATCAATGCATTGAGCTGCACTGACTTGAGCTCTGCAGATGGCAGTCTGGCGTAATCCCGAAATTCATTGACCAACCTTTTCATGGCATCCACTTGATCCACGATCGTTTTGACCGATTTGCTCAGAATCGCATCGTCTTGAGCATCCAGCTTTCCGATCAGTTTGCGCTGCAAGCGTTCAGCCGACAGTTGAATCGGTGTCAATGGATTTTTGATTTCGTGCGCCAAACGCCTGGCAACTTCACCCCATGCTTGAGAGCGTTCTGCAGACACGATTTCAGAAATGTCGTCGAAAACGAGTAAGCGCATGCCATCAGGCAGTACTGCGCCTCTGGCCAACAAAGTGACTGCCGTTTGGCCAAGTCCTTGACCGGTGGCATGAATTTCAAAAGACCTCTGCCAATGGTCCAGTTCATGGGTGACTTTATCCGCACGCAAAGCCATGAACTGTTCAGCAACGCCTTGTGCAAAATCCTGCAACGATGGCAAATCGTTCATGTGCATGCCCTCATGCGCTGCAACCGGTACTCTGAGTATGCGGGTGGCTCCTGGATTGGCAGACTGGATAATGCCCTGGGCGTCCATCACCATCACGCCTGCTGTCAAATTGTCCAAGATCGTCTGCAAATTACTTCTTGCCTGACCCAATTGACTCAAGCTGCGCTCGGAACTTGCACGAGCATCGGCCAACTGCTGCGTCATGTCCGCAAATGAACGGGTCAATCCCCCCAACTCGTCCTTGCCTTGCAAGGCCAACTTGGGACGCAAATCTCCAGCAGTCACTTGTCTCATACCATGCGCCAGCAACAACAAGGGCCTCGCCAATTGATTGCCAAGCAATACCGCCAACAATATGGCACCCAAAACGGCCAAGAACAAACTCAGTGTCAAGGTTCCGATGTACATCCGCTTGAGGCCTTCACGCGCCAATGCACGCTCTTGGTACTCTCTGTAGGCGTTTTGCACTTCCAAAGCATTGTTGACCAAGGTGGGCGGCAAATCTTGCGTCACCAACATCAGGCGTCTCTCTTCATTAAAAGCCAGACTTTGCTGAGGTATGGGCACCAGTATTTTGATTTTGGCTTTATCGCCCCCTGGCATCGCGTCGTCAAGGCCTTCTATCCACGCCAAGCTGCCTTTTTGTCGCGCCTCTTTGATTTGTTGAACAGTCGGTCGATCTGTTCGGATTTGGAACCTTGATTGACCACTGCTGGCCAAGCTTTTGCCACCCTCTGTCCACAACACCACATCGCTGACGCCCATTTGCTGACGGATTTTTTCAATCGCCAATCCAACTTGCAACTCGGTGACGTCACTCAATTCTGAAGCTGCCGCTTTTGTTTGTTTGGACAACTCATGGCTCAGAGTGTCCAAGGTCGCCCGCCCGAGATTCAAGCCCGCCACCAAGGCGGCCTCTACTTTGACGTCAAACCAACTTTCAATCGATCTGGATACAAATTGGTACGACACCACGTAAATCAAAATTCCAGGTACAACCCCCACCAAGCCAAAAATGCCTGCAAGCTTGACCAGCAAACGAGACCCGAATTGACCACGTCGCAGACGCAGCAACAAACGCAACATGCCCCAAACGATGGTGACAAAAAGACCGATGGCCACAATGGCATTGACCATCACCAACCAATCGTAGGTCTGGTTGTAGCGCTCACGGTTGCCTGTGGCCTGTGTCAGTAACACCAGCAAGCCCAAGCCAATGACCAAAATCGCCAGCACACCAATCATCATCAACCAGCGACTGGCTTTCGATGACAGCGCCGACAATTTCGATGACGGCCCCTTGAACATGTTCACTTCAGCGCACCATTTCTGCACTCAGTCGCAACTGGCTTGCGACTTGCAAATTCCAATCGGCTTGGTTGCCTGCTGCAATTTGAAAGGGACGGGGAAGCTGTGATACGTCCAACTTGAATCGGTACAGAACATATTGCCGGGCCTCTGGGTTGAGTTCACTGGCGTCCGCCACTTTCCAATGGCTTTGCCTTTGTATAACGCCCAGCGCCTCGTTGAGACTTTCAAAATTTTGCGAAATGCTACCCGCCAAACTTGTGACGGAAAATGGTTCTGACGACACATTCAATCTCCAGCGCCGGGTCAAAGGCTGGAAAGCCAGACGGTAATAGCGTGTGACAACACCCACTTTTCGATCAAACCAGTACCAACGATCACGCATCAATTCAGCCTCGGCCATGAAGTGAACTGCGAGGCCTTTGACCAAGGCATCTTCTACAACAGGGCCTAACTCTAACTTCAACTGTGCATTCAAAACCAACACATTGTCTTGCCGGTTTGCTCTCAAATTCACCAATTCAAGGGTTGCACTTTGCCCCCAAGCTTGGCTCAGGGCCAAGAAACAAGCGCCCACCAAACATCCCGTTCGAATCCAAAATTCAAACCCGACGTTTTTCCAACAGTGCGTAATAAAACCCATCATGTTCACCCAATGCATTGTGCTTGAATGGAAGGCCCTCAGGGACTTGTCCGGGTATCAAATGACCTGGTGATGGGTGCAATTGGGCATCAGTGTTGTGCTGAAGAAACGCTTGGATGCTTCCATCGCCTTCTGCCTTGAATATAGAACAGGTGCAATAAAGTAACTTTCCACCAGGAGTCAATAAAGGCCATAGGGCTTGAAGGATTTGTCTTTGGATGCCCGCAAGTTGCGCACTGTCTGTCGCGCGGCGCAACCAGCGCACATCGGGGTGCCGCCTTACCACACCCGAGGCAGTGCACGGCGCGTCCAGCAAAATGGCATCGAATGGAACGCCATCCCACCAATCTGCTGTCCGCATTGCATCGCCTGTGATGACCTTGGCGTGAACACCTGTGCGTGTCAAATTTTGCTCAATACGCTCAGCACGATGGGAATCCACGTCCAATGCCCAGACTTGCGCGTTTTCCAGCAGCTCCAACAAATGTCCTGTTTTCCCACCAGGTGCGGCGCAGGCATCCAGTATTCGCCAAGGGTGCTGCGTATCCATGCCATGCGTTAACAATGGGGCCGCCAATTGAGCAGCCGCGTCTTGTACAGACACGTGGCCCTGGGAAAAACCGGGCAAACGTTGCACTGGTACGGGTTTTTCCAACTGTAAACCTTGGGCACCAACGGGTTTGGACATGATCCCGACATCATTCAATTGAAGCTGATAATTCAGGACGCTTTGATGCTTGACGTTCACTCTCAAGGTCATGGGTGCGGGTCGTTGCGCCGCATCCAGAAGACTTTGCCAATGCTCGGGATAGTCTTTTTGAAGTCGCTCAATCCACCACCCCGGGTGATTCCAACGGGCCTCCAAGAACCCATCTGTCTGTTCAATCAACGCTGCTCTCTCTCGCATAAAGCGTCGCAAGCAGGCATTGATGAACCCACTTTGAGCTTTCGTGTGCCTTTGCTTTTGTGCAGCCTCAACCGTTTGATTCACCAGGGTGTGAACGGGGTATGGTGCATCTGAATCACGCCAGCACAAGGCCAAGGCTGTGCAAAGTAGCGCGTCTGCAGCCGGGGGTGGTGCCTTGGATGCCAGTTTTCCGCGCAAGGCCAGAGCTCTTCCCCATTGGCGCATGACTTGAAAGCTCAGGGCTTGAACACCAGGCCGCAACTCAGTGGCGACACTGTCTATTTGGGTCGTCAGTGATCGCCCTTCTTTGACCGCTTGAACCACCAAAGCGGTTGCCTGCAGCAAACGCCACAATGGCAAAGACTGTGCTGAGGATGACGATTGCGGCGAAGGATGGTTCATTTTGATTTTTCTTTAATTGGATGTCAGCGTTAAATCCATCCTCATCACCGGCTTGAAGTTCAAACGCTTGGCCAACCAAGATGCTGGCCTCATGCTCAAAGCATCGTTGTATGCAGCGACGGCCACATGGTATGGAATGACAGCAGCTGGCAATGTTTGCCGCATCCTGTTCAAAGCAATTTCAAGATCCGGCTGGATGGGGGCGTGGGCGGTTTGCTGCAACAACCTGATCTCTCCGACCAATTTCAAATGCTGGGAGATCACTTGCTTTTGATGGGTTTGGACCAACGGCTGCAAGCGCATCTGGGACAGAGCCTCCAGCAATCCGTCACAGGCCGCTTGTAAGAGTTCGAGTTCTTTCAGGTCGGTCTCGGTTGACAAGGATTCTCGTGCCGCCAAGCCACCTTGTAATCGCACCAACAACCTCAGCCAAACTGCATCAACACTGCTCCACTGCCTGATGACTTCCGATCGAAGACGTACCAAACGATTGTGCGCCCCCACAGACCAAAACAAAGTCAACAAGACCAATGCCCCAAAGATCAAAATACCCATGCGCACCTCTTTGTTGTCTTGCTTATGAAACAGCCCCTGACCGCGCAGCAGTACAGGGGCTGATCAGGATCATCGTTTTCACGATGATCTCAGGGCTCAGGCAGCTTCGCCAGAATCCGTGACGGCGTCCTCAGCATTTTCACCAGCCAATTCGGCAGCCTCTGCATCGGCAATGGCGCGGCGCTCAGCGTCGTCCATCGCATCTTTGACAGCACGGGCTTTGTGATAAGCCAAACCTGTACCAGCGGGGATCAAACGACCCACAATCACGTTTTCTTTCAAACCACGCAATTCATCACGCTTGCCCATGATGGCCGCTTCGGTCAGCACCCGTGTTGTTTCCTGGAAGGAAGCAGCCGAGATGAACGAATCGGTCGACAAGGAGGCCTTGGTAATGCCCAGCAACAAGTTGCTGTAGGTTGCCGGGATTTTGCCCTCGCGCTGCAATGCATCATTGGTGTTGAGCATTTCAGAGCGTTCAACCTGTTCACCAGAGATGTACGTTGAATCACCGATGTTCTCAACCACCACGCGGCGCAGCATCTGACGAACAATCACTTCGATGTGCTTGTCGTTGATCTTCACGCCTTGCAAGCGGTAAACGTCCTGCACTTCGTCGACGATGTAGCGGGCCAACTCTTCAATGCCCAGTAAGCGCAAGATGTCTTGTGGATCGGCCGGGCCATCCACAATGCTTTCGCCCTTGTTGACCACTTGGCCTTCGTGCACCAAGATGTTCTTCTCTTTGGGGATCAGTTCATCCCAGACCTTGCCTTCAGGGTCAGTGATTTGCAAGCGGACCTTGCCTTTGGTTTCCTTACCGAAAGACACGGTACCGGTGATCTCAGCCAGCATGCCTTTGTCTTTGGGCGTACGGGCTTCAAACAGCTCGGCCACACGGGGCAAACCGCCGGTGATGTCTCGGGTCTTTTGACCTTCGACGGGGATACGGGCCAGCACTTCACCAGGGCCCACATCCATGCCGTCACGCACTTGGATCAACGAGCCGATCTGGAAGCCAATGGTCACCGAGTGATCGGTGCCAGGGATCTTGACTTCTTTGCCTTGGGCATCGATCAGCTTGACCTGTGGGCGAATGACCTTGGCAGCACCACGGCGCTTGGGGTCAATGACCACCAGCGTGGACAAGCCGGTCACTTCATCCAGTTGTTTGGCCACGGTCATGCCCTCTTCCACATTCTCGAATTTCACCTGTCCAGCGAATTCGGTGATGATTGGACGGGTCAGAGGGTCCCAATTGGCCAAGATGGTGCCAGCCTTGATGGTCTGATCGGCTTTGATCGACAAGATGGCGCCGTAAGGCACCTTGTGACGCTCGCGCTCACGACCGTGCTCGGTGATGATGATTTCGCCAGAGCGTGCAATCACAACCAACTCACCCTTGGTGTTGGTCACATAACGCATGGTGGCATTGAAGCCAATGGTGCCGTTGGACTTGGCTTCCACGCTGGACGCCACAGCAGCACGCGAAGCCGCACCACCAATGTGGAAGGTACGCATCGTCAGCTGTGTGCCTGGCTCACCAATCGACTGGGCGGCGATCACACCAACGGCTTCGCCGTTGTTGACCAAACCGCCACGGCCCAGATCGCGGCCATAGCACTTGGCGCACAAACCAAAGCGTGTTTCGCAGGTCAGTGCCGTGCGCACCTTGACTTCGTCCACACCCGCCGCTTCGAGTTCATCAATCAGGTCCTCGTCAAGCATGACGCCTGCTTCGGCCAATACAGCCCGGTTTTCAGGGTGCAAGACGTCTTCAGCCACAGTACGGCCCAAAATGCGGTCGCGCAGCGATTCGATCACTTCACCGCCTTCGACGATGGCGCGCATCAGCGAGCCATCAGCAGTGCCGCAATCGAGTTCAGTGACCACCAGATCTTGGGTCACGTCCACCAGACGTCGTGTCAGGTAACCCGAGTTGGCCGTTTTCAAAGCCGTATCGGCCAGACCTTTACGAGCACCGTGGGTCGAGATGAAGTACTGCAACACGTTCAGACCCTCACGGAAGTTCGCCGTGATGGGGGTCTCGATGATGGAGCCGTCGGGCTTGGCCATCAGGCCACGCATGCCGGCCAGCTGGCGAATCTGAGCTGCAGAACCGCGCGCACCGGAGTCGGCCATCATGTAAATCGAGTTGAACGATTCCTGATCGACTTCATTGCCATGACGGTCAATGGTTTTTTCTTTGCGCAGCTGGTCCATCATCACTTTGGAGACGACGTCACCGGCCTTGCCCCAGATGTCAACGACTTTGTTGTAACGCTCACCAGCAGTCACCAGACCGGAGACGTATTGCTGCTCGATGTCTTTGACTTCCTTTTCGGCCGCTTCAATGATGGCAGGCTTCTCAGGTGGGACGAGCATGTCGTCGATACCGATGGAGATGCCAGCGCGTGTGGCCAGACGGAAACCGTTTTGCAACAGCTTGTCGGCGAACACCACGGTCTCTTTCAAGCCACACTTGCGGAAAGACGTGTTGATCAGCTTGGAAATTTCTTTCTTCTTCAGCGCCTTGTTCAAGTTGCTGAAAGGCAGGCCCTTGGGCAGGATCTCGGACAACAAGGCACGGCCGACGGTGGTTTCCACCATCGAGACAGCCGAGGTGAATTCACCGGTTGCCTTGTTTTTGGTCCACTCGGTCATGCGCACGTTGATCTTGGCAGCCAATTCAACAGCATTGGCGTCCAAAGCGCGCTGCACTTCACCAATGTCGGCAAAGATCAAGCCTTCACCTTTGGCGTTGATGCGGTCGCGGGTGGCGTAATACAGGCCCAACACCACGTCTTGCGAGGGAACAATGGAGGGCTCGCCCGATGCAGGGAACAAGATGTTGTTCGACGCGAGCATCAGTGTGCGAGCTTCCATCTGCGCTTCCACCGACAGCGGAATGTGCACAGCCATCTGGTCACCGTCGAAGTCGGCGTTGAAGGCCGCGCAAACGAGGGGATGGAGCTGAATGGCTTTGCCTTCGATCAACAAAGGCTCAAATGCCTGGATGCCCAAACGGTGCAATGTTGGCGCACGGTTGAGCATCACGGGGTGCTCTTTGATGACCTCTTCCAGAATATCCCACACCACGGGTGTGCCAGATTCAACTTCTTTCTTGGCGGCCTTGATCGTGGTGGCGATGCCCATGGCTTCGAGGCGGGCAAAGATGAAAGGCTTGAACAGCTCAATCGCCATCAGTTTGGGCAGGCCGCACTGATGGAGTTTGAGCGTTGGGCCCACGGTGATGACGGAACGACCGGAGTAGTCCACGCGCTTGCCCAGCAAGTTCTGACGGAAACGACCGCTCTTGCCTTTGATCATGTCAGCCAAGGACTTCAAGGCACGCTTGTTGGCACCGGTCATGGCCTTGCCGCGGCGGCCGTTGTCCAACAAGCTGTCCACGGCTTCTTGAAGCATGCGCTTTTCGTTACGGGCAATGATCTCAGGCGCTTTGAGTTCCAGCAAACGGCGCAGACGGCTGTTGCGGTTGATCACGCGGCGGTACAGGTCGTTCAGGTCAGAGGTCGCAAAGCGGCCGCCGTCCAGGGGCACCAGAGGACGCAGGTCCGGTGGCAACACAGGCAACACCTCGAGCACCATCCACTCGGGCTTGATGCCTGATTTCTTGAAGGCTTCAAGAACTTTCAAACGCTTGGAGTTCTTTTTGACCTTGAGTTCGGATCCGGTCAAGTCACCCCGCAAACGCTCGATTTCGCTTTCGATATCGATGCTTTGCAGCAGTTCTTTGATGCCTTCTGCACCCATCTTGGCCACGAATTCGTCGCCATACTCTTTGACTTTGGCATCGTAATCATCTTCGGACATGATGCTGAATTTTTTCAGCGGGGTCATGCCGGTGTCGGTCACCACATAGGCTTCAAAGTACAGCACGCGCTCGATGTCACGCAACGTCATGTCAAGGACCAGGCCCAAACGCGAAGGCAATGACTTCAGAAACCAGATGTGCGCGCAAGGTGCGGCCAAGTCAATGTGACCCATGCGCTCGCGACGCACTTTGGTTTGTGTGACTTCAACGCCGCACTTCTCGCAGATCACGCCGCGGTGCTTGAGGCGTTTGTACTTGCCGCACAGGCATTCGTAGTCTTTGATGGGGCCAAAAATTTTGGCGCAAAACAGACCATCGCGCTCGGGCTTGAAGGTACGGTAGTTGATGGTTTCTGGCTTTTTCACTTCGCCGAAAGACCAAGAACGGATCTTCTCGGGCGATGCCAGGCCGATGCGGATGGCATCGAAGTGGTCATCGGGCGTGAACTGCTTGAACAGGTCGAGTAGTGATTTCATGGTTTAAATCCTTTGCCTGTGAATTAAGAACGCTCGAGCTCAATGTCAAGGCCCAGCGAACGGATTTCCTTGACCAGCACGTTGAACGACTCGGGCATGCCCGCTTCAATGGAGTGTTCGCCTTTGACAATGCTTTCGTACACCTTGGTACGGCCTTGCACGTCGTCAGACTTGACGGTGAGCATTTCTTGCAGAACATAAGAAGCGCCATAGGCTTCCAGTGCCCACACTTCCATCTCACCGAAACGCTGACCACCGAACTGCGCTTTACCACCCAACGGCTGCTGTGTGACCAAGCTGTAAGGACCCGTCGAGCGTGCGTGCATCTTGTCGTCGACCAAATGGTGCAGCTTCAAGTAATGCATGTAGCCGATGGTGGTTGGCCGGTCAAAGGCGTCGCCTGTTCGGCCATCAAACAAATTCGCTTGTGTGCGTGTGGCCGTCAGACCCTTGGCCTTGGCCAAGTCATCGGGGTAAGCCAAATGCAACATGGCACGGATTTCTTCTTCTGCTGCACCGTCGAACACCGGCGTGGCAAACGGGAAACCGTCTTTCAGGTTGTTGGCCATGTCAAGTACTTCGTCATCACTCAATTGCGACAAGTCTTCTTTGCGGCCCATGCTGTTGTACAACTGCTCAAACAGCTTGCGCAGTTCGGCAACTTTTTCCATGCGTTGGGTTTCAGCTTGAAGCATGTTGCCAATGCGTTGGCCAATGCCTTTGCCTGCCCAACCCAAATGAACTTCAAGCACCTGACCCACGTTCATGCGCGAAGGCACGCCCAACGGGTTGAGCACGATGTCGGCGGGGGTGCCATCGGCCATGAAAGGCATGTCTTCGACGGGCACGATCTTGGAGACCACACCCTTGTTGCCGTGACGGCCAGCCATCTTGTCACCGGGCTGCAAGCGGCGCTTGACGGCCAAGTAAACCTTGACCATTTTGAGCACACCAGCGGGCAACTCGTCGCCTTGTGTCAGCTTCTTGCGTTTTTCTTCAAACGACAAATCGAAGCTGTGGCGGGTTTGCTCCAGCGAGTTCTTGATGGACTCGAGCTGCATGGCCACATCTTCTTCGGCGGGGCGAATGTCGAACCAATGGAACTTGTCGACCGACTCCATGTAGGCTTTGTCGAGCTTGGTCCCTTTGGACAGCTTTTGTGGGCCACCATTGGCCACGCGGCCCACCAGCAGTTTCTCGATACGGTCAAAGGCGTCCGCTTCCACGATGCGCAGCTGGTCGTTTAGGTCCAAGCGGAAACGCTTGAGTTCGTCGTCGATGATCTGCTGGGCACGCTTGTCGCGCACGATGCCTTCACGGGTGAAGACCTGCACGTCGATCACGGTGCCTTGCGAGCCCTGGTCCACGCGCAGCGAGGTGTCTTTCACATCCGATGCCTTCTCGCCGAAGATGGCGCGCAGCAGTTTCTCTTCAGGCGTGAGGGTGGTCTCGCCTTTGGGGGTGACCTTGCCGACCAGCACATCGCCGGGTTGCACTTCTGCACCCACGTAGATGATGCCGGAGTCGTCCAGGCGGCCCAGTTGCTGTTCGGACAGGTTGGGGATATCGCGCGAAATTTCTTCGGCGCCCAACTTGGTGTCACGGGCCATGACCACGAGTTCTTCGATGTGGATCGAGGTGTAGCGGTCTTCCGACACAACACGCTCAGAGATCAAGATCGAGTCTTCGAAGTTGTAACCGTTCCAGGGCATGAAGGCGATCAGCATGTTCTGACCGATGGCGATTTCGCCCAAGTCGGTCGATGCGCCGTCAGCGATCACATCCCCCTTGGCCAGCCTGTCGCCACGCTTGACGATGGGGCGCTGGTGGATGTTCGTGTTCTGGTTGGAGCGCTGGTACTTGATCAGGTTGTAGATGTCCACACCCACTTCGCCGGCCAAAGCTTCAGCGTCGTTCACGCGGATCACGATGCGGGTTGCGTCCACATAGTCGACGATGCCGCCACGGGTTGCGGTGACCACGGTGCCGGAGTCGACCGCTGCAACGCGTTCGATGCCGGTGCCCACCATGGGCTTTTCAGGACGCAACACAGGCACGGCCTGACGCGACATGTTGGCACCCATCAAAGCGCGGTTGGCGTCATCATGCTCGAGGAACGGCACCAAAGAGGCCGCCACCGAAACGATCTGCGCTGGCGACACGTCCATGTACTGGATGCGCTCGGCACCACACAGGATGGATTCACCCTTTTCACGCGCAGACACCAGGTCACCGGTCAGCTTGCCGTCTTTGTCCAAAGTGGCGTTGGCCTGGGCGATGACGTACTTGCCTTCTTCAATGGCCGACAGGTAGTCGATGTCCATCGTGACTTTGCCTTCCACCACGCGGCGGTAAGGAGTTTCGATGAAACCGTACTCGTTCAGACGGGCGTACAGGGCCAATGAGTTGATCAGACCAATGTTTGGGCCTTCTGGTGTTTCAATGGGGCAGACGCGACCGTAATGGGTCACGTGCACGTCTCGCACTTCAAAGCCAGCACGTTCGCGGGTCAGACCACCTGGGCCAAGGGCCGACACGCGGCGCTTGTGGGTGATCTCGGCCAGCGGGTTGGTCTGGTCCATGAACTGCGACAGCTGGGATGCACCAAAGAACTCTTTCAAGGCCGCAGAAATCGGCTTGGAGTTGATCAGGTCATGCGGCATGAGCGGCTCTTGCTCGGCCTGGCCCAAACGTTCTTTGACGGCTTTTTCGATGCGTGCCAAACCTGTGCGGTACTGGTTTTCGGCCAATTCACCCACGCAACGCACGCGGCGGTTACCCAAGTGGTCGATGTCATCGACTTCACCGTTGCCGTTGCGCAAGTCCACCAAAATCTTGACGACAGCCAAGATGTCTTCGTTGGTCAAGACCATGGGGCCTGTGGAGTCTGGACGACCGACACGGGCGTTGAACTTCATGCGACCCACACGCGACAAGTCGTAAGTGTCGGGGTTGTAAAACAAGCGCTGGAACAGGGCTTGCACTGCGTCTTCTGTTGGTGGTTCGCCAGGACGCATCATGCGGTAGATCGCCACGCGTGCGGCGAACTCGTCGACGGTTTCGTCGATGCGCAGGGTCTGCGAAATGTAAGCGCCCTGATCCAACTCGTTGGTGTAGATGCAAGGGAGGTCTTGGATACCCGATGTGCGCAGCTTTTTCAGCAGCGCTTCGGTCAACTCTTCGTTGGCCTTGGCGATGATCTCGCCAGTGTCTGCTTCGACAATGCTGCGTGCAACCACGCGACCCAACAGGTAGTCTTCTGGCACGCTGATGTGCGTGGTGCCCGATTGCTCGAGTTCACGGGTGTGACGCACGGTGATGCGCTTGTCTTTGGCCACCACCACTTTGCCGGACTTGTCGGTGATGTCAAAACGGGCGACTTCGCCACGCAGACGCTCAGCCACAAATTCCATCTGGGCACCGTTATCCATCAGACGGAAATTGTCATTGACGAAGAAGTTGGCCAGGATCGACTCAGGGTTCAGGCCGATGGCCTTGAGCAAGATCGACACCGGCATTTTGCGGCGACGATCAACCCGGAAATACAGAATGTCCTTCGGATCGAATTCAAAGTCGAGCCAAGAACCGCGATAAGGAATGATGCGGGCCGAAAACAACAACTTGCCCGAGCTGTGGGTCTTGCCCTTGTCGTGTTCAAAGAACACGCCAGGAGAACGGTGCAACTGGGACACGATCACGCGTTCAGTACCGTTGATGATGAAAGAACCTTTGTCGGTCATCAAAGGCACTTCGCCCATATAGACTTCTTGCTCTTTGACTTCTTTCACAATTTTTGATTGTGATGTCGACGTTTCACGGTCATAAATGATGAGCTGTACCCGGGCCCGAACGGCTGAAGAGAAGGTCAGTCCACGTGTCTGGCATTCACGCACATCAAATGCAGGTTTGGCCAAGTTGTACTCAACAAACTTCATTTCCACAAATCCATTGTGCGAAACAATGGGAAATGCTGATTCAAAGGCTGCTTGCAAGCCTTCGTGGGTTCGTTTGGATGAGACCACACCTGCTTGAAGGAAAGACGTGTAAGCGTCTTTTTGCATCTGGAGCAGGTAGGGAACTTCGAGCACGCTTTCGCGGCTGCCGAAACTTTTGCGGATTCGCTTGCGTTCGGTATAGGAATAGGCCATGAGATCTCCGGGCTTGATCTTTCAGAACTGTGTATTGGTGGCACTTTTCAGTACCCACAAAGGGCTTGGCGGCTGGCCACTACCAGCGTTGGCGGACGATTGCGCATTGCACGCAACCCGTACCAAGGGTTTTCTGCAGTCGGGTCAGAAAACACTGGAAAGCAGACTATTGAAATCAACTTTCCGGTGTTTCAACAAAACACTGGAAAGCAGACTGTTGAAATCTACTTTCCGGTGTTCATTTTTTAGATACTCGAGCGCCAATGTTTAAAAACGTTGCATTGATTCAGAATTACTTGACTTTGAATCAACTCCTGACTTGATGAACAAAAAATGGGTTCTTTTTGCTCTATTTTTCAGGTCCTCTTCAAGTACCAAAGGCTGGAGGTCCTCACGGACACTCCAGCCTTGGAAAGTCACTGAATTACTTGAGTTCGGCTTTGGCGCCTGCGTCTTCCAGCTTCTTCTTGGCGGCTTCAGCGTCTGCCTTAGGCAAAGCTTCTTTGACCGCTTTAGGAGCGCCATCCACCAGGTCTTTGGCTTCTTTCAAGCCCAAACCTGTGATTTCACGCACAGCTTTAATCACGGACACTTTGTTCGCACCAGCTTCGAGCAACACAACGTTGAACTCAGTCTTCTCTTCAGCCACGGCTGCAGCAGCGCCGCCTGCAGCTGGAGCAGCCATAGCGGCAGCGCTCACACCAAATTTCTCTTCGATGGCTTTCACCAAGTCGTTGAGTTCCATGACCGTCATGCTGTCGAGCGCGGTCAAAAATGCGTCTTTATCGAATGCCATTTTTATTTCCTAACAATTGGTTAAATACGAAAACTGGCCTTAAGCGGCAACAGCTTCGCCTTCGCCTTTTTTGGCCGCCAAAGCACCCAACACCACTGCGGTGCGAGACATCGGCGACATCAACAAGCCACACAACTGAGCCAACAACACTTCTTTCGAAGGAATGCTTGCCAATTGCTTCACGCCGTTCACATCCAAGACTTTGCCTGCAAATGCACCTGCACGAATCACCAACTTGTCGTTGGTTTTCGCGAAGTCAGCTACCACTTTTGCGGCAGCCACTGCATCTTCAGAGAAGCCATAGATCAGCGGACCGGTCATCTGGTCGGCGACAACTTCAAACTGCGTACCTGTCACAGCACGGCGAGCCAAAGTGTTTTTCAACACTGTCAGCGAAACGCCGAGGCTGCGAGCTTTGACGCGCAGGTTGGTCATGTCAGCGACCGTGATACCACGGTATTCCGCCATCACAAGCGTTTGAGCTTTAGCGGCGAGGTCGGTCACTTCGGAAATGACCGCTTCTTTCTCACTGCGATTCAGACTCAAGGTCTACTCCTTTATATGTGTTTTTCGGGTCACCCCTTGAACACGCCTATTTGCAGCGACCAACTGTTCAGGATCTTCATCCATCTGCAGCGGGATCGCCATCTGCGTTGGCCCAAACAGACAAGCTAACTTGTTTGTTTGTTGATTAAGCACATCTGCGTGTGCACCAACGGTCTTGGATGGCCTGCAGCTCTTTTGCAAAGAGTGCAGCCCACCACATTGAGCAGGCTTGTCAGCCCACTCAAATTTTTATCGCAATCAAGCTGCGATGGATTGTGTGTCAACGCGAACGCCCACACCCATGGTCGAAGACACGGCCACTTTGCGCAGGTAAACACCCTTGCTCGTGGCTGGCTTGGCTTTCACCAAAGCTTCGATCAAGGCAGCCAAGTTGCCTTGCAACTTGTCATTCTCGAAAGAACGGCGACCAATGGTGCCGTGGACAATACCGGCTTTGTCAACACGGAACTGGACTTGACCAGCCTTTGCGTTGCGCACAGCAGTCGCCACATCTGGGGTTACGGTGCCGACTTTGGGGTTAGGCATCAAGCCGCGTGGGCCCAGGATTTGACCCAAAGTACCCACAACGCGCATGGCGTCAGGGGCAGCAATCACCACATCGAAAGGCATGTCGCCAGCTTTTACGCGGGCAGCCAAGTCGTCCATGCCGACCACATCAGCACCAGCGGCTTTGGCTTCTTCAGCCTTGGCGCCTTGTGCGAACACAGCAACGCGGGCGGTTTTGCCCGTGCCGTTAGGCAACACGACAGCACCACGAACCACTTGATCAGACTTCTTGGCATCAATGCCGAGTTGCACAGCCACGTCGATGGACTCATCGAACTTGGCATTGGCGCAATCTTTCACGATCACCAAGGCATCGGCCAAGGGGTACAGCTTGTTGCTGTCCACTTTGCCGACAAAGGCTTTTTGTTTTTTAGTGAGCTTGGACATTTACACGCCCTCCACATTCACGCCCATGGAACGGGCAGTACCAGCGATGGTGCGAACGGCTGCGTCCATGTCGGCGGCAGTCAGATCTTTCATCTTGGTTTTGGCGATTTCTTCCAGCTGAGCACGGGTGATCTTGCCGACTTTTTCCAAGCCTGGCTTGGTCGAGGCCTTGTCAATCTTGATGGACTTCTTGATCAAAGTGGCCGCTGGTGGCGTTTTGATGATGAAGGTGAAGGACTTGTCTGCAAACGCAGTGATCACCACTGGCAATGGCAGACCTGGCTCGACGCCTTGGGTCTGGGCGTTGAACGCCTTGCAGAATTCCATGATGTTCAAACCACGCTGACCCAGTGCTGGACCGATGGGTGGTGATGGATTGGCTTTACCAGCTGGCACTTGCAGCTTGATGAAGCCGACGATTTTTTTCGCCATGCTTTTCTCCTTGCGGGTATTAACGCTTAGGTATTAAAACCTTCAGCTTCCCGGGGTTAACGACTCTTCAACTCAATTTGGCACCGAGTCGGTTCATGCCAAACCTTTTCTCATTTAGGTTTTTTCGACCTGACTGAATTCCAATTCAACGGGTGTCGCTCTTCCAAAAATCGTCACAGAAACACGCATCTTATTGCGTTCGTAATTGACTTCTTCGACGGTCCCATTGAAATCTGTGAAGGGGCCCTCTTTGACCCGAATGTATTCACCGACCTCAAATTCAACTTTATGACGTGGCTTATCTGTGCCCTCTTGCATTTGACTGACAATTTTGGCTACATCTGCTTCTGATATGGGTGCCGGTCTGTTTTTAGCGCCGCCCACAAATCCTGTCACTTTGTTGGTATGTTTGACCAAATGCCATGTTTCATCGTCCATGACCATTTCAACCAAGACATAACCAGGAAAAAACTTGCGCTCAGTTGTTCTTTTTTGGCCATTTTTAACTTCGACCACTTCTTCTGTAGGCACCAAGATTCGGCCAAACTTGGTTTCCATTCCTGAACGTGCAATTCGTTCAACAATGTTGCGCTCTACCGCTTTTTCCATGCCGGAGTAAGCATGAACCACATACCATTTCAAGTCTGGGTTGGTGGACGATCCCGCCATTGGCGCATTCACTACGACATCGTTCATTATTTTTTCCACCCAAGAATCAAATCGTAAAAAACCCATTCCAGGGTTTTGTCTGTTAGCCAAAGAAACAAGGCCATCACAACGACAAAAGCAAACACATAAGCCGTGATCTGCAGGGCTTCTTTACGCTCAGGCCAAACCACTTTTTTGACCTCACGAACAGCATCGCGACTGAATCCAATCAGCCTCCGACCCATTTCACTGGTCAAGAACACGGCCAATGCTGCAGACAAGCTGACCAGCAAAACTGCCCACTGTACCCAAACACCTTGTTTTGAGAGCATGTAAAAGCCAACCAGGGCCGCGATCACCAGCGACACAGCCAATGCCAATCGCATTTTGTCGCCAGCAGCACTCACAGTTTGAACTTCGGACGTTGCCATACGGGCTTTTACCTTTGTTGCACCTCCAATGCAGAGGCGTCTCTTAAGACAATGAAGCCCGCTAGGTTCTAGCGGGCTTGTTATCCACCTTGTTTCAGGTGGCAGGGGCAGTAGGAATCGAACCTACAACCTTCGGTTTTGGAGACCGACGCTCTGCCAATTGAGCTATACCCCTACTTGAAACTCTTTAAGCGATGATCTTGGCAACAACGCCAGCGCCAACGGTGCGGCCGCCTTCGCGGATGGCGAAGCGCAAGCCTTCTTCCATCGCAATGGGGTTGATCAACTTCACAGTGATCGACACGTTGTCACCCGGCATCACCATCTCTTTGCCTTCTGGCAATTCGATCGCGCCGGTCACGTCCGTCGTACGGAAGTAGAACTGAGGACGGTAGTTGTTGAAGAAAGGCGTGTGACGGCCACCTTCGTCTTTGGACAAGACATAGATCTCGCCCGTGAAGTGGGTGTGGGGCTTGATCGAGCCGGGCTTGCACAGCACTTGGCCGCGCTCGACGTCTTCGCGCTTGGTGCCGCGCAACAAGATACCGACGTTGTCACCGGCTTGACCTTGGTCGAGCAACTTGCGGAACATCTCAACGCCTGTGCAAGTGGTCTTGACGGTGTCTTTGATACCGACGATTTCGATTTCTTCGCCGACTTTGACGATACCGCGCTCGATACGGCCAGTCACCACAGTGCCGCGACCGGAGATGGAGAACACGTCTTCCACGGGCATCAAGAATGCACCGTCCACTGCGCGGTCAGGCGTAGGGATGTAAGTGTCCAAAGCGTCAGCCAACTTCATGATGGCTTGCTCGCCCAGAGGGCCCTTGTCGCCTTCCAGAGCCAGCTTGGCGGAACCTTGGACGATGGGGGTGTCGTCGCCTGGGAAGTCGTACTTGGACAACAACTCGCGAACTTCCATCTCGACCAGTTCCAACAACTCAGCGTCGTCGACCATGTCGCACTTGTTCAGGAACACGATGATGTAAGGCACGCCCACTTGACGGGCCAACAGGATGTGCTCGCGGGTCTGAGGCATAGGGCCGTCAGCAGCGGAGCAAACCAAAATAGCGCCGTCCATCTGGGCAGCACCGGTGATCATGTTCTTCACATAGTCAGCGTGGCCGGGGCAGTCCACGTGGGCGTAGTGACGGTTTTCCGTTTCGTACTCAACGTGAGCGGTGTTGATCGTGATACCACGAGCCTTCTCTTCGGGCGCCGCGTCGATCTGGTCGTACGCTTTGGCAGCACCGCCGAACTTGGCAGCCAACACGGTGGTGATGGCGGCAGTCAGGGTGGTTTTGCCGTGGTCAACGTGACCGATGGTACCCACGTTCACGTGGGGCTTGGTCCGTTCGAATTTCTCTTTTGCCATTTCTTCGACTCCGAAAAGTAGTGGTCAACAACCAAGACAGAGGGCGTGCAACTCACGTCACACGCCCAAAAACTGGTGCCCTTGGCGGGAATCGGACCCGCGACCTCTCCCTTACCAAGGGAGTGCTCTACCACTGAGCCACAAGGGCGAATTACTTCTTGCAAACTGTCATCGAATGACTGGAGCGGGAAACGGGAATCGAACCCGTGTCATTAGCTTGGAAGGCTAAGGTTCTACCATTAAACTACTCCCGCATTGTTTGTGCTGCATGAGTGGCTGCAACACCAATGCTTGGACAGCATTTCCAATGACTCTGATCATCCGGCTTTAGGCCAGTTTGCTGGTGGAGGAGACTGGATTCGAACCAGTGTAGGCGTAAGCCAACAGATTTACAGTCTGCCCCCTTTAGCCACTCGGGCACCCCTCCTGAAGCAAGCCTTGAATTATGCCATCTTTTCTACGACTTCTCAACAACCTGCCTAATTTTTTCACCAAATGATGGTTTTCCCACCCATAGATCCCAAAAAATCGTTTGTCATTGCAAAGTGATTGCAGCCCAAAAAAGGGGTCGGTGGCCGATTGGCAGACAATGGGGACGGATGATGCGCGCTCAACACCAAATGCTGTCCGCCCTCGATCAATCCATCTATCAACTGTTTTTTTTCTTGCGCGTGAGCACCCCACAACATAAACACCAAGGGCTGCGTGTTTTGCGCTGCTGCTTTTAGCAGGGCGTCGGTCAATGCCTCCCACCCCCACCGGGCATGACTGGCTGCCTGTCCTGCCTCAACGGTCAGGCATGTGTTAAGCAGCAAAACCCCTTGCTGTGCCCACCGCACCAATGAACCATCCCTCGCAATGGGAACACCGAGGCTCTGTTGCAGTTCTTTGAATATGTTGCGCAAACTCGGCGGAACTTTCACACCAGGCTGTACAGAAAATGCCAGACCCTCAGCCTGTCCGGGCCCATGGTAAGGGTCTTGCCCCAAGATCACCACGCGTACCTGCTTCAATGGCGTCAATGCCAAAGCACGCAAAGGCTCTGGTGGATAGATGACTTTTCTTTCACTCAAGGCCTGATTCAAACGTTTGGACAACGCCGCACCCGTCGCGGATGCCAAAAAATCCTCAAGCAAAGGTCTCCAGCCCTCATCCAAGGCTTGCAGATCGGGCGGCCACTGAGCCAAGCAGCTCCCTGGCTCATCTTCCTTCCCGAAAGCAAAAGCTTGCTGACTTTGACCGTCAAGCATCAGGCAAAGAGTTTCGCCAGTGCTTCGCCGGGCTCACGGGCACGCATGAAAGCCTCACCCACCAAGAAGGCGTTAACTTGGGCCTCGCGCATGCGCCTGACATCTTCCGGGCTTTGAATCCCGCTTTCGGTGACCAGCAAGCGGTCGGCTGGCACATCGGGCAACATGTCCAGCGTGGTCTGCAGGGACACCTCGAAGGTTTTCAGGTTGCGGTTGTTGATGCCGACCAGACGTGTTTTCAGCTTGAGGGCGCGCTCCAGCTCGGCTTTGTCGTGCACCTCCACCAGCACCGCCATGTCCAGGCTGCGGGCCACCGCCTCCATCTCGGCCATGTGGGCATCGTCCAGGCAGGCGGCGATGAGCAAAATGGCGTCAGCCCCCATGGCCCGAGCCTCGTACACCTGGTAGGCATCGATCATGAAATCCTTGCGCAGCACCGGCAGGTCGCAACTGGCACGAGCTTGTTTGAGGTAATCCACGCTGCCCTGAAAGAACTGCTTGTCCGTCAAGACCGACAGACAAGCCGCGCCGAATTCGGCGTAGCTTTGGGCGATGTCGGCCGGAATGAAGTCGGCCCGCAACACGCCTTTGGACGGGCTGGCCTTCTTGATTTCGGCGATCACAGCCGCTTGGCCTGCGGCGACCTTGGCACGCATCGCGCCTTCGAAGTCACGGGTCAGCACGCGGCTTTCGGCATCGGCGCGCACCACGGCCAGCGATTTTTGCTTCAAGGCTGCTGCCACTTCTTCGCGTTTGACCGCGACGATTTTGTCCAGGATGTCACTCATGATTTTCTTTCTGTGCGGGCTCAGTGGCACCGTTTTTCAATATGCGAACAAAGACGCGGTGCATCACCCAGGCCATGACCACAAACAAGGCCGACACCCCTAAAGCGATCCAGGCGCCCTCGTCCCGCCACATGGCTCAAGCCGCCTTCTGGCCAAAGGCCACAAACTGCGCCAGCTTGGCTTTGGCCGCGCCCGACTCGACGGCCACACGCGCACGGGCCAAACCATCGGCGATGCTGCTGGCCACATTGGCCGCGTACAAGGCAGCGCCCGCATTGATCATGACGATGTCCCGCGCCGCGCCGGGCTCATTGTCCAGCACGCCACGCAGCATGGCCATGGATTGCTCAGGTGTGTCCACTTTCAGGGCCCGGTTGCTGGCCATGGTCAGGCCGAAGTCTTCCGGGTGAATTTCATATTCGGTGATCTGGCCGTTTTTGAGTTCGCCCACCAAAGTGGCCGCGCCCAAGCTGATTTCATCCATGCCGTCGCGCCCGTACACCACCAACGCATGCTCGGCCCCCAAGCGCTGCAGGGCACGCACCTGAATGCCCACAAGGTCGGAGTGGAACACCCCCATCAGGATGTTCGGAGCGCTGGCTGGGTTGGTCAATGGACCCAAAATGTTGAACATCGTGCGCACACCCAGCTCCTTGCGCACCGGGGCCACGTTTTTCATGGCCGGGTGGTGGTTGGGTGCGAACATGAAGCCGATGCCCACCTCTTGGATCGACCGCGCGATCTGCTCGGGCGACAGGTGAATGTTGCCACCCAGGGCTTCGACCACGTCGGCGCTGCCCGATTTGCTGCTGACGCTGCGCCCACCGTGTTTGGCCGTTTTGGCCCCGGCGGCAGCGGCCACAAACATGGCGCAAGTCGAGATGTTGAAGGTGTGGGCCCCATCGCCTCCTGTGCCCACAATGTCCACGAGGTGTGTGGGGTCGGCCACATGCACTTTGGTTGAGAACTCGCGCATGACTTGCGCGGCTGCGGTGATTTCGCCAATGGTTTCTTTTTTCACGCGCAGGCCGGTGACGAGCGCGGCGGTCATGACGGGCGTCAGCTCGCCGTTCATGATCATGCGCATGAGGTGGAGCATTTCGTCGTGAAAAATCTCGCGGTGCTCGATGGTGCGTTGAAGCGCTTCCTGAGGGGTGATGGGCATGGTCGTTTCCTGTCGGATGATGGAGATCGTTAAACAATTCAGCGGGTTGGCGCGTCGGTCAGGGCGAGCTTCAGCCCAAAGCCAAGAAACAACAAGCCCGTCAGCCGGTCTAAGTGGCGCATGCCACGCTGCAGCCATTGGCCTCTGCGGGCCAGCCAAGAGGCGGCCACAGCCCAGCCCATGCACACCAACCAACTGTTCAGATTGAACAAGCAGCCCAAGAGCACAAAAGACCAGGCCGGGTCAGGGGCATGCACTGGGATGAATTGGGGAACAAAGGCCAGAAAAAACAGCGCCACTTTCGGATTCAAGGCGTTGGTGGCGAATGCGCCGAAGAACACGGCCCATAAACCAGTGACCTCTTTGGAAGCTGGCCCACGCCCGTGCGGGTCAGAATGGCCCATCAGCGCCGGAACTTGCGCTTGATCGCCATCGGCACCCGCTTGACTTGTACGCCACAACAGGCGTCCCCCCATCCACAGCAGATAGGCCGCACCGATCCACTTGACCAGATTGAAGGCGTCTGCCGAAGTGGCCAGGACGGCCCCCAAGCCCCAAGCGGCCGCAGCCACGTGCACAAAACACCCCGCCGTGATGCCCCAGGCAGCGACCAATCCACGCTGCACACCGCCCCTCAGCGACTGGTTGACGATGTAGAGCACATCCGGCCCAGGCGTGAGGTTGAGCAGCACACCGGCCAACATGAACATCAGGACTTGCTGCGTGTCAAACATGGCTTCAGTAAACGCCCACTCGGTCGGAAGTCGGGCTTATCTGTGCAGACGCGTTCGCCATGAAGCGCTGGATGCAATCGATGGCGTGGTCGATACCAGCAGCATCCACCCCTAGGTGCGTCACAAAGCGCAGGCCAATCAAACCCGTGGCCAAAACGCCATGGGCCTTCAGATCCTCAAGCAGGGCCGGGCCACGTCCATCGGCCACATCCACAAACACAATGTTGGTTTGCGCCGAACGCACGCTCAAGCCAGGCACGCCTTGCAGGCCTTGGGCCAGCCGCTGCGCCAGCGCATGGTCATCGGCCAAGCGCTCGACGTGGTGGTCAAGCGCGTGCAAAGCCGCTGCCGCCAAAATGCCGGACTGGCGCAAACCACCGCCCAACACCTTGCGCCAGCGCAGCGCCTTGGCGATCAGTTCACGCGAGCCGCACAAGGCCGAACCCACAGGGGCTCCCAAACCTTTGCTGAAGCAAACCGACACGCTGTCAAAGTGGTCCACGATGCGCCGCACGCTGGCCGTGACTGCCCCACCTTCGGCTTGTGCGACAGCCGCATTGAAGAGACGGGCACCGTCCAGATGCACGGCCAAGCCGTGCTGCCGGGCGAGCGCTGTGGCTTGCGCCAAATAAGCCAGCGACATGGGGTGGCCGTTCCAGGTGTTTTCCAGCGCCAGCAGGCGGGTGCGGGCAAAGTGGCAGTCGATGGGTTTGATGGCTGCGGCGATGTCGGTCAGCGCCATTTCGCCGGAAACGTTTTGTGCCAACGGCTGCGGCTGGATGCTGCCCAGCACCGCTGCACCGCCGCCTTCGTAGCGGTAGGTGTGCGCGTTTTGACCCACGATGTACTCGTCGCCCCGCTCGCAATGCGCCATCAGGGCGCACAGGTTGCTTTGTGTGCCCGATGGCATGAACAGCGCCGCTTCTTTGCCCGTGATTTCTGCAATTCGTTCTTGCAAGGCATTGACCGTGGGGTCGTCGCCAAACACATCGTCGCCCACTGGCGCAGCCAGCATGGCCTCGCGCATGGCAGTGGTGGGCTGGGTCACGGTGTCGCTGCGCAGATCAATGGTCGTAGTCATGGTCGCACCAAAAAGTTTTTGAGCATGGCATGGCCGTGCTCGGTCAGGATGGATTCGGGGTGAAACTGCACACCTTCGATGTCCAGCTCGGTGTGCCGCACGCCCATGATCTCGCCGTCATCCGTCCAAGCCGAGACTTTCAGGCAGGGTGGGCAAGTGACCCGCTCAATGGCCAAGGAGTGGTAGCGGTTGACCGTGAACTGCTCGGGCAAGCCCGCGAACACGCCTTCTTGCGTGGTGGTGATGACACTGGTCTTGCCGTGCATCAATTCCTGCGCCCGAACGATCTTGCCGCCAAAGGCCGCACCAATGCTTTGGTGCCCTAGACACACGCCCAAGATGGGCAGTTGGCCTGCAAAGTGCTGGATGGCCGCCACCGAAATGCCCGCCTCGGCTGGCGAGCATGGGCCGGGCGAAATCACCAAACGGTCAGGCTGGCGGGCCTCAATGCCCTCGAGCGTGATTTCATCGTTGCGAAAGACCTCGACCTCCGCGCCCAGTTCACCGAAGTACTGCACGATGTTGAAGGTGAACGAGTCGTAGTTGTCGACCATCAGGAGTTTGATTTTTTTCGCCATGATCACTCCAAGCCTTCTTCCACCAACTCGCTGGCCCGCAACAAGGCACGCGCCTTGTGTTCAGTTTCGCGCCACTCCATCTCGGGCACCGAATCGGCCACCACACCCGCTGCCGCTTGCACATACAGCGTCTGGTCCTTGATGACGGCGGTGCGGATCGCAATCGCCACATCCATGTCGCCCGCATAACTGATGTAGCCACACGCGCCGCCGTAAATTCCGCGCTTGACGGGTTCGAACTGGTCAATCAACTCCATGGCGTGCACCTTGGGCGCGCCTGTCAGGGTGCCCGCCGGGAAGGTGGCTTTGAGCACGTCCATATTGCTCATGCCCTCGTTCAGCACGCCCTCGACGTTGCTCACGATGTGCATGACGTGGCTGTAGCGCTCGACCACAAAGGCCTCGGTCACCTTGACCGATCCGATCTGGGCGATGCGTCCAATGTCGTTGCGCGCCAGATCGATCAACATCACATGCTCGGCCCGTTCCTTGGGGTCGTTGATCAGTTCATGCTCTGCCGCCTTGTCTTTTTCTGGCGTCGCACCACGGGGGCGTGTGCCCGCCAAAGGACGGATGATGACTTTGGCGCCCTCGTCGGTTTGCTCCTGCCGCACCAAAATTTCGGGGCTGGCTCCGACGACATGGAAGTCGCCGAAGTTGTAGAAGTACATGTAGGGGCTGGGGTTGAGAGAACGCAGCGCCCTGTAGAGCGACAGCGGGCTTTCTGTGTAGCGCTTTTTGATGCGCTGACCGACCTGCACCTGCATGAAGTCGCCGCCAGCGATCAGCTCCTTGGCTTTTTCAACGGCGGCAATGTAATCGGCCTTGGCGAAGTCCCGCTCGGCCGGGTACGACTGGGTGGGTTTGACCACCGGAGCGCTCACCGAGTACTTGAGTTGCTCTTTCAAATCACGCAGGCGTTTTTTCGCAACCACATAGGCCTCGGGCGTGGCCGGATCGGCATAAACAATGAGGTAGAGCTTGCCCGACAAGTTGTCGATCACGGCCAGTTCTTCGCACTGCAGCAGCAAGATATCGGGTGTGCCCAGAGTGTCGGGCGGGCAGGATTTTTCGAGCTTTTTCTCGATATACCGTACCGCGTCGTAGCCAAAATAGCCCGCCAGGCCGCCACAAAAACGGGGCAGGCCCGGGCGCAAGGCGACCTTGAAACGCTTTTGGTATTGCTCGATGAAGTCGAGCGGGTTACCCGCAGCCGACTCGATGACCAGGCCATCTCGCACCACTTCGGTCTTGGCCTCGGCCCCAAAACCGCTGGCCCGCAGCAGATTGCGTGCGGGCAGACCAATGAAGCTGTAGCGGCCAAAACGCTCGCCGCCCACCACCGACTCGAGCAAGAAGCTGTGTTGGCCGTTGTCCTTGGTGTGGGCCAGCTTCAGGTAAAGCGACAGGGGGGTTTCCAGGTCCGCAAAGGCCTCCAGCATGAGGGGAATGCGGTTGTAGCCTTGGCTGGCCAGGCTTTTGAATTCAAGTTCGGTGATCACAGGCTAGAGCCTCCAAAGCGCTCAGCGACCTCGGGCGAGGTGCTTTTCATTCATCCAGGTGCCCGTTCATGGTGCGCATGAAGCCGGGCGCGGGTGGCGGGCAAGCCGCACAGTCGATGGGGTCAGGCTGGCCGACGCCAGGGCCAGGCTCCCCGGCCTTCCGCAGGGGAATGGCTCGGCAGGCTGGCTGCGCTGGAGTGGTTGTGGATGATGAACATGGTCCGTCTAGTGTAGCAAAGCCCGGAGCGCCGTTTTCACCAAATCTGCGCCTGCTTGTCCTGACCTCTTCGGCCCGCATCGTTCATGCGATCTGGCAAGTCGGCCAGCGTGTCCAACCAAGCAGCCGCTGGCGTGTCTTGCACGCGGTGACCGTGGTTGTAGCCGTAAGTGACCAACACCACCGGGCAGCCCGCTGCGTGAGCAGCCTGCGCATCGTTGCTCGAATCCCCCACCATCAAGGTGCGTGCGGCGTGGGTACCCAGCGCCTCACAGGTTTTGATCAAGGGCAAGGGGTCGGGCTTTTTGCGCTCGAAACTGTCTCCACCAAACACGGGGCCAAAAAAGTGCGCCAGTGACTTCTCTTTCAACAAGGCCTGGGCAAAGGCCAAAGGCTTGTTCGTCAGGCAGGCCATGGGCATACCCTGCGCAGCCAAAGCCTCCAGGGCGTCCAGAGCACCTGGGTAGACATCGGCAAACTGACCATTGATCGCCAAATAGTGGTGTTGGTAACGCTGCCATGCACGGCTGAAAAGCGCGTCCACCGACAGGGCCGGGCAAGCCTGGCCCACGCCTTTGACTTCGGGACGGTTGATTTGATGCGCCAGCAAGGTGCGGATCAGGTGTTCGGAGCCTTTGCCGATGGTTTGCTCGATGAGCGCGTCCGACACCGGCGGCAAGTCCAGATCGGCCATGGTGCGGTGCAAGGCCACCTGAAAATCACCCAAGGTGTGCACCAGGGTGCCATCCAAGTCAAAAATGACCGCTTCGATTTCTGTCAGATTCTGCATTTGGGCTCACCTTGCTTCAGGACAAAGCCACACGCATTTGGTCGATCACGCCTTTGTAATCGGGTTTGCCAAAAATGGCGCTGCCCGCCACAAAGGTGTCGGCCCCGGCATCGGCCACTCGGCGGATGTTGTCGGCCTTGATGCCCCCGTCCACTTCCAGTCGAATATCGCGACCGCTTCTCTCGATCCACTGGCGCGCCAGCTCGACCTTGCGCAAGGCCGAATCGATGAAGCTTTGGCCACCAAAGCCCGGGTTGACGCTCATGATCAGGATCAGGTCGACCTCGTCGATGGTCCACTCCAGCACATCCAGGGGTTCGGCCGGATTGAACACCAGCCCGACCTTGACACCCTTGCTCTTGATGGCCTGAATGCTGCGGTGCACATGGGCGCTGGCATCAGGGTGAAAACTGATGAGGTCGGCACCGGCCTCGGCAAAAGATGCGGCCAGTGCATCGACGGGCGAGATCATCAAATGCACATCGATCGGCACGGCCACGCCCGATGCCGTTTTGGCATGCGGCTTGAGCGCTTGGCAAATCATGGGGCCAAAGGTGAGGTTGGGCACGTAATGGTTGTCCATCACGTCAAAGTGGATCCAATCGGCACCAGCGTCGATGACGCTTTTGACTTCCTCGCCCAAGCGGGCGAAATCAGCCGAGAGGATGGAGGGGGCAATGCGGTAGGTCGTCGTCATCCTTGAATTGTCGCAGTTAACATGTGTCCATGACTGCTTACACCGTTCAAATTGAAGTACTGCCCCATTACTTGGCTGACCAGAGCAATCCTCTGCAAGATGTTTTCGCTTTCGCCTACACCGTCACCGTCACCAACACGGGCCGCGTTCCTGTTCAGTTGATTTCTCGACATTGGGTGATTCAGGACGAACGTGGTCACAGCGAGGAAGTCAAAGGCCTGGGCGTGGTTGGACAACAGCCTTTGCTGCGCCCTGGTGAATCCTTCCAGTACACCAGCGGCTGCAGATTGCGCGCCCCCAGCGGCACCATGCATGGCAGCTACTTTTTTGTGGCAGAAGATGGGCACCGCTTTGATGCCAGTATTGGCACCTTTGTTCTGGAGTCTTCGTCCGCTGGCTTTTCAGGCCGCACACTTCACTGAGTATCGACTGATCACTTGCGGTTAAGCTCTCATCATGGGTGAATTTGACCTCATTGAACGTTACTTCAAACGACCTTCTCAGCGTGCGGATGTGGGCATTGGCGATGATTGCGCCGTGTGGACGCCCCGCCCGGGCCATCAACTGGCATTTTCTGCAGACATGCTTGTTGAAGGTCGTCATTTTCTGACGACCGTCAATCCGAAATTTTTGGGTCACAAATCCTTGGCGGTGAATTTGAGTGACCTTGCTGCTTGCGGAGCCTCACCCCAAGCCTTTTTGTTGTCACTGTCTTTGCCTCGCGCTGATGAAGCCTGGCTGTCTGGTTTTTCAGAAGGCTTGTTTCAGTTGTCAGAGCTGCATGGCTGTGAACTGATCGGCGGTGACACGACACAAGGCCCTTTGAACATTGCAATCACCGTCATGGGCGACACACCTCAAGGGCAAAGCATCTTGCGCAGTGGGGCGCGCGTTGGCGATGATCTTTATGTCAGCGGTCACCTGGGTGATGCACGCTTGGCCCTTGAAGCATTTCGAGGCAAGGTGAGTTTGCCACAAGCTGTTTTTGACATGGCCAGACGCCGCATGGAGTGCCCCACACCCCGTGTCGCTTTGGGCCAAGCACTTCGCGGCATTGCCAACGCGATGGCGGACATCAGCGATGGCTTGCTGGGTGATTTGGGACACATTCTCAAAGCCAGCCAAGTCGGAGCTGAGATTGACACGCTCGCTGTCACTCCACTGATGCAAACGGGAACGCTTTGGTCTTGCCCTCATGATTTAGCCCTGACCTGTGTTTTGTCGGGGGGTGATGATTATGAATTGGTGTTCACCGCTTCACCTCTGGCCGCTGCGCAAGTACAACTTGCAGCCCATTCCACCGGAACACCTGTGACGCGCATTGGCCGCGTGACCGATTCTCAGCGTTTGGTCTTGTTGGGTGTTGAGGGTCTACCCATCACCTCCTCATTCGAATCCTTTGACCACTTTGCTTGATGAAGACCTTGTCCAACAGCACACTTCAACATCGTCCACCGATCAAGCCCACAGCTTCATTCATGCTGTCGCACCCTGCGCACTTGATTGCTTTAGGCTTTGGCTCTGGTCTTGCACCCAAAGCACCAGGGACGATCGGCAGCTTATGGGGCTGGGTTTCTTGGCTACTGATTCAACAGCATTTGACCCTCACTGCTCAAGCCGTACTCATCGGTTTGGCTTTTACTGTGGGTTGGTGGTCATGCACAGTGACTGCGAGGCACATGGGCGTCAGTGATCCTGGTTCAATTGTTTGGGATGAAGTGGTCGCCATGTGGTTGATTTTGAGTTTGATCATGCCATGCAGTTTTGCTGGTCAATTTGCAGCATTTGTCTTGTTTCGTTTTTTTGATGCCGTCAAACCTGGACCTGTGGCTTGGGCTGATCAACTCTTCAAAGGTTTTGGATGGCAAGGTGGCTTTGGCATCATCTTTGATGATCTTGTGGCTGCTTTTTGCACACTTTTGTGCATTGCAATTTGGAGATTTTTTTGAACCACCTTGTCACACCACTGCTCGCAGAACGACTATCTCTATTGCACTGGATGATGTCCACCGCAGAGAGCTGTACAGGAGGCATGATTGCCAGCCAATGTACCGATCTGCCTGGATCCAGCACCTGGTTTGACAGAGGATTTGTGACCTATTCAAACCACGCCAAATCCGACTTGCTCGGAGTTCCTTCAGAAATGATTGCCCAGCATGGTGCGGTCAGTGAAGCTGTTGCCCAAGCCATGGCTTTGGGTGCCCTTTACCGCTCAGAATCTGTCGTTTCTGTGGCAGTCACGGGGATTGCTGGACCCAGCGGTGGTAGCCAAGAAAAGCCTGTTGGAACAGTTTGGTTGGCGTGGTGTATTGGTGGGCGTGTTTACACAGAGCTTCAAACATTTTCAGGCAACCGCGATCAAATCCGAGTGGCGACCACAGACTGCGCGCTTGAAGGTCTGTTGAAACGCCTCCCGCCTCATTGATCTGTTTGAAGCGGAAACAAAAAAACCTTCCGAGGAAGGTTTTTTTGTATTCAACCGAAATTGAAATTTGGTTGCGGGGGCCGGATTTGAACCAACGACCTTTGGGTTATGAGCCCAACGAGCTACCAGACTGCTCCACCCCGCGGTATGCTTGAATTATACCTTACTCTGCGGCTGTTTCTGCAGAAGAATCTGCACGATCGACCAATTCAACCAAGGCCATCGGTGCGTTGTCACCCACGCGGTAACCCATTTTCAGGATACGTGTGTAACCACCAGGACGCTTGGCAAAACGGGGACCCAGATCGGCAAACAATTTGACGACGTTGTCACGGTCACGCAGGCGGTTGAATGCCAGGCGCTTGTTGGACAAATTGTCTTCTTTGGCCAAAGTGATCATCGGTTCAATGACTCGACGAAGTTCTTTGGCTTTAGGGAGTGTGGTTTTGATGACTTCGTGCTCAATGAGCGAGTTCATCATGTTGCGCAACATAGCGAGGCGGTGCTCGCTGGTGCGGTTCAATTTACGGAGACCGTGTCCGTGACGCATGGTGCTTACCTTTCTTTATTTAACAAGCAGCCGTATCAGGTACTGCTCGTGCACAACCCAGATCGCTCCGGGAATTCATTCAATCAACGTTTGTCCAGGCCTGCTGGTGGCCAAGCTTCGAGCTTCATGCCCAAAGTCAAACCACGAGAAGCCAAAACTTCCTTGATTTCATTCAATGATTTACGACCCAAATTGGGTGTCTTCAACAATTCATTTTCAGTACGCTGAATCAAATCACCGATGTAATAAATATTTTCTGCTTTGAGACAGTTGGCCGAGCGAACAGTCAATTCAAGCTCATCAACTGGGCGCAGCAAAATTGGATCAAAACTTCCAGCACCACCTCGCGCAGCGGGTGCATCAAATGCAGACAGTTCACTGCCTTCAAGTTGAGCAAAAACTGCAAGCTGTTCAACCAAAATCTTAGAAGAAGAACGAACGGCGTCTTCTGCGGAAATGGCTCCGTTGGTCTCGATTTCAATGACCAGCTTATCGAGATCCGTGCGTTGTTCGACACGTGCACTCTCAACGGTATAGCTTACACGCTTGACCGGAGAAAATGAGGCGTCCAACACAATGCGACCAAGAGCCTTTGTGGGCTCATCAGCAAAACGGCGCATGCTGCCGGGAACATAACCACGGCCTTTTTCGACCTTGATTTGCATGTCCAGCTTGCCGCCGTGTGACAAATTAGCGATCACATGTTCCGGATTGATGATTTCAACATCATGCGGTGTCTGGATATCTGCTGCAGTCACGGCACCTTCACCGTCTTTGCGCAAACTCAGCGTTACTTCATCACGATTGTGTAATTTAAAAACCACACCTTTCAAGTTCAGAAGAATGTTCACAACATCTTCTTGAACACCATCAATGGATGAGTATTCATGCACCACACCCGCAATGGTCACTTCAGTGGCAGAATAGCCAACCATTGAAGACAGCAAGACACGGCGCAGAGCGTTACCCAACGTATGACCGTAACCGCGCTCGAAAGGCTCCAACGTGACTTTGGCACGGTTGTTGGCCAATTGTTCGACTTGGATTGCTTTGGGTTTCAACAGATTGGTTTGCATTCAGACTTCCTCTCAATACCCCCGGTTCGTTACACCGGTAAGGCTGATGGAGCACCCGACACACAAT
This sequence comes from Limnohabitans sp. 2KL-3, assembly GCF_001269405.1. Classification (NCBI taxonomy): domain Bacteria; kingdom Pseudomonadati; phylum Pseudomonadota; class Betaproteobacteria; order Burkholderiales; family Comamonadaceae; genus Limnohabitans; species Limnohabitans sp. 2KL-3. Next base: position 142,387 of record NZ_CXON01000001.1, read on the forward strand.
GCCTTGTGCGTCGGGAACGATTGAAACAACGAATTAACGTGAATACAGTTCGACGATCAACGATTCGTTGATATCGGCACCAAATTCATCGCGGTCAGGCACCTTTTTGAAGGTACCTTCAGCTTTGTCTGCATTGACTTCCACCCAAGCAGGCAATCCCACTTGTTGAGCCAATTGCAAAGCCTCAACCACGCGGTTTTGCTTTTTGGACTTTTCGCGAACAGCGATCACATCACCGGCCTTGACCAGGTATGAAGGAATGTTCACTGATTGGCCGTTGACAGTGATGGCTTTGTGAGAAACCATTTGACGCGCTTCAGCACGTGTCGAGCCGAAACCCATGCGATAAACCACGTTATCCAAACGGCATTCCAACAGGGCCAACAGATTGGAACCTGTGTTGCCTTTGCGGCGATCTGCTTCTGCAAAATAACGGCGGAATTGCTTTTCCAAAATGCCGTACATGCGTTTGACTTTTTGCTTTTCTCGCAATTGAAGTCCGTAGTCAGAGGTGCGCTGACCGGATGTGCGACCGTGCTGGCCTGGCTTGGAGTCAAATTTTGACTTGTCTGCAATCGAACGACGAGCGCTCTTGAGGAACAGGTCAGTGCCTTCACGGCGAGAGAGTTTGGCCTTGGGGCCGAGGTAGCGTGCCACTTGATTTTCCTTTTATGCAACTACCGCATCAGAAATGCGGGAGCCAGGCGCTGCAAGCAGCGCCTGGCGGTGGGCTTTGATTGAAATTAGATACGACGACGCTTTTGAGGGCGGCATCCATTGTGAGGTACTGGCGTCACATCGGCAATGGATGTGATGCGAATACCCAAAGCACCCAAAGCTCGAACCGAAGATTCACGACCAGGGCCTGGACCTTTGATCTCGACGTCGAGGTTTTTGATACCTTGTTCTTGAGCAGCACGACCGGCAACTTCAGATGCAACCTGGGCAGCAAAGGGAGTTGACTTTCGTGATCCCTTGAAACCCTGTCCACCTGATGACGCCCAAGACAACGCATTGCCTTGACGATCAGTGATCGTGATGATGGTGTTATTGAAAGAAGCATGAACGTGTGCAATGCCGTCAGCAATATTTTTGCGGACTTTTTTGCGAACTCGTTGTGATGCGCTGTTGGATTGTGCTTTAGCCATGATGGTCTCTCAATCTGCTTATTTCTTCAGAGCCGCTGCGCCTTTGCGCGGACCCTTGCGAGTACGTGCATTGGTACGTGTACGCTGACCACGCATTGGCAAGCCACGACGGTGACGGAATCCACGGTAGCAACCGATGTCCATCAAACGTTTGATGTTCATGGTTGTTTCGCGACGCAGGTCACCTTCAATGGTGAAGACTGCGATTTGATCGCGGATTTTTTCAAGATCAGCGTCCGTCAGATCTTTGATCTTTTTCGAATAAGCGATGCCAGAAGCTTCGCAAATTTGTCGAGCGCGGGTGCGACCAATACCAAAAATGGCTGTCAAGCCAATTTCAGCATGTTTGTGCGGCGGAATGTTGATGCCAGCGATACGTGCCATTTTCGTCCTCTAAAACTAAGTCAATCAGCCTTGACGCTGCTTGTGACGTGGATCTGTGCAGATCACACGAACAACGCCTTTACGGCGAATGATTTTGCAGTTGCGGCAAATTTTTTTCACCGAAGCCGAAACTCTCATGGTTTTCTCCTAAAACTTATCTTCACCTGCACTTTTTGGTACAGGCATTAAATGGGGTCCCTGTGTACAAGACCCAGGGTTCTTTACCTTCAGTGCATCAATTCATCAAGATTTGAAGCTTGCTTTTTTCAACAGTGAATCGTACTGCTGTGACATCAGGTAGTTCTGCACCTGGGCCATGAAATCCATCGTGACCACCACAATGATCAGAAGTGAGGTTCCGCCAAAGTAAAACGGAACATTGTATTTCAGAATCAAGAACTCAGGTAACAAACACACAAAGGTGATGTACGCAGCACCCACAGCCGTCAGGCGGAGCAAAATTTTGTCAATGTACTTTGCTGTCTGATCACCTGGACGAATCCCGGGAATGAAAGCACCACTTTTCTTCAAGTTGTCAGCCGTTTCACGACTGTTGAACACCAAGGCTGTGTAGAAAAAGCAGAAGAACACAATCGCAGCAGCATAAAGCATGACGTAGATTGGCTGACCTGGAGTCAATGCACTGGCCACATCTTTGAAGAATCGAACAACGATATTTTCAGATGAGCCAGAACTGAACCACCCAATCACTGTCGCTGGCAACAAGATGATTGAAGAAGCAAAGATCGGAGGGATCACGCCTGCCATGTTCAATTTCAATGGCAGATGCGAAGACTGACCACCATAAACTTTGTTCCCGACTTGTCTGCGAGCGTAATTGACCAATATTTTCCGTTGGCCTCTTTCCACAAACACCACAAAGTAAGTCACCAAGCCAATGACAACCACGATCATCATGGAGATCAATGGATTCATCGCACCGGTACGTACCAATTCAAACAAGCCACCCAATGCACTTGGCAAACCAGCAGCAATGCCTGCGAAAATCAGGATCGAAATGCCATTACCAAGACCGCGCTCTGTGATCTGCTCACCAAGCCACATCAAGAAAATGGTTCCGGCTGTCAGACTCACCACGGCTGTCATTCTGAAACCGTAACCAGGATTGATCACCAAACCTGCAGATGCTTCAAGAGCCACAGCAATGCCGAATGACTGAAATACAGCTAGAGCCAATGCTCCGAATCGCGTGTATTGCGTGATCTTTCTTCTGCCAGCCTCACCCTCTTTCTTCATTTGCTCGAAAGCAGGAAGAACGTAGGATAACAACTGCATCACAATCGATGCAGAAATATAAGGCATGATGCCCAGCGCAAAAATCGTGAAACGAGACAGTGCACCACCTGAGAACATGTTGAACAAGCTCAGAATTCCACCTTGCTGGCCGTTGAACAACTGTTTCAGTTGGTCTGGATCAATGCCAGGTACAGGAATGTGTGCGCCAACCCGGTAGACGACCAGCGCAAGAAGCAAGAAGATCAATCGACGACGCAAGTCACCGAACTTGTCTGCTTTTACTGATGAGTTTGCGCTGGTTGCCACTGTATTTCTCGTCAATCTAAGTTCAGGCCAAAGAGCCGCCAGCTGCTTCAATCGCTGCTTTTGCAGCGGCTGTTGCGCCAATACCTGTCAATTTGACCGCTTTGGTCAATTCGCCTGTATGGATAACTTTGACCACTTTAGCCATTTGAGAAACCAAACCAGCTTGCTTCAATGCCAGAACATCCACTTCGGCCATGTCCAAACGGGACAAGGTTGTCAATGTGATCTCTGCATTGAACTTCAGCAGGTGTGATTTAAAACCACGCTTTGGCAAACGGCGCTGCAAAGGCATTTGACCGCCTTCAAAACCCACTTTATGGTATCCGCCAGAGCGTGACTTTTGACCTTTGTGTCCACGGCCGGCGGTTTTACCCAAACCGGAACCGATTCCACGGCCCACGCGACGAGGAGCGTGCTTTGAGCCTTCTGCGGGCTTGATGCTGTTGAGTTCCATCATTCGCCTCTTAGAGAACTTTGACCAGATAGCTGATCTTGTTGATCATGCCGCGCACTGCGGGCGTGTCTTGCAACTCGCTCACAGAATTCAGCTTGCGCAAGCCCAGGCCACGCACTGTGGCGCGGTGTGACTCTTTGGTGCCAATCGGGCTGCGAACCAATTGGACTTTCACGGTAGATTGTGTCGTCATGTTCGATCTCCAGTTCAGCCGAACAACTCTTCAACCGACTTGCCACGCTTGGCAGCCACGTTGGAAGCTGTTGTGCAGTTGGACAAAGCGTCCAATGTGGCACGAACCATGTTGTAGGGGTTGGACGAACCATGGCTCTTGGCCACGATGTCGGTGATACCCACCACTTCGAACACAGCGCGCATGGGGCCGCCAGCAATGATGCCGGTACCTTTTGGCGCTGGAGCCATCATGACGCGGGCTGCGCCATGGTGACCATGCACTGCGTGGTGGATCGTGCCATTTTTCAAGTGCACTTTGGCCAAGTTGCGACGAGCTTCTTCCATCGCTTTTTGCACGGCAGCGGGCACTTCTTTTGACTTGCCCTTGCCCATGCCCACTTTGCCATCGCCGTCACCGACCACGGTCAACGCTGCGAAACCCAAGATACGGCCACCCTTGACCACCTTGGTCACGCGGTTGACCGCGATCATCTTCTCGCGGAGACCGTCTTCAGGACCGTCGCTCTGCGGTTTTGCTGTAAATTTAGCCATTTGTAACTCCGATCCGTTTAGAACTGCAGACCTGCTTCACGGGCTGCTTCGGCCAAAGCCTTGACACGACCGTGGTAAGCGAAACCTGCGCGGTCGAAAGCGACCTTCTCAACGCCGGCAGCTTTTGCTTTTTCAGCAATGCGCTTGCCAATCACTGTTGCTGCAGCGGCATTGCCGCCTTTGCCAGTTGCGCCCAACGCTGTGCGCACTTCGGCTTCGGCAGTTGATGCGCTGGCCAACACTTTGGTGCCACAGCCAGAAATGACGCTGGCGTAGATGTGCAGGTTGGTGCGGTTCACTGTCAAACGTGCCACGCCTTGCTGTGCAATGCGGATGCGAGTTTGGCGTGCACGACGCAGACGCTGCTCTTTCTTGGTCATCATGATGCAGCTCCTTATTTCTTCTTGGTCTCTTTGATCGTGATCTTCTCATCCGAATAACGGATGCCTTTGCCTTTGTAGGGCTCAGGTGGACGAACAGCACGAATCTCAGCAGCAACTTGGCCAACACGTTGACGGTCTGCACCCTTGATCACGATTTCGGTCGCGGTTGGGGTCGCCACGGTGATGCCCGAAGGCATGTCGATGTTGACGGGGTGTGAATAACCCACAGCGAGGTTCAATTTGGCACCTGAGGCAGCCGCTTTGTAACCCACACCGACCAGGTTCAGCTTCTTTTCAAAGCCTTTGGTCACACCGGTTACCATGTTGTTCACCAGCTGACGCATGGTTCCGCTCATGGCATTGGCTTCACGTGAATCATTGGCAGGGGCAAAACTCATCTTGCCGCCATCGTTGTTCACTGTCACCAGTGTGTTGGCGGAGATGGACAATTGACCACCTGTGCCTTTCACACTGATTTGATCTTGGTTGATTGACACATCCACACCAGCGGGGATGGTCACAGGCATTTTTCCTACTCGGGACATTCAGTCTCTCCTGCCTTTAAGCGACGTAGCACAGCACTTCGCCGCCGACACCGGCTGCACGCGCTTTGCGGTCGGTCATCACACCCTGAGGTGTGGTGACGATAGCGACACCCAAGCCATTTTGGACTTGCGGAATATCTTCACGGCCTTTGTACACACGCAGACCAGGGCGACTGACGCGCTCGATGCGCTCAATCACTGGGCGACCAGCGTAGTACTTCAGGACAATTTCGAGGGTGGCTTTGCCACCTTCGGTTTTGACTTGGAAACCGTCAATGTAGCCTTCATCTTTCAACACTTGTGCGATAGCAACCTTCACTTTGGATGAAGGAACCATCACATTGGCTTTTGACACCATTTGTGCGTTACGGATGCGGGTCAACAGATCGGCAATAGGATCACTCATGCTCATGTTGTATCTCTCCTGCCGATTTACCAGCTGGCCTTGGTCACGCCCGGAATGTGGCCTGCAAAGGCTAATTCACGGATCTTGGCGCGGCCCAGACCAAATTGACGGAACGTACCGCGTGGGCGACCGGTGATTTCACAGCGGTTGCGTTGGCGGGTCGGGTTGGCGTTGCGCGGAAGCTTTTGCAAGCCCAAACGGGCAGCTGCACGCTCTTCGTCGCTGCGCTTGGCATCGTTGGCGATGGCTTTCAATTCGGCGTATTTTTTCGCGAATTTGGCCGCCAGTTTTTCACGCTTGAGCTCGCGCTCGATCAAAGCTACTTTAGCCACGTGACACCTCAGTTCTTGAAGGGGAAGCGGAAAGCTGTCAAAAGAGCTTTGCACTCTTCATCAGACTTTGCCGTTGTGGTGATGCTGATGTTGAGACCGCGCAAGGCATCCACCTTGTCGTACTCAATCTCAGGGAAAATGATCTGCTCTTTGACGCCGATGTTGTAGTTACCACGACCATCGAATGCGCGACCAGAAATACCACGGAAGTCACGAACACGTGGCAAAGCAACGGTCACGAAACGATCCAGGAATTCATACATCTGAACGCCACGCAGTGTCACCATGCAACCGATGGCCTGCTGTTCACGGATTTTGAAACCCGCGATCGCTTTTTTGGCCTTGGTCACCACAGGTTTCTGACCTGCAATTTTCGTCAAATCGCTCACGGCGTGGTCCATGACTTTTTTGTCAGCCACTGCCTCAGAGACACCCATGTTCAAGGTGATTTTCGTGATGCGAGGAACTTGCATCGGTGATGTGTAGCCAAACTTGGCCGTCAATTCACCAGCAATTTTTTCACGGAAGAGTTGTTGCAAACGTGCCATGCTCATGCCACCTTGATTTCTTCGCCGCTGGACTTGTAAACGCGAACGCGTTTGCCGTCAGCTAGCAGCTTGATGCCCACGCGATCAGCCTTACCGGTTGCAGCGTTGAAGATCGCCACATTGGATTGGTGAATTGGCATGGCCTTTTCGATGATGCCACCCGTTGTGCCCTTCATGGGATTGGGTTTGGCGTGTTTTTTGACGAGGTTGATACCTTCAATCAACAAGTGCGAATCGCTGGCACGCAGTGACACGGTGCCACGCTTGCCTTTGTCACGACCTGTGATGACGATGACTTCGTCGCCTTTGCGAATCTTGTTCATGGCGCGTCCTTACAGTACTTCAGGAGCCAAGGACACGATCTTCATGAACTTCTCAGTACGCAGTTCACGCGTGACTGGTCCGAAGATGCGGGTGCCAATAGGCTCCAATTTGGCGTTCAACAAAACTGCTGCATTGCCATCAAATTTAATGAGCGAGCCATCACCACGGCGAATGCCCTTGGCTGTACGAACCACCACTGCACTGTAGATTTCGCCTTTTTTGACGCGACCACGTGGAGCGGCTTCTTTGATGCTCACTTTGATGATGTCGCCAACACTTGCATAGCGACGCTTCGACCCGCCGAGCACCTTAATGCACAGCACGGACTTGGCGCCGGTGTTGTCGGCTACATCTAACCGAGTTTCTGTCTGGATCATTTCTTTGTTCCCAACTTGTATTCTTTATCTGCCAGCCCCAAAGCCAACAAACAGGAATCAGTCTTGGACCCGTCATTCACACTGCGAACCACTCGCAATGCTTCAGTTTGGGCAGATACTTGCGCTCTTTCAAAAGCGAAGCCTTAAATTATCTCCCACAAATTTGCATTACGCAAGCATCTTTTTTAAAAAAACCACGCTCACATCTCTTTTTTGACGTCCGCCAGTCCTGTGCACACTGCTCTTTTGGTTTTTTCCTCGAAATACCATCACTTGCGTATTCAACTTCGCCAAATCGCTCTCCTAAAATTTCTCTCCCTCTCAATTTTGGACATCTCCTCTTTCGTTCACAGCGACAATTGTTGGAGCACTTCTGCATTTTTGAGTTCACCGCATCACATTGGAGTTCACCTTGTCCCCCTCCCCTGTTCACATCGCATTCATTGGTGGCGGCAACATGGCCAGTGCCATCATCGGCGGTCTTCTGCGCCAAGGTCTGCAGCCCACTCAAATCACCGTCATTGAGCCTTTTTCTGAAACCGCAGCCAAGCTGATGCAAGACTACGGCATCACCGCCTTGCCCTCTGCAGGATCAACTTTGGCCCTGGCCGACTTGGTGGTTTGGGCAGTCAAGCCCCAGGTCTTCCTCGAAGCGGCCATCCCCGTCACTCCACACACTCAAGGTGCATTGCACTTGTCTGTCGCAGCTGGCATTCGCACGGACAGCATTTGTCGCTGGACCCACAGTGAACGTGTTGTTCGCTGCATGCCCAACACCCCGGCTTTGATTGGACAAGGCATCACGGGCTTGTTCGCTTGCCCATCGGTCACTTCGCAGGACAAAAGTCTGGTCGAACAAGTCATTGGTACCACGGGTCAGCACCTTTGGGTGCAGCAAGAGTCGCAACTTGATGCTGTCACCGCCTTGTCCGGTTCGGGTCCAGCGTACGTGTTTTACTTCCTTGAAGCCATGACGCAGGCAGGGGTGGGCATGGGACTGAGCGCTGAACAGGCCTACAAACTTGCCGTGGCCACTTTTTCAGGCGCATCCTCTTTGGCTGCAGCATCAACTGAATCGCCCGAAGTGCTGCGCCAGCGGGTCACCTCCAAAGGAGGCACCACCTATGCCGCCATCACATCGCTGGAGGACTCTGGCGTAAAAGCCTCTTTTGTCAAAGCCATGCAAGCAGCCGAAGTGCGGGCACGCGAGCTGGGTGACGAATTCGGCAAGGCCTGAACTGCCTTGATGCGCTGGGACCTTCGGGTGTGACCCCCTGTGTCGCCAGCGCTCACAGGTGTGCCAAAACCACCCCCACAAACAGGGTCAAACCCAGCCAATGGTTCTGCTTGAAAGCCGTGAAGCAACCCTCACGGCTGCGCTGGTAGATCAAAAAGTAATGCCAAATCACTTGGATCAAAGCAAGCGCCAATGCCAACCAAAACCATGTCCGCTGGGCCAGACCGGACAGTAACCACGCCCAAATGATCAAATAGGCTCCATAAAAGCCGATGATGGCCGGGACATCCCAATTTCCCAAGGTGATGGCCGATGTCTTCATGCCAATTCTCAAGTCGTCGTCCCGGTCCACCATGGCGTATTCGGTATCGTAGGCCAACACCCAAAACAAATTGCCCAACAACAAGCCCCAAGCCAATGGCGGCACCTCGCCTTGCACCGCAGCAAAGGCCATGGGAATGCCAAAGCTGAAAGCCACTCCCAGCACCGCTTGGGGCATGGCCACAAAACGTTTGGCGTAAGGGTAAGCCAAGGTCACTGCCAACGCTGCAAATGACCAGGCGATGGTGGCCCGGTTCGTGGTCAGAACCAAGCCAAATGCACACAGCGCCAACACCGCGCCGACCATCAAAGCTTCTGGGGTGCTGAGACGCCCGCTGGTGACTGGTCGATTGGCGGTGCGTTTGACGTGCTTGTCAAAGTCACGGTCAGCCACATCATTGATGCAGCACCCTGCACTGCGCATGAGGATGGTTCCCAGGGTAAAGACCATGACCAGATGCCAACCAGGAAAACCTTCGGCTGCCACCCACAAGGCAGCCAGCGAAGGCCACAGCAACAAGAGCCAACCCGCAGGCCGATTCCACCGGATCAAATCCAGGTAAAGCTTGAGTTTGTCGATCATGCTCAGATTATCTTCGCCCAAATGCTTCCCCCTGAGCCGTCTGCAAAGGCCAAGGAGGCGAACATCACAGACAGATCAGGTCAAGCGCGTGACACCCGGCAGGGGACAGGCATAAATGGCATTGCGTACGGCAGCAATGGCTTCATAGCGGGTAAAACTGCGTCGCCAAGCCAGCACTACCCGCCGGGTCGGCGGCTTAGCCCCCAAAGGGTCCACGATGGGCAGGTAGCGCACAGGCGCATCGTGCCGTCCACCCGAGCGCTTGATCACAGGCTTGAGTTCGGGCACCGACATGCGCGGCACCAACGTCACGCCCATGCCTGCGGCTACCATGTGCTTGATGGTCTCCAGCGACGAACCCTCAAAGGTTTTGCGAATGCCCTCGGTCTGGCTGGCGTAGCGGGCAAACTCGGGGCAGACCTCCAGTACATGGTCGCGAAAGCAGTGGCCCGTGCCCAGCAGCAGCATGGTTTCGTTTTTCAGCTGCTCGGGGGTGATGAACGCTTCTTTGGCCAGCGGGTGGTTCAGCGGCAAGGCGGCCATGAAGGTCTCGTCGTACAAGGGCGCCACCGCCAGACCCGACTCGGGGAAAGGCTCGGCCAAGATGGCGCAGTCGATCTCGCCCGTGCGCAGCATCTCCAGCAAGCGCACGGTGAAATTCTCTTGCAGCATCAGCGGCATCTGCGGCATGTCGGTGATGATCTGCCGCACCAGATCGGGCAGCAAATACGGTCCGATGGTGTAGATCACGCCCAGCCGCATGGTGCCAGCCAGCGGGTCTTTGCCGCGCTTGGCAATCTCTTTGATCTCGGCGGCCTGCTCCAGCACGCTTTGGGCCTGGCGCACGATCTCTTCGCCCAACGGTGTGACCGAGACCTCGCTGGCGCTGCGCTCAAACAGCTTGACCTCCAGCTCTTCTTCGAGCTTCTTGATGGCCAGTGACAAGGTGGGCTGAGACACAAAACAGGCCTCTGCGGCCTTGCCAAAGTGCTTTTCTCGGGCCACGGCCACGATGTATTTGAGTTCGGTCAGGGTCATAGGGGTATTGGAACATCAAGCCTTGAGGTATTCGGATTTCCCGCCCAACCAGCGGCCTATGTGGCGCTCGCTCAGTTGTGGGTGCTGGTCCAGCATCTGTGGGGCCAGGGCCCGCGCCCAGTCCAGCAAATGGCTGTCGGTCTCCAGATCGGCAAAACGCAGCAAAGGCGCACCCGACTGGCGTGCCCCCAAAAACTCGCCCGGCCCGCGAATCTCCAAATCGCGCCGGGCGATCTCGAAACCATCATTGGTCTCCACCATGGCCCGCAGCCGCTCGCGGGCGGTTTCACTCAAGCGTCCGCCCTCGGGCGTGCCGTACAGCAGCACGCAGGCCGACGCCGCCGCACCCCGCCCCACCCGGCCGCGCAGCTGGTGCAGTTGACTCAAGCCAAAGCGCTCCGCGTGTTCGATCACCATCAACGACGCATTGGGCACGTCCACCCCCACCTCAATCACCGTAGTGCTCACCAGCACGCCCATCACACCTACGGTGAAGAGTTCCATGACCGCCTTCTTTTCGGCCACCGGCATGCGCGAGTGCAGCAGGCCCACCATCACGCCCGGCAGCGCCTCGCTCAGGTCGGCGTGGGTTTGGGTGGCGTTGGTCAGGTCCAGCGCTTCGCTTTCTTCAATGAGCGGGCACACCCAATACACCTGCCGCCCCTGCTGAATTTGAGCCCCAATGCGCTCGACCACCTCGTGGCGGCGGTGGTCGGACACCACCCGGGTCACGATGGGCGTGCGCCCGGGCGGCAGCTCGTCAATCACCGACACGTCCAGGTCCGCGTAATAGCTCATGGCCAGCGTACGCGGAATGGGTGTGGCCGTCATCATCAGCATGTGCGGCTCCATGCCGTCGGCTTGCATCTTGCCGCGCAAGGCCAGGCGCTGGGCCACACCAAAGCGGTGCTGCTCGTCGATCACGGCCAGCGCCAGGTTTTTGAACTTGACGTGCTCTTGAATCACCGCGTGTGTGCCCACCACCAGGGCCGCTTCGCCCGACTCGATCAGCGCCAGCATGGCTGCGCGTTCTTTCTTTTTCTGGCTGCCAATCAACCAGGCCACTTTCACGCCCAGCGGCTCCAGCCAGCCCACCAATTTGGCAAAGTGCTGGGTGGCCAGAATTTCGGTGGGCGCCATCAGGGCACATTGCCAGCCCGCATCCACCGCCACCATGGCCGCCAGCGCCGCCACCACCGTCTTGCCTGCGCCCACATCGCCTTGCAGCAGGCGGTGCATGGGCACCGGGCGGGCCAAATCTTTGGCAATTTCCTGGCCCACGCGTTGTTGTGCGCGGGTCAATCCGAAAGGCAAGGCCTTTAAAAGTTGGCCATACAAGCCCTTGGATTTGAGCTTCAGCGTCGGGGCCCGCAGCAAATCGCGCTCGCGCTTGGCCGTCAACTGCGACAGCTGCTGCGCCAGCAACTCTTCACACTTCAGGCGCACCCAAGCCGGGTGGCTGCGGTCCTCCAAAGCGGCCAGCGACACATCGGGTGTGGGGTGGTGCAAAAACCGCAGCGCATCGCGCAGCGACCAGGCCCCACGCGGGTCCGGCCAGGGCACGCCCGGGGGCAGGGTCTCGCTCAGGTCGGCGTGGTTCAGGCCGGTGATCACGGCGCGCCGCAAATAAGCCTGGGCCAGCCCCGCCACGGTGGAATACACCGGCGTCAGCGCCTCGGCCAGATTGCCGCCCGCCGGCTTGAAGGTCGGGTGCATCATGGTCAGCCCCATGAAGCCGCCCTTGACTTCGCCCCGCGCCCGGATGCGGTTGCCCACCGCCAGCGCCTTTTGGTGCGAAGGGTAGAAGCTGAAAAACCGCATCACACAGGTATCCGAGCCGTCGTCCACCGTCACCAGCAGCTGGCGGCGCGGCCGCTGCGTGATCTCGCAGGCCGTGACGGTGGCCTCTATTTGCGCGGTATCGCCTTCGCGCGCATCGCGCAACATGACGATGCGGGTCTCGTCCTCGTAGCGCAGCGGCAAATGCAGCGCCAGGTCAATGTCGCGCTTCAGGCCGAGCTTGATCAGCGCCTTTTGGGGGGCTGACAAAGTTTTGGCGGGCAAGGAGGGTGCGTTTTGCAACATGCACCGATTGTGCCGCTCGCCGGGCACTTTGCCCTGCAAAATGAGCATGGGGGCCCGGCATGCACCGACAAGTCAAGTTTCAGTCGGGTTTTTGTGCTTGGCTGGCCAGCACCAAAGCAGACACCACATCGCGCACGGTCTTACGGTAATGCAATGACAAAGACAGGTATCGGCTGAGCATTTCCCGGTCCACCATGCTCAAAGCGCCACCGGCATCCAGTCCTTCACCGACTTTGGGGGTCAAAGCAGCTTGTCCAAATCGCAACTCATCAGGCCCCACCTGCAACCAATCGGCCAGCACCCGGAGCTTGTCCTGCGTGGGAATGGCTTTGCCCAATAGCCAATTACGGGCCGTGTGGGGGGTGATGCTTCTACCCCAATACCGCAAGTTAAACTCGTTGGCAACCACGGTCGGCGACAAGCGCACGCCGCAACTCTCCAACGCTTGCCGTAAACGGAGTGCAAAGGCTTGGGTCTCTGTGGATGTGGACATGCTCTTAAATTAATGCTTGAGCATCTTTACAATGTAATTGCAAATTAGTTTCTTTGTTACTATCAGTAAATATATTCATTGCGTCAGTTTGATAAACAACATTATCAAAACAAACATCACTAACAGGGTGACGAGGCATTGTTTTTTTGACTTCCTGCGAATTTCTAGGCGATCAGCACAAACCCTTACCGTCTCCGAGCAAGTGACGCTGTGCAAACTCTGGCGAGGTGCTTGATTGCCCTAAAATTTGCAGCTTTACCACTTCGAACGGGCTTGTCCAGCCCTGAAGCATGTCCTCTTTGCCCCCTCTCCAACAGACTTCTGCCCACCGCTCATTCACTCTGAGCAATTTCGACTTTGAACTGCCATCTGAACTGATTGCACAACATCCCGCCCCAGAACGCAGCAGTTCACGCTTACTGGACGGCACATCCGAAGAGCCCAGAGACCGCATTTTTAGTACCTTGCCCAGTTTGCTCAACCCTGGGGATTTGTTGATTTTCAACAACACCCAAGTGGTGAAAGCGCGGATTTTTGGCGAGAAAGCCTCGGGGGGCAAGCTTGAACTGCTAATTGAACGCGTGCTTGGCGAGCACCAAGTGGTGGCACACATGAAGGTCAGCAAAAAGCCTCTGGTGGGCGGCAAGATGTTCATGGCAGGCGGCGCTCGACATGGCGGCTTTGATGCCGTGCTGCTGGGCCGCTGGCCCGATGCCAATGGCCAGCTTTTTCACTTGCAACTGAGCGACGAGCCCCATGCGCTGATGGAAAAGCACGGCCATGTGCCGCTGCCACCTTACATTGAGCACCCCGACACCGAAGAAGACGCCCAGCGCTACCAGACCGTATTTGCCAAAGTGCCCGGTGCTGTGGCGGCCCCCACAGCGGCGCTGCACTTTGATGAAGCCTTGCTGGCGGCGCTCGATGCCAGGGGGGTGCAACGCGCCAGCGTCACGCTGCATGTGGGCGCGGGCACGTTCCAACCCGTCAAGACCGAAAACATTGCCGATCACACCATGCACCGCGAATGGTACGAAGTGCCCGAAGCCACGCAGCAGGCCATTGCCGAATGCAAAGCGCGGGGCGGCCAGGTGCTCGCCATCGGCACAACGACGGTGCGCACACTCGAATCGTGGGCCAAGTTCGGCCAGGCCAGCGGCGACACGCAAATATTCATCACACCAGGGTTTGAGTTCCAGGTGGTCGATCGGCTCATCACCAACTTCCACCTGCCCAAAAGTACGCTCATGATGCTGGTCAGCGCTTTTGCAGGCTACGAACACATCATGGGCCTGTACCGGCACGCGATCGCGAACCGGTACCGCTTCTTCAGCTATGGCGATGCGATGCTGCTCAATCACGTCCCGCGCGGATGACCGCATCAGCGATGGTGGCCGGATCGGTGAACCAGATTTCGTGGCTGCCTTGGCACTCGACCAAACGGAACAGGCCCAGGCGCTCTGACAGCCGGGGGTGCCAGGGCATGCTGTGGGGCAGTGCGGTGTCTTGGCGGCAATTGACATACGACTTGCCGATCTCCAGTGCAGCCAAGGGCGCTTTGAGCGAGATCGGGTCGGTGAAGGTCTTGTAAGGCTGCAGGTTGAGCTGGTCAAACGCCGATTGGGCCAGCGCCATGTCCGCATCGTTGATGAAGGCTTCGCGCCAGATGGGAAAAGGCAGCATCACGGCGTTGTTGCTGGCGGCGGCCACAGCGTCAAACAGCGCTTGGTAATGCGGCGGCACCATGTCGTTCAGGCACTCGCCCGGATTGGGCACAAAGGCGTTCACGTACACCAGCCGCGCAATGCGCTCGGGCATCACATCGGCCACGCGCGAGATGATCATGCCGCCGTAGCTGTGCCCCACAAGCCGCACGTTCTTCAGATCGTGTTCGCGCAAGTAATCACACACCGATTGCGCAGCGTCTTCCAAACCGATCTGGCTGCGGTCGTCGCCTGGCCGATTGCCCTTCAAGGTGGGGCAATGAACGGTGTGGCCCTGGCGGCGGATGTGCTCTGCCGTGGGCTCCATCAAAGCGCCGGTGTGCCAAGCGCCGTGCACCAAAACGTAGGTATCGCTCATGTATGTCTCCTGAATGTGTGGATGTATGCCCCGCACCTTGCCGGGCATGGCACTCATTACATCCAGCGAGGTTCAAAGCGTCAATTGAAGGAAAACCCTTCTTGCGGCAGTCACACGCAACGCCCAAGTGGTTTTCCCCGACTGACTCGGCCCCAGAAAAGCTCTTCATCGTCGGCAAGTCAAACTCCTACAATTCAGGCCTCAGCTTTAGGCCTTACATGCTCCAATTCGACCTGCTCAAAACCGACCCTTCCAGCCACGCCCGACGCGGCACCCTGACCCTGAACCATGGCGTGGTGCAAACGCCGATCTTCATGCCCGTCGGCACGTATGGCACCGTCAAGGGCGTGATGCCGCGCAGCCTGCACGAGATGGGCGCGCAGATCATTTTGGGCAACACCTTCCACCTGTGGATGCGCCCGGGGCTGGACATCATGAAAGGCTTTGGCGGCCTGCACCAGTTCGAGAAATGGGACAAACCCATCCTGACCGACTCGGGCGGGTTTCAGGTCTGGTCTCTGGGCGACATGCGCAAGATCACCGAAGAAGGCGTGACCTTTGCCAGCCCCGTGAACGGCGACAAGCTGTTCATGTCGCCCGAGGTCAGCATGCAGATCCAGACCATCCTGAACTCGGACATCGTGATGCAGCTCGACGAGTGCACGCCTTACGAGACCAAGGGGCACCTGACCACCGAGGCCGAAGCGCGTAAATCCATGGAGATGAGCCGCCGCTGGGCCGTGCGCTCGAAAGACGAGTTCGCCCGCCTGGAAAACCCCAACGCCCTGTTTGGCATTGTGCAAGGCGGCATGTTCGAGAACTTGCGCCAGGAATCGCTCGACGCACTGGTGGAGATGGACTTTCCGGGTTACGCGATTGGCGGCGTGAGCGTGGGCGAACCCAAAGACCTGATGCTGCAAATCATGGCGCACACGCCCCACCGCCTGCCTGCCCACAAGCCGCGCTACCTGATGGGCGTGGGCACGCCCGAGGATTTGGTGCAAGGCGTGGCCGATGGCGTGGACATGTTCGACTGCGTGATGCCCACCCGCAACGCCCGCAACGGCACGGTGTTCACCCGATATGGCGACCTGAAACTGCGCAATGCCCGCCACAAAAACGACCCGCAGCCACTGGACACCAGCTGCACCTGCCACGCTTGTGCAGGCACTTCAGGTGTGTCATGGGACGAAGGAGGACGCGAGGGTTTCAGCCGCGCTTACATGCACCACCTGGACCGCTGCGGCGAAATGCTCGGCCCCATGCTCACCACCATCCACAACCTGCACTACTACCTGAACCTGATGCGCGAAGTACGCGAATCGCTGGATGCGGGGCAGTTCTCTGCGTTCCGGGCGCAGTTCAAGACGGATCGAGCACGCGGCGTCTGAGGCATTTATCCTTGCAAATCATGGAATGAAACTCCATATTTGCAAGGATGTTTTGCGGTAGGTCGGTTCTCGCAGAGTCCGACATCTGACCAATCCACCAACATCACCCGTCATCTGCATTGGCGCTTGGCGCTCAAACGGCGGACTCTCCGAGTACCGAACAGGACTCCAGTGGCGATTTGCAGGTCGCTGGCCCAAAAAGTCGCCCGATCGTTCAGGCCTCAGCGCCTGAGTCATCCAGCTTGGACATCGCCTCTGCTTTTTTGTACGGTGCCAAATCACGGATGTTCTGTTGCACCGCAATGGCACTGAACAGGGCCAGGCAAAACGCCATGCCGTAAAAACCCTTTTCACTCATGGCCAACGTGGCGTTCCACAAGCCCACCCCCAACAACAACATGACCAGCCCCACGGACAACCAGCACAGGCCCATGTAAAGCCCGGTCACGGGAATGCCTTCGGCTTTGTCACGCACGCTTTTTTGCAGCGACACGGCGGCAAACAAGCCGTACAAAAGCAAGGTGAAGTAGTAGCCCTTCTCGTTCAATGCCATCTCGGCATTCCACAAGCCCGCCATGTAAGTCAACGCGCCGACCAGTAACGCCACCCAGGACGCAAAAACAAACGCGCCAGTGGGCTGCTGTGTGCGCACGTTCAATTCGGTATTCATTGTTTTATCCATTCTTCAAAGTGATCAAGGATTGAATTATTGCGGCCCAAGGTATTCTTTTTTAAAGGGTTTGCCCCATATAGCCCCCTTACCACACCAAGCGCTGCGGCGCAGAGCCCAGGCCGCTGCGCTCCAGCCAATCGAGCACCGAGTCCACCGTCACAGTCTCAATGCGGTCAGAAAACCGTTTGCCGCTGGGATGGTCGTCAAAACGGATGTGCGCCGAAGTGCTGCTAGCCCCTAATCGTGTCAGCGCCCCCAGGCGCAATGTGCTGGGTTGATAGCCCTTGAACCCCAGCCAGGCCTGAGCCTGTGCCCGTTGGGTGATGCCGGGCTCTGCGGCCATGGCCATCGTCTCCAAAGCCCATTGGTTCGATTGTTGATAGCGCGTGCCCCAGGCATAAGACACCATGCTGTAGGCAGGCTCATGAAGCCGCGTGTTGCGCGTTGGATCGGTCAGCAAAGCCAGCAATGGGGCTTGCAACTGCGCCGCCGGTACAGACCACACGGCTTCGTGTCGCCACAGGTTGTCCATGAAGAATTCCCCAAGCCCTTGTCGGTACACCGCGCCCTCAGCGGTGCCGCACTGGTTGAGCTTGTGCAACACGCGCCACGGTCCCTCTGAAGTCTTGTAGGCCCAGCCCAGATGCGAGTAACGCAGCTGGTACGGGGTCAAGTCCTGCCCAGCCCGGCCCAGCACCACCACCCTGGCGCCCGTGCGGGCAAACTCGGCATCCAGCGCTTCAGAGGTGCGCTGCGCCAGAGCCAGGCCCTGTGAAAGGGTTTGCGCGGTCATCGGCTGTTGATCGCACGAACGCCCCGCATGCGCCACCGTCGCCATCGCCATCGCCATCACCCAACCCACAGCCAGCGCTACCGACTTCATCGTCAAGGTGTTCATCTTGTCTCTCCTGCGCATCAAAACGACACACGCTCGTTGTGCAGCAAAGCGCGTCCCAGCTGGTTGGGAATGAAGGCAATCACCTCACCCGCCACCGAGAGCACCACACCCGCCGTGATCACGCTCACAGCCAAGGCCGTGCCCACGCCAGCAGAGACCGCTTTGGTGCCGCGCCCCGCCACCGCGACACTGGCCCGCGCACCGTCAGACGCTCTCTCCAGCACATAGACCGTGCCAGTTGCCGAGGCCTCAACAGCCTTGACCACCAGCACCGCCCCGCTGACCGCCAGCGCCACGGGCACCGCACTCACGGCCACAGCACCACCAAGGACGCTGCCCGCCACGCCCACCACCGAAGCCACAGGCAAAGCAGACACCGCCAGCGATGCCTCACTCTGCGCATGCGCAGGGCCTGCGGCCAAACTCAGCGCCAGCGAAGCGGCCAAAACCATGTTTTTCAAATGAAAGTGAGTCATGTAGAAACTCCTGAACAGGAGGGGTTGGTTGAACATGCCGCGATGGTGCAGCGTCAAAGCTCAAACAAGGCTCGAAATCTGACTCTGGCGCAGTTCAGGTCACTGCGGGTATCGCCATGCGCTACTTTGAGCGCCTATGATCCCTCGGTTCAACACATCAAGCCGACAAGCCCAACACCCGCTCCCGCAAGGTGTCCAGGCTCACCGCCTGCGCAGGCAGAGCTTCGCCCACATTCAGGCCCACAGGGTTGAGCCAGCCGCGCCGAAAAGGCCGAACCATGGCGGTGGGCTCGCCATTGCGCAGTTCAATGCGGCTGAAGTACGAGCCCCACAAGTTGGTCAGGGCCATGGGGATGACGCGCACCTCTTGCACGCCATCGGCCTGGGCTTGCTCCAGGATTTTGATGATGCCGCCTTTGAAGGGCTGCAAGCTGCCATCGCGCGTGATGCCGCCTTCGGGGAAGATGCCGAGCAAATCGCCTTCGCGCAGCACCTGGGCGGCTTCGCGAAAGGCCGCTTCGTAAGCCGCCGGGTCTTCGCTGCGCGGTGCGATCGGAATGGCTTTGGCCAGTTTAAACAGCCACCCCAGCACCGGCACTTTGAAGATGCGGTGGTCCATCACAAAGCGGATCGGGCGCGGGCTGGCCGCCATGAGCAGCACCGCATCGACAAAGCTCACATGGTTGCAAGCCAGCACGGCCGCGCCTTCGGTGGGGATGTGCGCTTCACCTTGCACCCGAAAGCGGTACACCACATGGGTGAGCATCCAGGCCACAAAGCGCAGCAGGTATTCGGGCACCAGCATGAAGATGTAAAACGCCACCACCGCATTGAGCAGCCCAATGCACAAAAACAACTCGCTGATGGAAAAACCCGCGCCCAGCAAGGCACCGGCCAGCACCGAGCTGGCGATCATGAACAGGGCGTTGAGGATGTTGTTGGCGGCAATGATGCGCGCACGGTGCGTGGGCTGGCTGCGCATTTGAATGAGCGCATACATGGGCACGCTGTAGATGCCCGCAAACAGCGAGAGCAAAGCCAGATCGGCCAGCACACGCCAGTGCGCCAGCTGGCCGACGAACTGGCCCAGCGTCAGCGTCGCAGAGGCAGGCGGCAAGCCGCGAGAGGCGAAATACAAATCCACCGAGAACACGGTCATGCCAATGGCACCCAGCGGCACCAGGCCGATTTCGACATGGCGGCGGCTCAGGATTTCGCACAGCAAGGCGCCCGCACCAATGCCCACCGAGAACACCACCAGCAACAAGGAGGCCACTTGTTCGTTGCCATGCAAAACATCACGCGCAAACGCCGGGAACTGGCTGAGAAACACCGCGCCGAAAAACCACATCCAGCTGATGCCCAGCAGCGAGCGAAACACCACCACGTTGGTGTGCGCCAATTGCAGGTTGCGCCAGGTTTCAGTAAAAGGGTTCCAGTTGATCGTCAAGGCGGGGTCGGTGGCGGGCGAGACCGGCAAGGCCTGCGCCAGGACACGCCCAAGCAAGGCCAGCGCCACACACGCCACGCCCACATAAATCGGCCCGACCAGTGGCAGCGCGATCAGCAAACCGCCCGCCACATTGCCCAGCAAGATGGCCACAAAGGTGCCCATCTCGACCATGCCATTGCCGCCGGTGAGTTCACGCTCGGTCAAGTGCTGCGGCAAGTAGGCAAACTTGACCGGGCCAAACAGCGTGCTGTGCAAGCCCATCAAAAACACACAGGTCAGCAGCATGGGCACGTTTTGCTGCACAAAGCCCCACCCGGCGAAAAGCATGATGCCGATCTCCAGATTCTTGACAAAACGGATCAGCACTTCCTTGGGGTATTTGTCGGCCAACTGGCCGCTGGTGGCCGAAAACAGCAAAAAGGGCAAGATGAACAAGGCCCCAATGACCAGCCCGGCCATGGAGGCAGGCAGCCACTGCACCTGCAACTGGTAAGTCACCAGCACCGTGAAGGCAAATTTGAAGACGTTGTCGTTGCCCGCCCCCAAAAACTGCACCCAAAAAAACGGGGCAAAGCGCTTTTGGCTCAGCAGGGCGAACTGGCTGGGATGCTCATGGCTGGCCGCAGTGGCCAGGGCATTCGAATTGGACATGTGTGTTCTCCCTGAATATTCAGATGGCGTTTCTGGTGAGCGCCTGTTGGCCGGGCATTTTGCCGCAGCCTGCCAGCGACACCGCCAAAGGGATCAGCGCACAGGCAGCCGCCAGGTGTTTGAGCGTGTGCCCGGCGACCCACTGATGGGTCCACAGGAAGATCTGCTCATCTTGCATCTCCAGCCACTTGGCCAACACATAAAAACCCACCAGCGCCAACCAGGGCGACTTGAAGGTCCACTGACCAGGCCCCTCACGCAGCGTCAAAGCTGCATGCGCCACCACGAGCGCCAGGCCGCCAAACTGCAAAACCGCCCAAGGCATGACATGGCCGCCCCACACAGACAAAGCAGCAGACACGCCACCGGCCACCATGACGCACAGGGCAAAGCGAGTGGCCCAAACCGCTTGCAAGCGATCGGCCACGGCCCAGCCCAGCACTCCGGCAAAGGTCACGGCCATGCCCAGGCGATCCAGCACCAGCATTTCAGGCACCGGATGCCAGTGGTACACCGAGGACCCCGCCCAGGTCAGCACCAAACCCACAAATGCCAGCAGGGCGGATTTTCTGGTTGGCGATGAACGAGTCAATATGCGGCGAACGCGCCAGCCGCCCCAGAGACCCACCAGCAAAAAAGGCAGGTTGCTCAGCACATCCAGGGTGTTGGGTATAGCGCACCAGCTGCGCGCATCGACAAACGGGTGTCCATGGACATGCAGATGGGTGTGACCGTGGGCGTTCAAGGACACGCCCAGCGAGGCTAACCACTGCGGGTCAATGAGCAGGCTCAAGCACCACAGCAGCGCCCAAAGCATGAGCACTTTGATCACGACACCGACGGCCGCCTCGTCAGACGAACCCGACCAGACCGTCTCAGAGGTTGAAAAAGTAGAAATGGACATCGCAAGGCCTCCAGCCACAACAAACATGTGCGGAAGTTTCACAGTCGCCAGCACCGAAAGCGGTGACTTATTGATTAAAGTTCAAGGTCCAGGTTCATCCAGTATCAAATTTCAATACCCATGAGCACCACCGCCGATTTGGTCAAAGCCATCAAACAAGAACTCAAAGCCACCGGCATGACCTATGCCGACCTGGCCGTCGCTCTGGGCATGGCCGAGTCCAGCGTCAAGCGCATGCTGGCCAAGGCGGACATGTCGCTGTCCCGTGTGGATGAGGTGTGCCGGGCCTTGAAGCTGGACTTTGCAGAACTGGCCCGGCGCGTGGCAGACGCGCAGCCCCTGCTGAGCGAACTGAGCCAAGAGCAAGAGCGGGCCGTGGTGGCCGACAAAAAGCTGATGCTGGTGGCCATTTGTGTGCTCAGCCAGTGGTCCCTGGAGCAGATCACCGCCTACTACCAACTCAGCGATGCCGATTGCATCCGCTGCCTGGCCCAGCTGGACCGGATCGGCATCATCGAGCTGCGCCCGCTCAACCGCTACCGCCTGCAATTGGCCAAAACCTTTCGCTGGCGTCCCCATGGCCCAGTGATGGAATATTTCCGCGAGCACGCTTTGCTGGACTATTTTTCGGGCGGTTTTGATGCGCAAGGCGAGGGGCTCTTGTTGGTGCATGGCAGCATCAGCCGGGCCTTGGCACCGTCATTTCTGGAACGCCTGCAGCGTGTGGCGCAAGACTTTGCAATGCAACACCAGTCCGACCAAAAACTCAGTCACGAACACCGCGAAGGCTACACCCTGCTGCTGGCCATGCGCCGCTGGGAATTTGAAGCTTTTCATGCGCTGCGGCGCTGAAGGCATCGCTGTCGAACGCTTCGGAGGCAGACTTATGAAGCGGGTATGGGCTGGGCAAACACCGTCAACACCCCGGTATAGCCATACAGCTGCTGATGGGCAATTTCGCCTACGGCAAAAAAGCCCACCAAGGGCACATCGCCCAAAGCATGGCGAATGATTTGCAGCTCGGCGCTGGGTCCGCCAAAGTGCGGACCACCGCGTCCGGTGCAGCTCACATACACCGCGCCTGCAATGCGTTGGCCCGCTTGCGGTACGGTCGGCACGGGGTCATCACTCAAGGCATTGATGGCCTCGATGGAGAGCATCTCAGGCTCCAGCGCTTCGCGGATTTCAGCGCACACGCGCGTCAAATCGGCGCGGGCTGCTTGCACATCGCGGCGGCAAAAGGTCAAACGCATGCCAGGCTCCAAGTGCTCGGCAATCGCCACACCTTGACGCAAAGGGTCCAGGCCAATGATGTGGCGCACCCGCACATCGTTGCCCAGATTGCCCGCTCGTCCCACGCCGGACTGACCTGCAGCACTCAGGCCCACCAAAGTGGATCGGACCACGGCAATGGCTTTTTGTGGGTCCTTCAGGCTGATGCCCAAGTCACCCAGCATGACCTCCAAAGCAGGCTCGCCAGCCAACTTGAGCACCACATGGCCTTCAAATTCGGTGATCTCGCGTTCGAGAGCCACTGGCTGGCAGCCTTGCGTGACGCGTGACAACAAAGACACGTTTGGGGCAAAAGCCACACCGCTCAAGCCCCCTTCCAGCACACCGCCGCTCACCTCGGCCCCACCCGCGTCATCGGCACGCACGGCAAACTGCACGCTGCGTGTGCGGCTGGCGCTCAAGCCCCCAAACAAATAGCCTTGCTGGGTTCGCTCAGCCATCTCGCCAATCAATTCAGCTAAATCGGGTGTGTGCGGATCGGCATGGACCAAGGCCGCATCGGCCCAAGCCGATGGCAGCGGCGACACCCCGGAAAACACACGGTATTGCTCAGGCTTCAAATCGCACAGCATGAGTGCCATGGCCGGCTCATCGAAGTATTCGGCGTTGTTGACCGCCACACCAATCCCCACGGTACCAGCCCAATCGCTCACGCCGGGCAATGCTTGCCGCAGATGATCGAGCAAGGCCTGTGCATGCGGGGCGTAATGGTCGGTGATGTAGAGAAGGCCCAAACGGGGCTGGCTGGCGTAGTCAGGCAGGCTCATTTGGGCCTGCAATTGGGCAAGCACCAAACCCGCCGCCATGCGCCACTGCGGGTGGGTGGCATGCCCACAAGGAAACAAATTCATGGGCGTTTTACTTCGAAGTCGTTTTGGCGGTCGATTGAGGGCTTGTTTTTCGGGATGCCCCCGGCTTCGAAGCCGAAGCGGCGCGAGCAGGCTTCGCTGAAGACACGGACGTCGAAGAAGGTGTTGACCGGGTCCGGCGCGGTGCGGCAAAGGCCTGATCTGTGGCTTGGCCGGCCGAGGTCTTGGCTGTTTTCTTCGCCTTGGCCGCCTTCGCAGACTGGCCCGCTTTCATGGCCTCGCCCGCCACATCTTTCAAAGCTGCGGCGGCAATGCCTTGAAACTGCTGGGTCAAAGCACCCCACCATTGCATTGGATCGACAGCAACTGGGGCCGCTGGGTTGGGCGATGAGCCTGTGTCACTGGGCGAAGCCACGGTCGACTCGGCTTGGGCAGGTGGCTCGGGTTCGGGCTGCGCCTCAGGTGCGGCCTTGGGCGTGAACAGCGAAGGCCTGGGCGCTGCTGCAGGGGCGGGGGCAGAGGCAAAAACCGATGTTGGCGCTGCGGTTTTCGGCTCGGCCACCGGAGGCTTGACCGTGAACGCTTTGGCCAGATCGGCCATGTTCACGTTCATGCTTTGCAGCGTGGTCAAGGTCATTTTTTGCACCTCCATCGCCTGGATGGTGGCTTTGAGCGCCGTGGTGTTTTGTTCTAGCCAAAACAGCACCGACTTCAACTCTTGGATGCGCTTGTCAATGTCTTCGATGCTCAGTGTGGGAGCAACCCAATTGCCCATGCCGGGCATACCTGCCGCACCGGCAGGCTGAGCCTGAGAAGCGGTTTTGGACAGGTTTTGCAAAAAGTCAAAGCCTGGCACAAATTGGCCAAACCCGAAGGCAGAAGGTTCGCTCATGGCAGTTCCTTGAAAAAATGGTCTGCAAAGCTTACCTGAAGACGCTTTCAGATCCAGCCAACTGCCCTTCAACGCTGATGCGTCACCCGATCGCACATCGTCTGGCAAATTTGCACGACTTGCGGGTCTGCAATCGCATAATAAATTTGCACCCCCTTTCGCCGCTTGCTCAAAATGCCTTTTCGATACAGCTGGTTCAGGTGCTGCGACATGTTCGGCTGCGTCGTTTTGACGGCCTCGATCAATTGCCCCACGTTCTTTTCACCATGGCAAAGCGCACTGATGATGTGCAAGCGCATGGGGGCAGACAACAAGCCAAAAAGCTCAGCCGCGTCCTTCAGAACCGCCTCCAAATCCCCAGCGTCATGCGTTGGCATGACGCTCAAGCTTCCACAAACACCCGCGCCTTGCGCGGCGTGAGCACCAAAGTTTCGCCTTCCTTGAAGTCTTGCTGGCGGTAATGAGATGCCGACAACTGCGCCTCGATGACCGCATCTTTGCCAAACATGCCCACTTCCACGGGGTCCAACTCCAAACGCGCCACGGGTCCAACGACAATGGCGCGGCTCAGCTTGGCCACGATGCCCGTGTGCACCAAGCCTGGGGTGTAACGGGTCACCTCCAAGTCGTGCGGACGCACATAAGCAAAAGCCTTGGCATCTTGCGCCCGCCAATGCTCAGGCGCTTCCAGCCGAACAGCGTGCTGGTCCGCGCCAATCAGCATCTCGCCTTCGTGTGCACGGCCATGAAACAGGTTCACATCACCCAAAAACCCATACACAAAAGGGCTCGCAGGGTGGTCCCAGACCTGTTGGGGCGAGCCGATTTGCTCGATGTTGCCCTTGTTCATCAGCACCACCCGGTCGGCCACCTCGAGGGCTTCTTCTTGGTCATGGGTGACAAAAATGCTGGTCACATGCAACTCGTCGTGCAGGCGGCGCAACCAGCGGCGCAACTCTTTGCGCACTTTGGCATCCAGCGCGCCAAAGGGCTCGTCGAGCAGCAGCACCTTGGGCTCCACCGCCAGCGCACGGGCCAGTGCAATCCGCTGGCGCTGACCGCCCGACAACTGCGAGGGGTAACGGTCGGCCAGCCAATCGAGCTGCACCAAGCCCAAAAGGTCGTGCACTTTGCGTTTGATTTCGGATTCGCTGGGGCGCTGGTTGCGCGGCTTGACGCGCAGACCAAAGGCGACGTTCTCGAACACCGTCATGTGGCGGAACAAAGCGTAGTGCTGGAACACAAAGCCCACCTGTCGCTCTCGCACATGCACATGGGTGGTGTCTTCGCCGCTGAAGCCGATGGTGCCGCTGTCGGCCGTCTCCAGCCCCGCGATGATGCGCAGCAGCGTGGTCTTGCCGCAGCCCGACGGGCCCAGCAGCGCAACCAGTTCACCCGACTCGATGTCAAGGCTGACATTGTTCAGTGCGTTGAATTCGCCAAACTGTTTGTGGACGTTGCGGATTTCGATGCTCATGGTGTTCTTAAACTGTGTGCTGTAACGGATGGCTGTTGCTTTAGAAGCCCACCCTGTGGGCGTTGCAGACCTTCATGGCCCACTCAAGATCGCTCACGGGGTGGGCTCCTGCAAAGTCATGACAAACTCTGTGGATGGGGACGCTCAGGTGGCGTCTCAGCTGCGGCTTTCAGTTCCTTCTCATGACGCCACTCGATGAAGGACTTGATGGCCAGGGTGACCAGCGCCAGCAAGGCCAACAAAGACGCCACGGCAAACGCGGCCACCGACTGGTATTCGTTGTAGAGGATCTCGACGTGCAAAGGCATGGTGTTGGTCTGGCCCCGGATATGACCCGAGACCACCGACACCGCACCAAATTCGCCCATGGCCCGCGCATTGCACAAGATCACGCCGTACAGCAGGCCCCATTTGATGTTGGGCAGCGTCACACGCCAAAAGGTTTGCCAGCCCGTAGCCCCCAACACAATGGCCGCTTGTTCTTCGTCGTTGCCCTGGGCCTGCATGAGCGGAATCAGCTCGCGTGCAATGAAGGGGAAGGTGACAAACACCGTGGCCAAAATGATGCCCGGCACGGCAAAAACGATCTTGATGTCGTGTGCCTGCAGCCAGGGACCAAACCAGCCCTGTGCGCCAAACATCAGCACATAGATCAAACCCGCCACCACGGGCGAAACAGAAAACGGCAAGTCCACCAGTGTGGTCAAAAGCGACTTGCCCTTGAACTCGTATTTGGCAATGGCCCAGGCCGCTGCCACGCCAAACACCAAGTTCAGCGGCACGGCCACTGCAGCGGTGATCAAGGTCAGCCGAATCGCCGACCAGGCGTCCGGCTCTTTCAGCGCTTCCAGATACGCGTCCAGTCCCTTGCGCAAGGCTTCGGTGAACACCGCGGCCAGTGGCAAGACCAAAAACAAAAACATGAAAACCAGCGCCAAGCCAATCAGGCTTCGGCGTATCCAGCGGGCTTCGGTGGTGCCCGCCTGCACCTTGCTGGCGGTGAGTGTCTGACTCATGAGGAAGCTCCCGAGCGGCGGCGTTGCCAGGTTTGCAAGGCGTTGATGACCAGCAGCAAGATGAAGGAGAACACCAACATGACCAGCGCCACGGCAGTGGCCCCCGCGTAGTCGTATTGCTCCAACTTGCCGATGATGATGAGCGGCGTGATCTCGGACACCATGGGCATGTTGCCCGCGATGAAGATGACCGAGCCGTACTCACCAATCGCACGCGCAAACGCCATGGCAAAGCCCGTGAGCAATGCGGGGGCGATGGTCGGAAAAATGACCCGACTGAAGGTCTGCCAGCGTGTGGCACCCAAGCAGGTGGCCGCTTCTTCGAGTTCTTTTTCGGTGTCTTCCAGCACCGGCTGCACGGTGCGCACAACAAAGGGCAAACCGATGAAGATAAGGGCAATCACCACCCCATTGGGGTTGAACGCCAGCTGAATGCCCAGCGGCTCCAGGTATTGGCCAATCCAGCCGTTGCCCGCCAGCAGCGCCGTGAGCGAAATACCCGCCACCGCCGTGGGCAAAGCAAAAGGCAAATCCACCAAAGCGTCCACAATTTTTTTGCCAAAAAAATCGTAGCGCACCAGCACCCAAGCGATCAACAGACCAAAGAACACATTGACCAGTGCAGCGATGAATGAAGCGCCAAAGGTCAGGCGGTACGACGCCAAGACACGCGGCCCAGTGACAGCGGCCCAGAACTGGTCCCAGGTGAGGGTGAAGGTTTTGAAGACCAGCGCCGACAGCGGAATCAGCACGATCAGGCTCAGGTAAAAGACGGTGAAGCCCAGGGTCAGGTTAAACCCGGGCAACACCCTGGCTGGCGCCCGCCGTGAGGCGGGTGCCGCAATGGGCAATGCGGTCATGGAGAGAACTTATTTGACGGTGTAAATCTTGTCGAACTGACCGCCGTCGTTGAAGTGCAGTTTTTGCGCCTCAGCAAAAGAACCAAACACCTCGTTCACGGTGAACAACTGCAAAGGCTTGAAGGTGGCGGCGTGCTTTTTGAGCACCGTGGCCGAGCGTGGACGCAAAGCGTGTTTGGCCGCGATCTCTTGGGCTTCTTCAGAGTACAAATAATCCAAGTAGGCCTTGGCCAGCTCGCCCGTGCCTTTCTTGGCCACCGTGCGCTCGACCACGGCCACCGGGTTTTCGGCCACGATGCTGATGGACGGGTGGATGGCGTCGACCTTGCCCGCGCCAAACTCGCGGTCCACCGAGACCACTTCCGACTCAAACGTGATCAGCACATCACCGATGTTTCGTTGCAAGAAGATGGTGGTCGCATCGCGCCCACCTTTGGCCAGCACGGGCACGTTTTTGTAGAGCTTGCTCACAAATTCGGCCGCGTTGGCGTCCGAGCCGCCCTTC
The DNA here is from genome assembly GCF_001269405.1 of Limnohabitans sp. 2KL-3. Lineage (NCBI taxonomy): Bacteria > Pseudomonadati > Pseudomonadota > Betaproteobacteria > Burkholderiales > Comamonadaceae > Limnohabitans > Limnohabitans sp. 2KL-3. Next base: position 170,714 of record NZ_CXON01000001.1, read on the forward strand.
TTCTTCACATAGCCCCAAGCGGCCAGGTAAGCCATGCGGCCATTGCCGCCGGTCTTGGGGTTGACCACGATCACCTTGATGCCGGGTTTGACCAAGTCATCCCAATCCTTGATGCCCTTGGGATTGCCGTTGCGGGTCAGGAACAACATGGTCGAGGTGGTGGGCGACGCACTCTGCGGGAAGCGCTTGTTCCAGTCTTTGGCCACCACGCCGGTGCTGGCCAAAAAGTCCACATCGGTGGTGGTGTTCATGGTCACCACATCGGCGTCCAGGCCGTCATTGACCGCACGCGATTGGGCGCTGGAGCCGCCGTGGGCCTGATCAATCTTGACGTCTTTGCCCGTGGTCTTTTTGTAATGCGCCGCAAAGGCGGTGTTGTAGTCTTTGTAAAACTCACGCGCCACGTCGTACGAGGCGTTGAGCAAGGTCTGGGCATTGGCCGCGAAGCCTGACAAGGCCAGTGTGATCGCCAAAGCGATGTGGGTGTGTTTCTTCATGGGGAATGTGAGGGAAAAATGGATGCCGTCACTTGAATCTGGCCATCGCAGCGGAGGGCAACATCAAGTCATGGAGGCGATTGTGGAAGGAGACGCTTCAATCTCAAACAACTCATTTGTTGTTTGCTTATGCCAATTCACGGCTAAAGCAAATGCATCACTTGGCGGTGTAAATCTGATCAAAATACGCGCCATCAGCGAAATGGGTTTTGGCGGCTTGCTCCCAACTGCCAAAAGCCTCTTCGATGGTGAAGAGCTTGATCTTGGGCAGCTGCTTGGCGTATTTGGCTTGGGCTTTGGCCGAGATCGGACGGTAAAAATGCTTGCCGATCAGGTCTTGTGCCTCATCGGTGTACAAGAACTGCAAATAGGCTTCGGCCACTTTGCGGGTGCCTTTTTTGTCCACGTTTTTATCGACCACAGTGACCGCTGGCTCGGCCAGAATGGACAAGGAGGGGTAGACAAAGTCGATCTTGTTGCCGAATTCTTTTTCCAGCAAATGGGCTTCGTTTTCCCAGCTGATGAACACGTCGCCCTGCGCACGTTGCGCAAAGCTGATGGACGATCCGCGTGCGCCGGTATCGAGCACAGGCACGTTTTTGTACAAGGCTGTTACAAAGTCTTTGGCCTTGGCTTCGCTGCCATATTGACGTTTGGCAAACTCCCAAGCGGCCAGGTAATTCCAGCGGGCTCCGCCCGATGTTTTGGGGTTGGGTGTGATCACGCTGATGCCAGGCTTGACCAAGTCATCCCAATCCTTGATGCCTTTGGGGTTGCCCTGGCGCACCACCAACACGATGGTCGATGTGTAGGGTGAGCTGTTGTGGGGCAGCCGCTTTTGCCAGTCTTTGGGAATCAGCTTGCCGTTTTTGTGCAAAGCATCGGTGTCACCGGCCAGGGCCAAAGTGGCCACGTCGGCATCCAGCCCATCCATGATGGAGCGGGCTTGTTTGCCCGATCCGCCATGGGACTGTTTGAGGGTGAGGTCTTGGCCGGTTTGGGTCTTCCAGTGTTTGGCAAAGGCCTGATTGAATTCGGCATACAACTCGCGGGTTGGGTCATAAGACACGTTGAGCAAGCTGACCGGGGCCTGGGCATGAACCGACCCTGCTGCGAAGGACAGGGCTGCAGATGCCGCCAGCTTGAGGAAAAGAGATTTGATTTTCATAAAGGAGAAATCCGGCAATGCAGATCAGACATGGAATGAACTGGATTCTGGAAGTCAACCGGAAAAAAACAAACGACTGTTTTTCTATTTGTTCATGCACAAAAAATCTATTCACCGCAGCTGATTTTTCCTTCGCATCGATGACGTCTTCAAGCGTGGGCCAAAAGTGCTTGAGCCTGACTGACACACAGGACACGAAAACCTTGGGTTAAAAGGTGCCACAACTGATGCACAGCCCCTGAACCCACCCTGGATCAGGAGACCCTGGGGCAGTCATCCAAACGCCCGATCTGCTGTGAACGTGACCCGGTGCAACTTGCGGTGTTGAGGGTAAAAGTCGGCCACGGCGTAGTGCTGGGTGGATCGGTTGTCCCACACGGCCAATGAGTGGGCCTGCCAACGAAACCGCGCCTGGATTTCGGGTGCGGTGATCAATGCGAACAACTGGGTCAAGAGCGCATCGCTTTGCATGCGCGGCAGGCCATGGATGTGGGTGGTGAAGGTCGGGTTGACGTACAAAATCTTTTTGCCCGTGACGGGGTGCACGCGCACCACCGGATGTGTCACGGGTGGGTATTTGGCGCGGGCCGCTTGCAGTTGGTCGCCGCTGGCGTCTTGGCGCAACAGATATTCAGTCCATCCACTGAGCTCCCAGGTGTGCGTGGCGCTCAGGGTTTCCAGATAGGCTTTGAACTCGGTGGGCAAGGCCTCATAAGCCCGGGTCATGCTGGCCCACACGGTGTCACCACCACGGGCCGGTATGACTTGTGCAGACAGGCTGGTGCCAATGGGCGGGTTGGCTTGCCAAGTGATGTCGGCATGCCAATTGTTGGACGCACCGGGTCGCTCGGGCGTGCTTTCAACCACTTCGATCTCGGGCTGACTTTGCACGCGCGGAAAGAAGGCTTTGACTTCGTTCACCTGTCCAAAGATGCGGGTGAAAGCGACCTGCTGTGCAGGCGTGAGTGGCTGATCACGAAAGAAAATCACCTCGTACTTGGCCAGCGTTTGTTGCAGTGCGCATTGCACTTCCATGCTCAAAGGCTTGGACAGGTCCAGCCCATGGATGACCGCACCGATGTAGGGGGTGTAGGGCTCGACCTCCACACAGGGGTCAAGGTGGGACAGATCAACGTCCTTGCAAAGGGTCATGGTGTGGGCTTTCGAGTGGCGTGTGAGGGTTGTACCTCAAAAGCACTTGCCCCCCCATGCGCTCATGGTCTTGGCAACACGGAAAGCAAAAGCGGAATATGAACGGCATACGCGCCTGCCGGAGCGTCGCGCCGAAGCTGCAACCGGGCATAGATGGACAGCGGCACAACTTGGTATTGTCCGGGGCCGAGTGTCAAGCTGGCCCGCAAGGCCTGGGCACCATCCCATCCACTGCCCCAGGGCACGGTGCCTTGCGCATCCAAAAACAAGTCGACCCGCATCTGGCCATGGCCCGATTGCAAAGTGACCATGCCCGGCCCTGAAGCCATGAGCCCCACCGCCACATCCACACGCTGAATCGTCTGCGATGGGTTTTGACAAGCCACCAGCACTTGCCCCTGCCCTGGCACCCCTGCGGCACGCTGCATGCTGAGCGTGCCAAAGTGCAACGAGGTCGATTGCAACAGGCATTGCACCGCTGGCGCTTCAAAAGCAGTCCCTGCGCGACTGCCGCTGTGCTGCCCGCCCAAGCCCAGAACCAAGGCCCCAACCAGCATCCAGCCGCGTTGACTCTTGCCCGGAGTTCGGCTTGCAGTGGCAGGCTCAGACACGGCCTTGGCAAGCGGGCTCATGGCCCAGGCCTCAGCGCACAAACATAGGGCCCCAGGCGCGGCTGGGGGTCATCGGTGATGGGGGCATCAACCTGGATCAGGCAATGCTGGGTGAGCCCCAGCACCTGGGCGTCCACTTGCAATTGCGCTCGGGCTGGCAAGTTCTGAACATACACCTCACCACGCAAACCAACGGCGGCAGACATGGCGCCAGGCGACACATGCACCCGGCTGCCTGCAGGCAAAGCCTGACCATCAGGCCCCGTCAAAACCAACACCGCCGACCGCTCCCGCAAGACCGAAAAATCAACCCACACCCCACCACGCCCTCGGGGTATGGCGGTGACTTCGTGGCTGGCCACACGGTACTGCAGGGGCACCTCCTCGGGCTTAATGGCCAGCAGATTTTTTTGATAAGGACTCAATGCGGTGACCAAGGCCACACCCCGTGCATCACTCACCGCCACCGGCAAGTTCCAGCGGTAAACCGGTATTTGAGGGGCATCGCCCGTCGACACCAGCGCAAATCCACCCGTGATCGGTGGGCCCACAAAATAGTGTCCGCCCAAGCCCCCTGCGCTGCCCGCCGTTCGCACCCGCCAAGTTTGTCCTGCCGCACTGCTGGCCACATCCACACCATGTTGACCGACGCCCGAATACACATCCACCGCACCCACAAAGCCGGTGCGCTCGTGGGTGATGGTGGGGTCCTTGGCCAACAGGCCCAAGCGCCAGGCCATACCTTTTGAGGTAACCGGGGCACTGGCGTAATCGACACGACCGGTCAGGGCATGGGCCATCTTTTGCACGCTGCCACTCATGAAGGCACCCCGCTCCAAAGGCGCACTGAGCAAGACCTGAAAGATCGTCTGATCTGTGCTGCGCACCGCACTGAGTGACACGTTGGCAAGCCCCAGACTTTTGGACCAGCCCACACTGCCCATGCGGCGTGTGCCCCCTTGCCCATCCGACAGACCTCCCGCGCTGACGCTGACACTGCCCCATGCCTGACCCAAGGCTTGCGCTGCAAAAAAACGAAACTCGTCCCTGACTTGAAACGGTGAATCCACACGGTCGGCCAACAGGCTGAAATGGGGCGATGCACGGCTGAAGCTGGCCCCCATGCACGTGCGCGTGTCTTGCCACTGAAGTGAAGCACCCCACTGTTGTCCTGCGCCACTCAGGGCCTGACTCCACGTTGCATGGGCATGGCCCAACAGTGGCCCCCACAACGCAGCGCTGGCCCCAAGGCCTGCACTGCGCTGGTCGGTGCTGAGTGTGGCCCCGGCGTCCAAGGTCACCCTGCGCGTGGCCCCCCAACGGTGCGATGTGCTCAAGAAAGGCGTTTGGTATGTGTTCAGCTCTGGTCGCAGCCAACCCACGGTGTAACTGAAGCTGCGCAGCCCCTGCCGGTACAAGCTGGTCGTGTTCAAAAAGGGCACGGTGACGGTGCGCTCGTTCAACAGGGCATCGCGGATGAGCACATTCACCGTACCGTTCACGCCCACCGTGGGCAAACCACTCACCTCAAACGGCCCTGCCGCCACAGCCACCGGAGCGCCGACTCGCCGATCGTTGAGAAAAAACTCCAAGGTGCTGGGCAAGCGGGCCGAATCAAACAAGGTGGGCGACTCCAAGGCCGAAAAAGCCGGGTCCAGTCCAAAATTGCTCTGCCAGGTCACGCCACCGTAGCGCAAGCTCGGCACGCCTGCGGTCGACTGCAAAACCGCGTCCCCCACGGACCAGGTGCTCAGGTGCTGCTCGTCATCGTGCAAAAAAGTGGTCGCCAAGCGGGAAACCCGGGCGCTTGACTGCCGACGCCAAGATGCAGCCCTCCCATCACCCGACTGGATGGCTGTGTTCAGCTGCAACAAGCCTGGCGAGCCAAACAAAGACAAGGATTGCGTCCCGCCCCAAGCCATGGCATGGCCTTCGCTGCGTGTGGCTTGCAGGGTGTAATTGAGCAAGGCACCCGGTGACGCAGGCAAGGGACGACCGGCTTGTGGTGCATGCAGGTTCATGCGGGTGGGCGCAAACCAGTCGGGTTCAACCTCTAGCCTCAGACTCAGCTGCTGCGCATCCCTGTACACCACCATGCCGGGGTGACCTTGCAGCGGCACCAGGGCCACGCCATCGCGCATGACCGGCGCAATGGCCCTGGCCAAACCCAGACGCACAAAATCTTCTTGTGCCATGTAGGGCCGCGCATCGGCGTCCAAGACCAACAGGGCAAAACCGGTCTGGGGCACGCCATTGAGCACCACACCATAAAAAGCCCCCGCCACGGCACCACTTTCGGGGGTCATGGCGGCCAAGCGGCCGACCCCGAAGACAAGGCCACTCAACAGCAGCAGCCAAGCACAGCGTTGGGCTTCAGCACGCATGGCGGGGCAATTGGCCCACGGGAACGTGTTCTGGGGCCTCTTGCCCGTCTTTCATCACCCAAATTTGCCATGGCAACGGCCCCTCAAGGCGGGCCTCTGGAAAACGCCACTCTCGCCAAGCGTGGGCCAACACCGTCACCCGTCGCTGGCTGAGGTGTTGCACCACCGGATTGGGGTGGGCGGCATCGGTCAAGCCCACTTGGTTCACGACCATGTGGCGTGTACACGGGTTGTCAGCACGCAGCACGACCGCACCAGCCTCTTGCCGCCATTGCCAAACCAAAGTAGGTGGACTCATGGGCTGAGCGGGTGCCACAAAAACAGGCAAGGCGTATTGCATTGAAAAGTCCACACGCCCTGGCCCGCGCTGAGTGTCACGGACTTGGGGCACCTCGGCCAAGACCAGTCGATACGACTGCTCCAGAGGCAAACGTTCGGGCCGCCGAAAACCCAAACGAATGACTTGTGTGGCATGCGCCGCCAAAGCGAAATGCGGGGGGCTGGCGATGAAATCTTGGGTGGGCTCGAAATGGTCCACCCCGTCCTGCTGAAACCAGCGCAGCAGCGTCAATTGGTACATCACTTCGTGGGCACGGTCATTGCGAACCGTGATGATCGCCCGCCCCTGTGAGGGGATGTGCACAATGACCGGACTGATGGTCACCGCACACTGAACGCCCGTGCACACGCCCACGAGCAACGCCGGCCAACACCGGCCCCAAGGCCTCAGACGCCCCCACCTCAGCGGACCCCATAAAGTCATCACAACGGCCAAGCCCGCATCAAAAGGCCACCGTCACAATGACCGTGTCGACATAAACCCCCGCAGGATTGGCCACCGATTCAGCACCAATGACACGGCCAAAAATCACTTTGTCCTGCGCCAAACCGTTGCCCACGGTGGAGGTCAACACGTTGTTGTTGGCCGCCAAAGAAGAAGTGGCTGCAATTTCTGTGACACGGGCCACCTCTTGGTAAACCACGTAGGGCAAACGGTTGGCGGCCGAGGCCATTTGCCTGCGGTACTGAATGCCCGTGCCACCAGTTGTGGTGTGGTTCAGGCCGTCGCCCAAGTCCACGGTGTACGTGGTGCCCGAGGTGCAAACCACCGAAAGTGTGGACTCGGTCTCTTTGGTCACGCCGGGCACAACGACACCAAAATCCATCGGACTGGCCGTGACGGAACAACCGGTCTCGATGTTGGCGCTCACGGTCAAATTGCCGGTGCTTGTGGCGGCCTGGCCCATCGTGACCAGCGAAACGGCCCACAGCAGCAGGCCTGTGCGAAAGGTGCGCGGGGTGAATCGGGCGTTCATGGTGTTTCCTTTTGAAAAACCCGCTCAAGTGCGCCGACCGGCGCATTCTCTACAGGGTTGCGGCCAGATTACGCCCAAGCTTGCCACCTCACTGTGCGCCAGCACATACACAGTTTCAATCGGCTTGGCTCCAGCTGGCTTTCAGGAAAAACACCCCCCATCAAGTCGGTGCCAACCAGCGCTTGAGCAGCTCTGGCGCAGGCGGCCCAATCACCCTTTGCGTCTGGCCTTTGGCGTCCACCAGCACCACATAGGGCGTGACATTGGGCCAAGCCGGATCAACCGCCTGACGGATGGCGGGCTCGAAGCCATCAAAGGCGTACATCTGTGTCATGCCCTTGAAGTGAGAGGCATGGCGCAAGGCCTGAGGCCCTGCCACATCCATCATGACGGCATTGAGTTCAACCTGTCTTTCGGGCTTGTCTTTGCGCTGCTGAACCGCCTTGTGAAGCACCGCAAACGCGGCCGGGCAGGTGCTGCAATACGAAGTGGTGAACAAATAAGCCGCTGGGCGTGGGCCGTGTTGCAGCGCATGCGCCCAGGTTTTTTCGTCAAATGGCAACACCGTGCGCGGGGCTGTGGCCTTGACTTGACCTTGAGGGTGTGCGTGCGGGTGTGCTTGCGCCCAAGTCGCTGAGGCGCTCATGCCGAGCGCAGCGGCGCACAGGGCGAGTGCCGTGGATTTAAAAACGGAGTTCATGGACTTGTGTCTCTTGTGTGTTGCGCCAGACCACCACCATGCGTGCGCCACTTTGGGCCAAGCGGGGGTGGTCGTTGTAGCCCGTGGCTTGCCCCAAAGTTTTGAGCGTGAAGTTTTGCCCACCATCGGTGGATAGCCAGGCTTTGAGTGAGGTCACAGCGCCTTCGCTGCTGCGCCAGACCACCGCCACGTTTTGGCCATCGGCCAACACATCGGCATGCTCGGCCCGTGCATCGGGCAACACGCGAAGGGTTTCGGGCAAAGGCTCACCTTGCGCATTCAGACGGGCATAACGCACGGCGGCTTGGTCTTGGCCATTCACTTTGCGGATGCCAAACCAGACGGTGTGGTAACCCGACGTGCCTGCATTGAGCGCCAAACCGGGGCCGTGGTGCGGGCAAGCGTTGATCTGCCAGTTGTCGTGCGTGCTGCGGGTGATGCGGTTGGCGGGGGCGCCCACGCTGGCAAAAGCATGGTCTCGCGTGCTGCTGTCGAACACATGCCGCCAGGTGGCTTGCAGCTGACCTTGCGGGTTGCGGGCCAGGCCAATGCGGCAGCACTCACACGAGTGGTCGGCCAGCTTGGTGTCGGGGCCAAAGGTCTGGCCGCCATCCTTGGACTCGTTGCGGTAAATCGCGGCCCCTGCGTATTTTTGTGCCGAACCTTTGGGCGGTTGGTCGCGCTTGTCCACCCACAGCGTGTGCAGCACACCTTGCGCGTCAAAGGCCACCGAATCAAAACGGTGGGTGATCTCTTGCCGGTCCTGGTGCACCGTGAAGGGCGCACTGAATGTTTGCCCGCCATCGCTGCTGCGCAACATGCGGATGAAGCCCGTGTAGGGCTTGGCCAGGGGCATGGTGTAGCTGATCACCGCCCAGCCTTGGGGGCCAAACGCTATTTTTGGGCGACTTTCGCCATCGGCCGCAATCGGGTCAGCACCGGTGTTCAAGATGCGTGCATCACTCCACTGCAAAGCCCCGTCCAAGGGCGTACTTTGCACAAAGAGTTGCGCCTGCGCATTCAGGCCCACCACCCACAAGCGGCCATCGGGCGCAATGGCTGCGCCTGTGGCCAGTTGCGGGCGCTGGTGGCGGTGCTGTGCAGATGCAACAGGCTTGCTGGCTTCTTTGACAGCGTCTTGCGCACCAGCCTGCGGCACCACACACAGCCCGGCCATCACCAGGCCCAACACGGCACACCAACGGTTCAATAAGTTCATGGGCTTCTGTTCCAAAAAGAGGAGATTGAATGAGAGGCTGGCGAAATCATCGTCACTTTTTGACAAATCATCGCCAGCCAAACTTCACGTCAACGTTGCCCAAACGACTTGGTCAAACCCAACATGACGCTGCGCGGCGCACCAGCGGCATAGGTGTTTTGCGTGTTGGGTGTGTAAACGCCACTTTTGTAGCTGCTGGACGCGTTGTCCGAATACAGCTTGTCGGTCAGGTTGCGCACCTGGCCCCAGACTTCCCAGCCATCGGCGAGCTTGTGGCTGGCCGTCAGGTTGAGCAGGGTGTGACCCGCGTAACGCACCGTGTTGGCATTGTTCATCCAATAGCTGCCTTGCTTGACCAAGCCCAAAGCCACGCGCGAAGCGGGTGTGAACTTCCAACCGACTTGGGCGGTGAGGGTGTGCTTGGGGGCCTGCGGCATGCCTTTGCCCGAATAGTCTTCGATGGCCCCCACTTTGTCGCTGACGCGGTAGCTCACAAAAGTGTGCTCGGCCCAAGTTGCGCCCACGCGCCAATCCCATTCGCGCAACTCTTGATTCAGGCTCAGCTCCAGACCCCGGCTGCGGGTGTTGCCCGCATTTTTGTTGAAGCTGTCCCCAATTTCGGAGGTGTAAGACACGATGGTGTCCTTGCCGCTGAGTTGGTAGAGCGCCGAATCGAGGCGAATGCCCGAGGCCAACAATGCACGCCAGCCCACTTCCACGTTGTCGTAGGTGGCCGAGTTCAGTTCTGGAATGGCGGTCTTGCCATACAGCTGGCTGACTTCGGGCGGTGTGAAGCCCATGCTCAGGTTGCTGTAGAGGCTGCTGGTGGGGCTCAGGGCGTAGGTCGCACCCAACTTGGGGCTGAACTTGGCAAAGCTGCGCACCTCGTTGGCCGCACCGTAGTTGGCCCCGGGTGTCAGGTTGTTCTTGAAGTCGTAACGAATGCGGTCATAACGGCCACCGGCCACCACACGGATTTGCTCGCTGGGGCTGAACTCCAGCTGTGCAAACGCGGCATCGTTGGCAATGCCCGCGCCGTAGTCACGCACGCCGCTGGGGTTGGCCACGCTGTTCAAGGTGTAGCTGGTGTAGCGGCCAGTGGGCACATCGCGCACCACTTTCAGGTTGTCCGACACATAGTCATTTTGGCTCCGGTCGATGTAGACGCCTGTGACCAGGCGGGCACGCAGCCAGTCGAGCTTTTGTTCGTGCTTCACGTCCACGCCCAAAGACTCAACGTGGTTGTTGTTCAAGGTGCCCTTACAGGTGGCGCCCGAACAACCCGAGATGGTGTAGTTGGGCAACTGGCCGTGGTCGTTGTTGCGGGCAAACAGCGTCACCGTGGTCAAGCCACCTTGCGTGGTTTCGCCTTCCCAAGCCAGGTTGGCACGGGTGGTTTTGTCTTTGCGCCAGGTGAAGGTGTTGATGCTTTTGCCGGGGTTGCCGCGGAAGTCGTTTTCAAACAAGCTGCCGGGCGTGTCCGAGTCCAGGTTGGTGTGCACCAGCGAGGCTCGCAACCAAGACTTGTCGCTCAGGCTGTAGTCGCCACGCAATGTGAAAGAGTCTTTTTTACCACCGCTGTACTGCTGCCAGTTATCGGTGTCGCGCTGCGAGCTGTAGTGCGAGAAACGCAAACCCAGATCACCCCAGGTGTTGCTCGCACCCGAATCCACACGGGTAAATCCGTCGGTGTTGTCATGGCGAATACCCAGATAGCCAGTGGGTGTGCGTGAAGGACGTTGCGTCAAAAAGTTGACCGCACCACCCACGGCATTGCTGCCGTACAGCGACGAGGCCGCACCCTTGACCACCTCGACGCCGCCCGAGCCGTTCATGTTGTTTTCGTTCAGGGCGTTGTGGTTGAACACGCCCAGTGGACGAATTGGAATGCCATCTTCCAGATACTGGTACACCGCGTTGGTGCTGATGGGCTGGCGAATGGCCATGCTGTGCTGCTCGTTGCCCAAATCGTTCCAGTGCACGCCCGGAATGCGGTTGATGATCTCGCCCACCGACTTGGGCTTGTCGGCGTCCCACTGGGCGCGGCTGACGGCCCCAATGGACACGGGGGTTTCGGACAATTTGGTTTCAGAGCGCGAGCCCGACACCACGATGGTGTCCAGCGCAGGCGCAGTTTGGGCCACCGCAGCGGCACTCAAGCTGGCCAAGAGGCCGAACACGGCCACAGACAAAGGAGAAAGAGAGAGGGAATTTTTCATGACAAGTTTTCAATCGATCGGTCGCCATTAACCATTCAGGCCAAGGGCAACAACAGACACCAAGCACCCAAGGGTGTTCAGCATGCGGGGGTGTGGATCAATTAAAAACAGGCGGTCCGCGAGAAGGCAAAGGCGGCGCGGTGCGAGCCAACAACAGCGCCTCGGGCAAGGCTTGCACGATGTGGGCGCGTGCATCGGGCACATGGGCCAAAGCCGCCACCGTGGGCAGCGGCAATGCGGGGGTGGCGTGGGCGCACAGCGGGCAGTCCATGCTGCTGCTCACTGGGGCGACTTCACCCTCGCCTTGCACCACCACCTTCATGATGCCCATGGTGGAACACACCACGTCCATGGTTTTGGGCTGCAGCGTGGCCGCCAACACCGACACACCCACAAACAGCACGTACCAAACCAGCACGAGGCGGCTCAGTTGGCGCAGGAGTGGGCGTTGGAAAAACATGGCATGGATTATCGCAAAACAGACTACTTGAAATGATCTAAATCAAATTACCCACGATTGTCATGCGACAAGTTCATCGCGGTAACGCACACATGAAGATGGCGATGTTGGGGCATGCCACCCTGAATGGACTTCACGCACCCAGTCTTTGCATCGCCCTCTTGGCTGTCGCCAACGCATTGGCACGCATCCCGGCAAACATGTCTTTCAAGAACTGTCTGGCCAGTGGCTGCGCTTTTTCGGGCGAACCGGCATTGAAGGGAGGCTGCGGGTCGTACTCCAGGTACAACTGCACCGCCTCGGCATAGACCCGGCTTTTCAGCAGTGCCACCAGCTTGAGGCCAAAGTCGATCCCGGCCGTCACGCCGCCGCCTGTGATGCGATTGCGGTCCACCACAATGCGGCCCCGCGTGGGAATGGCACCCAACTCCTTGAGCACATCGCGGGTGTCCCAGTACGAGGTGGCTTTGTAGCCCTTGAGCAAACCCGCTGCCCCCAAAATCAAGGAGCCGGTGCACACGCTGGTCACATAGCGGGCGGTTTGACCTTTGGCCTTGAGAAAGGCCAGGACTTCCGGGTCTTCCATCATGGTGAAGGTGCCCGGCACGCCACCCGGCACAAACAACACGTCCAGCTGCTCGGGGCATTGCGCGAAGGTGGTGGTGGGTTTGACCGGAATCAGCGCGGCAGGCCCCGGGCTTTCATTGCCCACGGGCTCCAGGTCTTTCCAGAGCAGGTGGATTTCCTTGTTCATCAAGGCCTCGAACACGGTCAAGGGTCCGACCAAATCCTGCAAAAACATGCCCGGATAAACCAACATGCCGATGGTGATTTTGGGGCCGCCAATGAGCGGCGCGTAACGGTCCATGGTGGCCAAGTGGTGCTCATCAGCAGCTTGCTTTGAGGGCGCTTGCACGGCAGCGGGCTTGGCCGACGCTTGGGACGTCTGCATGGCCAAGTAGCCCAGCACCACAGAGGGCCAGGACAACAAACGAGAGAAATAACGACGGTTCATGAGAGTTCAAGGGGCACCCTTGCGGATGCCCCCTCCTGTGGCGTGGTGGATGAATCAGAATTTCGTGCTGATGCCCACCACCAGGCTGCGCGGCAAACCGGGTACGACTTGGCCACCACCAAAATAGGCCATGGGCGCGTAATACTGTTTGTTGAGCAGGTTGCTGATGCTGGCGCTGTACTGGACGTCGCCACGCTTGTAGCTGGCCTGTGCATCCCACAAGGTGACCGCGGGCATCAAGAAGGTGTTGCTGGTGTCACCAGCCAAGTTGGAGCGATGCGACGCGCCCAAGCCCAGTCCCAGGCCACTCCACTCGCCTTGTCGCACGTCGTAACGTGCTGCCACGCGCAGTGTTTGTTCAGGCACATTGAACAGGCGCTTGCCCACCCAAGCGGCATTGGTGTCTTGCGTGATTTCTGCAGTTTGGTGTGTATAGGCCGCAATCCAGGCCAGTGAAGGTGAGGCTTGCCAGCGCACGTCCACATCGAGGCCTTTGGCTTGCTGCACACCCGTTTGCACAGAAAAGCCTGGATTGGCCGGATCTGACACGGCGGCGTTCTTGCGTTGAATGTCAAACAAGGCGGCTGTGGCACTCAAACCATGCCAGCCCTTGATGCGCAGACCCAGTTCTTTTTGCTCGGCCTCTTCCATTTTGGGCGCCACGCTGAACAAAGAGCCAAACGGCACTCGGGACATCTGGCTGTAACCACCAAAGAACGACACGACATCACTGGCGTCAAAAACGGCGCCGAAACGTGGCGTGACTTTGTTGTTGGTGCTTTGGTTGTTGATACCCCAATCTGCATACAAATCTTTGGCCTCGGTGCGTGTATGACGCAAGCTGCCATGCAAGTGCCAAGAACCCACTTGAACTTGGTCTTGCACATAAACCACGGTCGAAGTGCTGCGGTTTTGTTGCTGATTGGCCGCAGCAGGCACAGCAGGCTCGCCCCAAGCTGGACGCACATTGCCGGTCAAATCGGTCATCACAAACGGCAGGTTGGCAAAGGCCATGAACCCATCGTCCCGAGTCTCGTCGCGGTCCAGACCCAAGCTGACACGGTGCAGCGCCTTGCCCGACTGGATCGCCGTCGCCAAACTGAGTTGAACCGTGTTCGATGTGAGCTTTTCCCACAGACGGGCACCACTCAAGACCACGTTGGAGCCAAAACCACTGCCGTACTGGCCTTCGCTGCCATAAGGGAATGGAAACACCCCTCGCTGATCCACTTCTGCGGTGTTGTGTGCGGCCAGCGCCTTCAAGGTCCAGTCATTGTTCAAGACTTGCGTCCACTGCACATTCAGACCGCGTGACTTTTGTGTGGTGTCGGGCAAGCCCGTGGCCGTGACAAAGGTGCTTCGGCCTACGCCTGCAGCAGGCTCGGTGGCCGAGGCGCTGGCGCGGGGCAAGCCCGAATAATCCACCGTGGTGTTGTCCAACATGCGGGCCTTGATGACCACTTTGGTTTTGGCATCGGGTGACCAGGACAGGCTCGGATTCAGCGCCGACTTGCGGAAGAACACGCCTTGGGTTTCGCTGTCAGAACGGTCATGCTCACCGTTGACCCGAAACGCCCACGCCTCGTTGATCGGCTGATTCAAATCAACGTGCGCATTGCGGCGGCCAAAGTTACCCAACTTGACTCCCACTTCACGCGAGGCCTTGGCAACAGGGTCTTTGGTCGTCACAGCAATGGTGCCGCCCACCGTCGAATAATTGCCAATCGCCTGGCCACTGCCATACAGGCCCCCCGCCGGACCTTTGATCACATCCATTTGCTGAACGCCCACCAGGCTCTCTTGGTTCTGAAACCAGCCTGGCACCGAGACACCATCGACCACCATGGCCGCATTGAAACCCCGGATTTTGAAGCCCACGTTGTTGCTGTCGCGTGGGTCGATTTCATTCACATTGCTGACATTGCGCAAGGCGTCCGAAACCGTTTTGCTGCCCTGGTCCTCGATGACCGAACGCGGAATGCTCACGATCGACTGAGGCACTTGCTCAACAGGCACCGCTGAGCGGGTGGCGGCTTGCGTCAAGGCTGGCTGATATCGGTCTTTGTCAGCCGTGACTTCGATGGTTTGAGTTTGGGCTTGCGCTAAAGCGGCGCAGCAAGCCGATGCGGCCATGGCCACGGTGGAGAAGTTCAGTTTTGTTTTCATGTTCTGACGAGATCTGGGTGTGCAAGAAAAAAATGCACACAAAAAGACATCACCCAATCAATTCGGGTGGAGACAAATCGCCTTGCGGCATTCAGATCAAGTCAGGCGGTCCGCGAGAAGGCAGTGGCGGCGCGGTGCGGGCCAGCAGCAGAGCCTCGGGCAAGGCTTGCACGATGTACGCGCGTGCATCTGGCACATGGGCCAAAGCCGCCACCGTGGGCGGCGGCAATGCGGGTGTGGCGTGGGCGCACAGCGGGCAGTCCATGCTGCTGCTCAAGGGGGCGGCGTCACCCTCGCCTTGCACCACCACCTTCATGATGCCCATGGTGGAACACACCACGTCCATGGTCTTTGGCTGCAGCGTGGCGGCCAACACCGAAACGCCCACAAACAGCACGTACCCAATCAGCACGAGGCGACTCAGCGAGTGAAAGAAGGGGTGTGAACGGTGCATGTCCATGTCTCAGCGACTGGTAGCCCATGGATTCGCGTGGCGAGGGTTGTGAACAAACGTGTGGTCAGTCAACATGTTCAAGAAAGCGACCAGGTCGCTGACTTCTTGCTCGCTGACCTCGAAGCCCCCGATCAATGAACTGCGCAAGGGGCTGGGCCCGTTGGCCGTACCACCTGCGCGGCCGGCCTGGGCGTAGTGGGCGCGGATGACTTGGTCGAGCGTGGCCATCGAGCCGTCGTGCATGTAGGGCGCAGTCAGCGCAATGTTGCGCAGGCTGGGCGTGCGGAACTTGCCCATGTCATCGGCGTCGCCCGTGAACTCGCTGATGCCCGGGTTGTCTGCGGGGTAGGCACCCCGGCCATCCAGGTTGTGCAGGCCAGTGTTGTGAAAGCCGCGCTCGGCCAATGGCAGCTTGCTGTGGCGGATGTTGTCGGTGAAGGTGAAGCTGCCGTGGCAGTGGTAGCACTCCATCTTTTCGCCAAAGAACAGGCTTTCTCCGCGCTTGGCTGCTGGGGATATGGCCGTGGGCTGGCCGCCGTATTTGTAGCGGTCATACGGGCTGTCAAACGAGAGCAGGCTGCGCTGAAAACTGGCCAAGGCTTTGGTGAGCGTGCCCAGCGAATACAAAGCCTCGCTGCCTTTTGCGGCTTCGACCGGAAAGGCTTTGGCAAACAAGTCACGGTAACGCGCATCGGCTTGCAGGCGTGCAAACAGTTCTTTCTCTCGCCCTGCCATGCCCATCTCAACCGGGTGCTCGCCAAACAGCGGAATGAGCGCCTGCACCTCCAAAGCCGTGAGGTTGGGGTTGGCCCAAGTCAGCACAGGCAGATAGGCCACATTGGCCAGCGCCATGGCACTGCGATGACCCGCTTGCCCGGTCACGCCCTTGGCCACGGCCAGTCCGTCGGTGAAGGCTTTGTCCTGGTGGTGGCAGGTGGCGCACGACATGCTGCTGTCAGCCGACAGGCGCTGGTCGTAAAACAGGTGCCGCCCCAGCTCGACCTTGGCCACACTCATCGGGTTGTCTGCGGGCACCACAGGGCGTGGCACCCAGGCAGGCAGGTCCCAATGAAAAACGTCTGTGGAACTGCCCGTGAGCACAGCCCAGCCAGCCAAGGCCAGCAGGCAGGTGCTCAGGGTTTTGCGCAAAGGGTTCATGGCCGAGCTCTGGGGTGCAGATCAGCGCTTGGACAAAAGGCGTTGAGGGCCTGCAGCGGCCACGCCGTCGTAGGCCAGGCCCAGCGCCTGCATCACGGGTGGGCAGTCGCCGTCTTTGGGGAAGCTCATGCAGCCGGGCGATGTGCCTTTGGCGTTGACGTCCACATTGGCCTGTGCCAGCACCGCGCCCATGTCGGCCACCACGGTGTTTTTGCGCAGGTCAAAGCCATCGAAGCGCACCGTCATGCGGTTGGGGTTTTGGCAAGCGCTGGGGGCTTGGGTTTTGCTCTCGCCCGCGCATGCAGTGCTGCCCAGGTGCACCGAGTAGCGGGTGACCGGGCCCATGGCGTTGGCTGCTGCGGGTTTGTCTGTGCTGATGCCACTGCTGGCGGTGTCGAACTTGATGAACTTGTAGCCGCCTTGCCAGTTCCAGAACATGGCCGTGGAGTTGAGCGGCGCGGGGGCGACCGTGGGGTCTTGGTGGTTTTGTGCAAAGGGCACGCCCACAGTGAGTTCCACCCCGGTGTACTCGCCTGCAGGCACTTGGCCGCGCACGCTGGTGTTGGTGGCTTCTGTGCCATTGCGGCAAGGGCCTGCGCCGTTTTCAAAGTCCAGCAGCGCCACCGATTGCTGTTGCCACACGCCGTCTTGCGCGAGTTGCACAGGCACGGTGCTGCCGTCTTGGCGCACCAGCTTGACCTCGCTCACATACATGCGGAAGTCGCTGGGCGTGATGGTCGAGCGCGTGCTGCCCACGCCTTCATAACGCTGGCCGCAGGCAAAGGGCTGGCCGTTGATTTGGGCAGCAAACTTCAGCTCAACGGCTTGGGAAGTGGGTGGGCTGGGCAGGGTGCTGCAGGCGCTCACGGCCAAGGCCACTGCCGTCAAGGTAAAAAGATTTTTCATCGTGTTCTCCAGTTCAAAAATCAATGCTGATGCGCAGGTGCACCTGCACGCGGTGTTTGCACCCAGACGTTCACACGCCGGGTGCCTGCTTTTTCAAAAACCAACTCCAGATCGAAGCGGTCACCGTCTTGGAGGGGTTGGGCCATGTCCAGCAGCATCAGGTGGTGCGTGCCCGCACCGCCGTGCCGCAAGGACACTTCGGTTTGTGCGGGCAACTCCAAGGCAGGCACTTGACGCATGCGCATGACATTGCCGTCCATCTGCATGTGGTGGATTTCGACCCGTGCGGCCACAGCGGTGCGGGCCGACAGCAGGCGGTCAGGCGTTTTGCCTTTGTTGCGGATGGACTTGAAATACACCGCGCCTGTGGTCGTGCCTGCCAGGCTGGGCGTGGCGTAGGGGTGGTCCATGACCACATCGCCCTGCTTAAAGTCGTGTGCGTGGGCAGAGCCCATGCCCAACAACGCCAGGGCCACCAGCCCCATGAACAAGCCGCCCACCACAAAACCCAGGCCAAAGCCGGTTTTTTGAGCGCTTTGCCAGAACCTGAAAATCACTTGTTGCATACCAGACCTTTCAGGCAGCCATGGCAAAGGGCTGGCCCACCGCCCACACGCTGGGCACGCGCAGGCGAGGCTGCTTGCGTTCGGGCAGCAAGGTGTTGAGTTCGCGGCACACCGTCTCGAAGGTGGAGTCGACCACGCGGGCCATTTCTTTGAGCGTGGGCAGTTCTTTGCGCTGCACGGTCAACACACGGCCATCGGCCTGTTTGCCCAACACGGTCAACAAATAGGCCAGGCGCTGCACGATCGACCCCGTGCGCAAACGGTGCATGTCGCAGGTCTGGCGTTGCTGCTGCATGAAGCCCTGCGTCATGGTGGTGTAACGGTCCAGGTCTTGGCCAGCCGCAAGCGGCTGTGCTTGCGCAGCCACCAAGGCCACGGCCGTGAAGGCATAAGGCTCGGCACACAGCGACTCCACGCCGATCAGGTCACCGGCCTGGGCCAGTTGCACCAGAATTTGGCCATCCTGGCCCTGGCGCTCTAGCTTGAAAACACCTTGGGTCACGCGCCATACGGGGCCGACACCGCCTGCGGCCAACAAGCTTTGGCCTCGGCTCACGCTGATGGGTTCACCCACCGGAATTTGATTTAAAAATTGCACACTCTGCTCCTGACTGAATCGGCCAGTGCACCCGCTGAAAAGCGGGCACCCGGCAAACAGCAGGCGGGCATGGGCCCGGCCTGCCACGGCTGACTTCAGGCGTGGGCAGGCGGGGCGCGGGAGTGGACCGTCCAGCGGGGGACGGCCTGAGGAATGTGTTGATCCAACTGCGCCAACAAGGGTGGCGCTTGTGGCAAAGCCTGCCACGACAAGGGGGTGGGCGGCGGCGCCATGCGGTCGCTGGCCAGCACGCACAAAGCGCAATGGTCGAGCATGGCAGCAGTCGGCACAGAACCTTCGTCGCCCTGTGCATGGCCCTGTTGGTTGAGCGCCGTCTGTGGTTTGCCCTCGGTGGTGCACACCGCCATCCAGGGCACGGCGCTGCCCTGGCTCCAGGCCCGCGCACGCGAGACCGTGGGGGCCAAAGCCGCCAGCAGCATCGCGCACAGCAGCCACAGGCTGAGCCTGCGCAGTTGGGCAGAAGTCCAGGTCATTGAAAGGTCAGTCGAGGGTCAAGCCGTCCGCTCAATGCTTGTGCATCTTGCCTTCGCCATGCTTCATGGCGGGTGCGGCGGCCATGCGGGCAGAGGCCTTGATCTCGATGTTCTGGCGCTTGCCGTCTTGGCCTTCGACCACCAGCGTCACGGGGACGGTGTCACCGTCTTTGACCTGACCCTTGAGGTCCATCAGCATGACGTGGTAACCACCAGGCTTGAGCTCGACGGCTTTGCCAGCGGGCAAGGCCAGGCTGGGCACTGCACGCATTTTCATGACGCCGCCGTCCATGGCCATCTCGTGCACCTCAACCACACCCGCCACTGGCGACTGGGCCGAGATCAGTTTGGCGTCTTGCGCCGACTGCAGCTGCATGAAAGCACCTGTGGCTTTTTGTTGCGCCACGGTGGCACGCACCCAAGCGTCCTTCACGGTGACTTGGGCTTGGGCCTGGCTGAACAGGGCCGACATCAGGACGGCAAAAGAGACAACAACGCGTTTCATGGCGAACTCCAGTTAAAAAAAGACACAAAGGGAAAGGGTATGGCGGCGCTTGAAAGCCAGCGCACCGGATCACGGACAAGTGGACCGACTCATGCGGACATGCCGCACTTGACCGTCAACCAGCTGCCGTGATCAAGAAAAATAAGGGGGAGCGCGGGCCTGCCAAGGCAGGCCAATGAGCGAGGCCAGCCGGGCCTGCTCTAGGGGACGCAGCGCATGAGACAGCCCGACATGGACTGGCGCTGAAACCGACACCACCGGGGGCGCTGCCACCGGCAAACACAAGGGGCAGTGCAGGCCTTGGTGGCTGCTTTGCGCTTCCTCGCCATCGGCATCGAGCTGGAGCAGCTTGACGTTGCCCGCTGTGGTGCACACCAGTTGCACGCCCTCGGGGTTGACCAGCGGCGAAGCCACGGCCACCCCCACAAACAACACAAACCACACCAGCACGAGGCGGGTGAGGTGGTGGGCGTTGCGCAGGGATTGCAAGAAGTACATAAGGCGTTGATTATGACATCGACGCACTCAACTTGAGCATTGGCGTCTCATGCCAAGGCTTGCGCGTCCTGCTCTTGGGCTGGACCCTGAAGGCTGGCAACAAAGTCAGCAAAAGTCTGAGCAGCACTGCTCAATCCTTCTTGGGGCATCACCAAACCCACGGGCGTGAAGGGCAAGGGTGCGGGGGGTTCCATCACCGCCAATTCACCTGCGTCCACCCACTGACGCACCACACCAAAGGGCACCAAGGTGAGCAAGTGCTGTTGCTTGAGCATGGCCCAAGTCAAGCTGGAAACGCGGGTCACCACCGAAGACAGGGGGGCTTGCACCTCGTGCTCGTTCATCAGTTGATCGAACACGGTGCGGGCCGAGGTCCCCACGGGCGGGGGCAGCCATGCACGCCTGAACAAGTCGGGCCAGTTCAAGGCCTTGCGTCGCAGCAAGGGGTGTTGTGGGCCACAGGCGATGACAAAGCGATCTGGCATCAGGGGCCAAAACCGACAGCCTTGGGGTGGTGTCCGGGGCTCGCGGCAAACGGCCAAATCGATGTCTCCTCTTGCCAACAAGAGGGCCCATTCCGTCGAACCTGTCTCCATCACATGCAGCTGGATATGCGGGTGTGCCAAGCTGAAGGCCGGTATGGCCTGACTCAAAAAACCGCTGATGGCACCGGCAATCGCCGCGATGCGCACAGACCCTTTGCCCTGTAACTTGAGCGCAGTCAAAGCCTCGGTGCCCTGGGCCATGGTTTCGAGAATGCGTGCGGCCATTGGGATGAGTTCGCGTCCGGCAGGCGTGGGCTGAACCCCTCGCGCCAAACGGTCAAACAAGGCGACATCGAGCAGAGACTCCAAGTCGGCCAGTAATTGGCTCACAGCCGGTTGACTCAAACCAATGCTCTCAGCCGTCTTTTTGACGCTGTGCAGCTCACCCAGCATCACCAGTACTTGCAAGTGACGCAACTTCGCCTTCGCTTGCAGGCGGTTCATCAGCACTGTGGCCGTGATCAAGCTCATAGAAGGTATTTGAAATGCTTATAGGTGAAGCCAATTATTGATCATTGTCTGAATTGTGGCCGCCACAATCGGATTTTTCGAAGACACATTCCTGCCCAAATAAAAAGGAGACTGACATGCCGCACCCAACCACCTGGTCACGCCGCGCTTTGTGCGCCGCATTGGCCTTAACCCCCTTGGTCTGGCACATGCCATCCAGCGCCCAAGCCGCCTACCCGCAACGCCCGGTGACCTTGGTCGTGCCCAACGCTGCAGGGGGTGCCGCTGACAACTTGGCCCGCTCCTTTGCCGACGAACTGGGCAAACACTTGGGGCAATCGGTGGTGGTGGAAAACCTCGGTGGGGCCTCGGGCGCATTGGCAGCGCAGAAGGTCCTGCGGGCCCAAGCCGATGGTTACACCCTGCTTTTTGGGACCACCAGTGACATGGTGGTCACCCCCATCGCCCTCAAAACCGCCGGTTACAGCGCCAAGGACTTCAGTCCGATCGCCAAAGTCGGCAGCACCCCCATGACGCTGGTGGCACGCAACAATCTGGGAGCCACCACGGCGGCGCAAATGCTGGCCCTGGCCAAACAAAAAAGCCAGGGCTTGAGTGTGGGCGTCACGGGCAATGCATCGCTTCAGGCATTTGCCACCGTGGCCATGGAGAGGGCCGCCAAAATTGATCTGTTGGCTGTACCTTACAAAGGGGGTGCGCCCATTTTGAATGACTTACTGGCCGGTCAGATCGACTTGGCCGTTGTGGCCTTACCCGGTGTTCTGCACCATGTGAAGGCAGGCAAATTGACATGGCTTGGCGTGTTGTCTGACAAACGAGTACCCCAAGCCAGCGATTTGCCCACCTTGGGCGAAACACCCGGGTTTGAAGGCGTGGTGACCGAGATTTGGGCCGGTATTGCAGGGCCATCCGGTTTGCCGCCCGCTGTGGTGAACCGCCTGAGCCAGGCGGTCAAAGCCGTCCTGACGGATGCGGCCTACGTTGAACGCCGTGCCAAGTCCGGTGACACCTCGGTCCCGTTTGCGCCACCGGCCGAGTTCGGGCGCTTTTTGCTGGCCGAAGATGCCCGCTACCGGGAACTGGCCACAGGCATGAAGCTGGAGTAAGTTACCCATGCAGGATATTGAACAAGAAACCCCGCAGCGAACCGTTTTGTCCAACGGGCTGGAGTTTCACCATGTCGAGGCGGGGTCTGGGCCACCCTTGGTGTTTTTGCATGGGGTCTTGGGCGACTGGCGAACCTGGGCACCCCAATGGTCCGCATTCACGTCGCAATTTCGCTGCATTGCCTACAGCCGCCGCTACAACTGGCCCAACCGAAACAACCAAGCTCAGCCTGACCATTCGGCCCTGGTCGAGGCCGACGACCTCCTGCAATTGCTCGATGCCTGGGGCATTCCATCGGCGGTGCTGGTGGGTTCGTCCTACGGGGCCTTCACCGCCTTGGCGCTGGCCCATCGGCACCCTTCCCGCGTGCGGGCCATGGTCTTGTTGGAGCCGCCCATGCTGCGCTGGGCCGAGCGCAGCGAAGCCGGTCGCATGGCCCTGGCCACATTCGAGCGCGAAGTGCGAGAGCCCGCCCGACAAGCCTTCCTGTCGGGTGACACCGAGCGCGGCGCACTGCTGCTGACGGGCGGCATCGTGGGTGCCCAGACCATGCGTCAATTGCCCCATGCTGCCATCGATCGGCGTTTGCAAAACGCAGCGTCCATCCGCATGCTGACACTCTCCAGCGACGAATTTCCCATGATCACGCCCGATGACATTCGGGCCATCCGCACACCCACTCTGTTGCTGGCGGGTGATCAGACCCCGGCCATTCACGAGGCCGTCTACAACAACCTTTGCCGTGTGATGACACAGGCACACACCGGACGCATCAGCAGCGCCGGACATGGTGCTGCTCGGGACAATCCGGCTGAATTCAACCAAAGAAGCTTGGCATTTTTGAACCAGCTTGGCGGCTTGCCAGTGGCTCAGACCAGCCACGCAGGAGCGTGACGTCCTTCCTCAATCGGATAGCGCATGGCATCGGGTCAACTCAAGTGCCAGCTCAAAACAGCGCTGGGCAGCCTCACCCATGCCCGCCTCATCTACCGGGAAAAAACCGGGAATGTCGTATTTGTCGTAGTGCGCATAGGAAGAAAAGGCCATGGCCCAATCTACAAACTGCCGGTCGGTGATGGGGCCTCGCCCTAGCAGTTCTACGTTGTGGTGCCGCTCATCGCGTTGGAGGCTTTTCCACAAAGCATCGATCGAGCCAGAGGGGCCTTCGATGCACTGAACAAAAATTTCCTCGGTGTAGAGCAAATGCCCCGTGATGCCCAAGCTCAGGTTGCGCTTGCGGCACTGCACCAGCAAATTGAACAAATGCAAGCTGCCCAATTTGTGGGTGGCTTTTGAGCGATAAACCAAGCGTTCCAACATAGGGGCTCCAAGACCAACCGGGTATTTTTGTCGACGGTCTTGATGCCTGCCTTACAAAACGCTGGCTCTTACACATTTGCATACCAAGGGCGAATACGACTCAGGCCAAATCGCGTATCACCTGCGGCTCGATGGCGGCCCACTCTTCGTCGGTGAACAGGCGCGAGCGGGTGTGAAACGCTTTGCCGGTGTTGCCTTCCAGCGAAAAGGTGCCGCCCGAGCCTTCGATCACATCCAGGATCAACTGCGTGTGTTTCCAATACTCGTACTGCGATTTGCTGATATAAAACGGCACCCCACCCACATGGCCCAACAACACGTCGTAAGGCCCAATCGTCAGGTCGGTGGGCAAATAACAATTGGCAGCGCTGTTGTCGCAGCAGCCGCCGCTTTGGTGAAACATCAGTTCGCCGTATTGGGCTTTGAGTTCATCGATCAAGGCCAGCGCTTCGGGCGTGACCACCACACGTTCAACCATGTTCATCTCCTGACATGCCAAGACAAAAAGGGGCGGATTGCTCCGCCCCTGTGAGGATGACCGATTCAATCGATCAGAAGAAACCCAGTTTGCTCTCGCTGTAGCTGACCAAGAGGTTCTTGGTTTGCTGGTAGTGGTCGAGCATGACCTTGTGGGTTTCGCGGCCGATGCCGGACTCTTTGTAGCCACCAAACGCAGCGTGTGCGGGGTAAGCGTGGTAGCAGTTGGTCCACACACGACCGGCCTTGATGGCGCGACCCATGCGGTAGGCCACGTTGCCGTTGCGGCTCCACACGCCAGCGCCCAAACCATACAAAGTGTCGTTGGCGATTTCCAGGGCTTCGGCTTCGTCCTTGAAGGTGGTCACGGCCAACACGGGGCCAAAGATCTCTTCTTGGAAGATGCGCATTTTGTTGTGGCCTTTGAACAAGGTGGGCTGCACGTAGTAGCCGCCTTCGAGGTCACCACCCAAATGGGCTTGTTCACCGCCGGCCAAGACTTCAGCGCCTTCTTGCTTGCCCAAGTCCAGGTAAGACAAGATTTTGGTCAGCTGCTCTTTGGACGCTTGTGCGCCCATCATGCTGTCGGTGTCGAGTGGGTTTTGGTGTTTGATGGCGGCCACGCGCTTCAAGACACGCTCCATGAACTTGTCGTAGATGCTTTCTTGGATCAAGGCACGCGATGGGCAGGTGCAAACCTCACCTTGGTTGAACGCGAACAAGACCAAACCTTCGATGGCTTTGTCGAGGAAGCCGTCGTCTTTGTCCATGATGTCGGCAAAGAAAATGTTGGGCGACTTGCCGCCGAGTTCGAGCGTGGCGGGGATCAGGTTGTTGGCAGCGGCTTGGGCGATCACACGGCCTGTGGAGGTCGAACCTGTGAAGGCGATCTTGGCGATGCGCTTGCTGGTGGCCAGTGGCATGCCGGCTTCGCGGCCATAGCCGTTGACGATGTTGAGCACACCAGGGGGCAACAAGTCGGCGATCAGCTCAGCCATGATCATGATCGAGATGGGGGTGGACTCGGCGGGCTTCAAAACCACGCAGTTGCCCGCACCAATGGCAGGGGCCAGTTTCCAGGCCGCCATCAAGATGGGGAAGTTCCAAGGAATGATCTGACCGACCACGCCCAGGGGTTCCTGGAAGTGATAGGCCACGGTGTTCTCGTCGATGTTGGACAGCGCGCCTTCTTGCGCACGCAGGCAACCGGCGAAGTAACGGAAGTGGTCCACCGTCAGTGGAATGTCGGCGTTGAGCGTTTCGCGAATCGCTTTGCCGTTGTCCACGGTTTCGGCGTAGGCCAACATTTCCAGATTGGCTTCAATGCGGTCGGCGATTTTGAGCAGGATGTTGGCGCGGGTGGCGGCATCGGTCTTGCCCCAAGCGTCGGCGGCGGCGTGCGCGGCGTCCAGCGCCAGCTCGATGTCGGCGGCGTCAGAGCGTGCGGCCTGTGTGTACACCTTGCCGCTGATGGGCGTGATCACATCGAAGTATTGGCCTTTGACCGGCGCCACAAATTTGCCACCGATGAAGTTGTCGTAACGGGCTTTGTATTGAACTTTGGCGTCTGCGGTGCCGGGTGCTGCGTAAATCATGAGAGTTTCCTGAAAAGGTTAAACGTCTTGCTTGACGTGCCTTTCTTTTCGCAGCAACCGTGCCAACCCTGAAACATGCCCAAAACCTGTCTTTTTGCGCCAACGTGAAGCAACTTCTGAACTGAGCGTTCACGGCCCATGCGCCCGCTTGTGACACTGCGTCAATGTGGCACGGCAAATGATTTCATAGGTGAACGTCACAAAAAAATCTCTCAACTCAATGGGGTCGAAGTTGGCCAAAAAAAAGCCCCTGAAAAGGGGCTTTTAAGTAGGTAGTGACGTCGTTGACTCAGAACCTGCGCTGAGCCTCCAAGCCCAACAACAACTTGCGACCTGGACCTGGCTCGAAAAAGCGTTTGTTGCCATCGTTGACGATCACCGAACCCGCATGTTTTTGATCGGTGATGTTGTCCACTCGGACAAACTCGCGCAGTGTCCAGTCCCCGTGTTCTTGCTTGAACTGCACGCCCAAGTTGAACAAAGTGTGGGAGGCTGCCGCATCGTCGTTCAGGTCATTGACCATGACCCGCCCTGCATGGCGCGCCTCCAGCGTCACACGACTGCCAGCCCAGCCAGTGTCCCAAGCGGTCTGCACAAAAAGCTGATGTTTGGGCAGGCCTGGAATCAGGTTACCTGCGGGCACTTGCACGGGTTGGTTCACATTGGGGCACAGAGTCACCACGCATGTCGTGAAGCTGTCTTTGTAGTTGGCCCGCATCCAGGTGTAGGCCGATGTCAACGTCACAGGGCCCGTGCGCCATTCACCGGCCAGCTCCAAGCCTTGGCGCAAGGTGCGTCCAGCATTTTGGAACGTGGTTCGTCCGCCAGTGTTGTTTTGAACCACGATCTCGTCGTCGGTGCGGATGTCAAATGCGGTCGCACTCCAGCGCAACTTGTCGGCGCGACCGCGCAAGCCCAGCTCGGCGCTGGTGCTGCGGGCAGCGTTGAGTTCGGTGTTGAAGCCCGAGACGCCGCCACTGCGGTAGGCCACTTCGTTGAGCGTGGGAATCTCATAGCCCTTGCCGATGCTGGCGAAAGCTTGCACGGCGGGGCTCCACTGCCAGCGCGCACCCACCACCGGCAAAGTGGCTTTGAAGTCCTTGGTTCCACTGTCGTCTTTGTTGTTACCCACGATGTAAAGGTCGGTGGATTTGTAGTCCGTGCTTGTCTGGCGCACGCCCCCCATGAGCGTCAGGTTTTGCGTGCGCCATTCGGTTTGGACATAGGGATCGAGTGTCTGGGCGCGGTTGATCTCGTCACGACGGAGTTTGCCCTGCACACCCACAACATCACCCATAAAGTTTTCATAGCCTTTACGGCTGTCGCTTTGGTGGTCTGACGCGACACCCGCGCTGACGGACAAACGACCACCTTGCCAGTCTTGTTCATGACGCCAACGGGCGTTCCAGCCCCAATAGTCACGGTCCAAATCAATCACGGCCCCCGAACTGCCTGGTGCGGCCTGCGCCCCGGCCGTGATGGATTGAAACTGCACCACTTGGCGTTGACCGCCATAAGCCATCAGCTCCAGCTTGTGACCATGACCTAACGCTTGCTCGAAAGCCAAGCCCAATTGGGTTTGCGAGACTGTTTTTCGAGTGTTGTAATCCAGCGCGCCCGAATTGGTTTGATCCGGGTTGGCATCAAACGCTGCGCGATCCAAACCTTGCGGGTCCAGCGCAAAACTGCTGTGCCGGTTGAACACCAGCACGGTGCGCCCACCGTCGTGTGGGCGAGAGAGTTTCATATTCGCTGTACTGCGGTCGGCGGCGGACTGAGGACGTGTGCCATCGGTGGCAAAGCCACTCACGTCCAGCGCATACGACCATCCCGGGGCCTGCGCTGAGCCAGTCTGGCCTGTGACTTGGGTGGAGGCGCGCCACAAACCATCTGACCCTGCAACCACACCTGTCCGCCACTGCGACGGTTGTTGCCCGTCTTCGGTGTAGAGCAACAAGGCACCGCCCGAAGATGCGCCGTAGAGCGCTGCCATCGGGCCACGCACCACTTCGACACGGTCAGCGCTGCCCAAAGGAAAATTGGCCGCCTGGCCCGAGCCATCCGGCGCACTGGCCGGGATGCCGTCGACAAACAGACGCACGCCGCGCACTCCAAAGGTGGCGCGGGCACCGTAGCCGCGCACCGAGATTTGCAGGTCCTGAGCGTAGTTTTGCCGATTGCGGATCACCAAACCGGGCACACGACCCAAACTTTCAGACAGATTGACTTGCGCTTGACCGTCGCGCAGCTCATCGCCTTCAACCATATCGACCGAACCTGCCCCACGCCACAAACCGCCAGCGCTTCGCTCTGCGGTCACGACCATCGGCGACAAAGCCCCAGCATCCGCCAGCGCGGCAGATGGAGGGACCGATTGCGCTTGCGCGCCAGCAGCGCACAACATTGCAATGGCCCATGCCACGGGGGCCAGTTGGAGAGAAGAAGCCCGCTGCGCAGATCGGGGGGATGGATAGTTCATGTGTACTGCATTCATGATCGTATGGTGTTCAGTGGGGTTGACGCTCAATGTCACCATTGCGCGGTCTCGAAATGGTGTGTTCCAAACTGGGTGACCTGGGCCACCATGGCTTTTGTCCTCTTTTGTGACAGACAAGACTTGCCGAAATTGAATGCATGAAATATGCCCGCTTGCCCTTGAGACTCAACGGGGTTGTCCGACTTCGATCGGAATTGAGGCGTACCAAGCGGCCAGATTCTCAATTTCTTTGTCGGTCAACGGCTTGGCCATGACCGCCATGACCTCATTGGCACGTTTGCCACTGCGGTATTGCTTGAGCTGCTCTTCGATGTAGATGGCCGGTTGTCCGGCCAAGTGCGGCGCATTGGGCATGCTGGACAAACCCAAGGCACCATGACAGGTCACGCACATGCCGGCCTTGACCTGTCCGGCTTTGGCATCGGCCGCCTGGGCCTGAAAAGCCAGACCCAAGCACAGGGCCAGCACCACACCCAGCCCCTGAAACATTCTTGCTTTTGCTGAAAACATCTTCAACCTTTTCGCTCTTTGAAAAAAAGGCACCCGCAGACTGCGGGTGCCTTCAGGGGTCACGGCATCAGTTGCCGTAGGTCACGCGGTAGATCGCACCAACGTAGTCGTCAGAGATCAGCATGGAGCCATCTTTCATGACGGCCACATCGACTGGACGACCGATGTAGGTGCCGGTTTCAGGGCTCAACCAGCCTTCGGCAAACACCTCGGACTTGTCGGCAGTGCCGTCAGCCTTGAGCGAGACAAAGTTGATGAGCGCACCGCTGGCGGGGCTGCGGTTCCACGAACCATGCGAAGCGACAAAAATGCCACCACGGTACTTGGCCGGGAATTGCTTGCCTGTGTAGAAGGTCATGCCCAGCTGCGCTTGGTGCGCCGGGAATTCGATCTGGGGGAACACGGCGTTGGCTGGTGGCTTCATGTCTTTCAGGTCAGGCGCAGCAGCGGAACCCGCCACCTTGAACTTGCCATTCCAGTAGGGGTAACCAAAGTGCTCGCCCTTCTTGGTGGAGCGGTTCAACTCACCGGGTGGGACGTCGTTGCCCAGACCATCGGTCTGGTTGTCGGTCCACCACAAGGTGCCGTCTTTGGGGTTGAAGTCTTGGCCCACTGAGTTGCGACCACCAATGCTGAAGACCTCGCGGTCACCGCCACTGAAGGGGTCCATGCGCACGATGCCGCCAATGCCCAGGCGGTTGAACTCGTCGACCTTGTCAGCGGGCTGCACGTTGAACGGCTGACCCAGCGTGATGTACAACTTGCCGTCAGGACCGACGCGGCAGGTGCGGGCACCGTGGTTGTAAGACTCGTGCTCGGTCGGGATCAGCTTGCCCTGTGGCACCACTTCAATGACCGCAACGTCCGGGCCTTCGTAGAAGAATTCGGCAGCCGGGAAGTTCAGCACGCGGTTGTGTTCAGCCACGACCAGGAAACCGTCCTTGGTCCAGCACACGCCGTTGGGCACCTTGAAATTGAGCGAAGGGGCAAACGACTTCACTTCGTCGGCAACGCCATCGCTGTTGCGGTCCGTGACAGCCCACACGGTGGTTTTGCGGGTACCGACAAACAGCATGTTGGTCGAAGGTGCGATGGCCATGTGCCGCGCATCGGGCACCACGGCAAACAACTCGATCTTGAAGCCTTCGGGCATCTTGATCTTTTTCAGGTTGTTGCGGATCGCGTCGGCATTTCGGCCAGTTTGCGGCACCACGGGGATGTTCAGATCGGTCGTGGCGACCTTCATCTGCTTCATCGTGTTGAGATTGTCTTTGCCAGCTTGGGCATAGGCCCCAGTCGACAGGGCGGCTGCGAGCAATGCAGCACTGAGTCGGGTCATTTTCACGTTCATCTCCTGTTATTGATCTTTGGAATCGATCGGTTGACGCCATTTGAAAAGTCCCAAATGCAGGAACTTGGCATGCTCCAATTTAGGCCAAAGACTCGCACTCAACCTTGGTGAAAACCCTTCCAAAACCCATTTATGAGATGAAAAAAATTTGACCTTTTCTAAAAAAAATGTATGGAATTTTTGTCTCATCCGAGACTGACAAGCACTGCGGCGCTCAAACCCTGAGATGCGCTGCCCATCAGGTCTGACCAAGCCAAGCGACTCACACTGTGAGCGCAGGCAGGTTTTCGCCCAATGGGGCAGGCACTGGGTCAACAGCCGATGAACTCAAGCTTTCAAGGTGCCACCAGGGTCAAGCCCCGGTCGCGGTACATGGCCAACAGGCGGCCGTCGGCGCGGACTTTTTGCAAGGCGCTTTCCAGCGCCAGCGCCAGTTTCTTGTTGTTGGCATTCACGGCCATGCCGATGGGCCAACCGTTATCGGCCAAGCCTGGCAAGGTCAACTGGGTCAGTCCAAAGCCTGCAGGGGGCCGCCCCGAAGCGCGCAAAGCAGTTTCGGCTTGGGCACGGGTCACGTAAGCGGCGGCGGCTTCACCCTTGATCACGCTGTGTGCGGCGTCGATGCCGGAATTGAACATCTTGACCTGCGAGCGCAAACGCCCACCGCTGAAACCAATCAAGGTACTGGCCGC
Organism: Limnohabitans sp. 2KL-3; assembly: GCF_001269405.1. Taxonomy (NCBI): domain Bacteria; kingdom Pseudomonadati; phylum Pseudomonadota; class Betaproteobacteria; order Burkholderiales; family Comamonadaceae; genus Limnohabitans; species Limnohabitans sp. 2KL-3. Next base: position 201,365 of record NZ_CXON01000001.1, read on the forward strand.
ACCGCTGCCTCGCTCAGCGGCCAAGGGCAGGTCTTGCAGGTCCATGCCGGACTGAAGGGAGGGCAAACGGTCCAGGGCGTGAAACACCACCAGCACCTCGCGTGAATAAGGCGCAAATATCAGGGCTTGGCGGTTGTCCACCATGAGGAATTTGTCCACCGGCACATGCAGCATCACATCGGCCGGGCCATAGCCCAGGTAATGGCCACGCCACACCATGTTGCGCAGGTCATCGTTCATTTTTTCACCGGCATCAAAGGGCAACAGGCTGAGCTTGAGGCCCATTTCGGCGGCCAAAGCCTGCGCCAGCGCCACATCAACGCCCTCCATGTCTTGCCCCTTGCCGTCAGAGTAAGGCGCGTTGTCTTTGTACAAAGCCACCTTGAGGATGCCGCTGGCCCGCACTTTGTCGAGGTCAAACAGCTCTTGCGCTTGCGCCGGCGCTGCAACCAGGCCGCCACCCAGGCAGGCCGCCGCGGCTCCGGTCAGCCATTGGCGACGCGACAAACCTGTGTCTTCTGGGCTGCGCTGCAAAGGGGTGTTCATGGTGTCTCCTGAAATTTGTGGATTTGGAATGGGGGAATCAAGGTTGCAAGCCATGGGGCGCAGCGCGTCTTCAGGGGTGCAGTTCAGCACCTTAGGTTCGACATCGCTGGCTTCGGCTTCGGCGTTCTGTCGGGGCTAAAGCCACCGACCTACAGCCTGAACGGCCTGATGGCTTATTTTTCGCGGCGCGTTTCCAGATAAGTGCGGATGGCCCAGATGGCTTCCTGGCTCAAAGTCGCCTCAAAGGGGGGCATGTAGACACGGCCATCGCGGGTGCGGCCACGGCGCACGGTGGCCACATAAAACTCGTCCATTTCTGCCAGGCAGGCGCTTTTCTTTTGCGCATCGGCCATGCCGGTGCAATCGGCATCCATTTTGCGCAAGTCGGGGGCAATGCCGCCCGAAATGGCTTCCAGCCCGTGGCATCGTGCGCAGTTCTGGTTGTAGGCCGAGGTGCCAATGCGCAAGGCCTCTTTGGCAGCAGGACCTGTGCTGTACGGGTTGCTGGGCAACCATTTGCTGCCCAGTTGGGGCAGGGTTTTGGTGTCCACCGCTTGGGGGGTCACATCGCCATGGGCCCACGCAGCGGCCCCCAGCACGGTCATGGCCGAAGCCAGAAAGATGTTTCGCAGGCAAGAAAGGCGCAAAGAGCTGATTTTCATGGAATGAACTCGTAAAGTTGAAAAGGATGTCCTGACTTGGCAAATTGCGTGCCATGTTTTTACCCGCCACAGCGCCCCCCTGCAGTCACGAATGGCACAAGCGCGGGGTCACTTGTCACAGGGTGTGTTGCAAATGGTGACAGTTTTCAAGATTCAGCCCTGTCTCCCGCTGGATTTCATGGCTCTCACCCTTGGCCGAAGTTTTGCATGTGTCCAAAAACGACACACTTTGATCCCTGGGAGCTGTATTGCGTCAAGAAAATGAAAGCTTCAGGCCTGACCATGGCATTCCGACCGAATCCACAGACTCGGCCAACCTACAAGAATTAGACGAGGTCTACAGCGCCACCTGGGCGGTGATAGATCCCCTAGGAGACACCATGCTCAGCATGCCTGCACGCGCAGCGACCGTGGCCCATGGCCAAGGCCTGTATGCGCTGGACAGTGACCACCACCGCAGCGCGATCCTGCAATCGCACGGGCGCAGCCATTCTTTCGGGCTACAGGCTTCGGAAAAACCCGACTACTCCCAGCTGCAAGCCCCGGCCATTGCCAACGCCCGTGATGAAAACCGCCTGCTTTACCAGCACGCCAGCCCCGTCATGGAAACCCTGTACGAACAAATTGCCAACACGCACAGCATGGTGCTGCTGACGTCGAGCAACGGGCTGATCCTGCACTCGCTGGGCGATGCCGATTTTCTGGAAAAAGCCTCCCGCGTGGCCCTGATGCCCGGCGTGGAATGGTCCGAACAAAGCAAAGGCACCAACGCGATTGGCACCGCCCTGACCGAGGGCCAAGCCATGGTCGTGCATGGGAACGACCACTTTTTGCAAGCCAACCAGTTCCTGACCTGCTCGTGCACCCCCATCTTTGACCCCTACGGCAAGGTCATGGGCGCATTGGACGTGACGGGCGATCAGCGCAGCTACCACCAGCACACCATGGCGCTGGTGCGCATGTCGGCGCAAATGATCGAAAACCACATGTTTGCCAATGTGTTTCCCGACGCCATGCGGATTCACTTTCATAGCCGCCCTGAATTCCTGAGCACTTTGGTCGAAGGCATCATCGTCTTCACGCTGGACGGACGTTTTTTGTCTGCCAACCGCAGTGCCCAGTTTCAGCTGGGCCTGTCGGTCAATGCCATGCAGGCGCACACCTTCTCGTCACTGTTCAACCAGCCGATCTCGCAGTTTCATGACCGCCTGCGCCATGCCGCCGGGCAGCCGGTGAACCTGTGCATGCACAACGGCGTGCAGGTGTTTTGCCAGGCCCGCCTGAAAACCAGCCACTGGTTCAGCAGCATGCAAGAGGCGTTTTCTGCACAGCCTTCACCCCAGAGCAACCCCAATCCGCAAGCGGAAACCTTGCAGCCCCCCAACCCCAGCCCGGCCACCCGTGCCACCACCGCCGCTGCGGCCGGCCGCGCCAGCTTGTCGAGCTTGCACTACCTGAACACCGGCGACCCGCAAGTGGCCGCCGTGCTGCACAAGCTGCAGCGGGTGCAGGGCAGCGACATCCCGATCATGATCCTGGGTGAAACCGGCACCGGCAAAGACATCCTGGCGCAGGCCATCCACAACGACTCGGCACGGGCACGGCGGCCCTTTGTGTCGATCAACTGCGCCTCCATTCCTGAAACCCTGATCGAGTCCGAACTCTTTGGCTACGAAGAAGGCGCGTTCACCGGTGCCAAACGGCGTGGCGCCCCCGGCAAGATCCAGATGGCGCACGGCGGCACGCTGTTTCTGGACGAAATCGGCGACATGCCCACCCAGCTGCAGGCGCGTTTGCTGCGTGTGCTGCAAGAGCGCCGGGTCACACCGCTGGGCTCGGGCAAGGAATACGAGGTGGACGTGATGCTCATTTGCGCCACCAACAAAAACCTCAAAACCCTGATCGCCCAGGGCCAGTTCCGCGAAGACCTGTACTACCGCCTGAACGGCCTGGTGGTGCGCTTGCCCGCCTTGCGCGAACGCTCGGACTTTGAAGTGGTGGCCAACAAGATTTTGTTCAACCTGTGCACGCCCGAACAGCACATCAGCGTGTCGCCCGGCGTCATGGCGATGTTCAAGCAGTACCGCTGGCCTGGCAACTTCCGCCAGCTGCACAACCTCTTGCGCACCGCCGTGGTCATGGTGGGCCACAGCGGCCAAATTGAGGTGGAACACCTGCCCGATGACTTTTTGGACGAAGTTCAGCAGTTCACCCACACCAGCACGCCCGACCCATTGCCTTGCGAAGAGGCCGCGCTGGGCATGCCCCACGCAGCAGGCTGCGCCGCGCCCCCCTTGGCCGATGTGCAGGCGCTGCAATCGGCCCACCCGCGTGGCTTTTTCGCACCCGGCGCGGCCGTCAGCGGCAGCACGGCTTCGACGCCCTCGGGCCTTGCAGGCGGTGCCCATGCAACACCGGTGTGGGTGGCACAAGCCCCCGCCACAGAGCACCCCATGGCTGCCGCAGCTTCCGCGAACGCCGCCGCGAACCCTTTCGCCGCACCAGCCACCAGCGCCGCACGCCTGCAAGACGTGGCCCTGCAAGCCATGACCGATGCACTGCGCCAATGTCAGGGCAATGTGTCAGCGGCGGCCAAGCTCTTGGGGGTGTCGCGCAACACCATCTACCGCAAAAAAGAGCAGTTACCGGCCGACGTCTGGGGTTAAGGCACACCAGCTTGCCCAAGGGCTGGGGCGCTCGGCTTGCTCCAGCCAGCTGAGTTCCACCTCACGCCAGGCGCGGAGTTGGTTGAACACATGTTGCTGGCGCTGCTGCGTTGTCCAAGCCTCTTGGGCCTTATCCTGCTGTTCGGTCTCTAAAAGGCCGCCTCTGCGCTGACCGTTGACTGGCAGTTCTGCCGCCTTCTGAAGAGGCGAACGGTCTGGCCGCACCTTATGCGGCCGTGATTGTTCGGGCACCGCACCAGCCTGCCAAGCCGCAGGCCAAGGCACTTGCTGCACCGCCTCGGCCTCTGACCAGCCCCGCTCCAGGCCCTGCCAGGCGTAACGCACCAGACTGCACAGGTAGTGCTGTTGACGCTGCAAGGCCGCCTGCACTTGCCCCGGGCCGCGCACCAGGTGCTGCCCCACCAGCCACTGCGGCTGCCAGGCGCGCATGCGGTCCAACGCATGCAGCCAACCCCGCACGCTGCCTTGGGCCAACACGGGCAGCACATCGCCATCGACCAGCCCCCCGGCCAACACAATGCCCTCTTGGGCCGACCACAGCACCAAATCGCTTTCGGTGTGGGCATGGGGCATGTCGTGCACCTGCCAGCTTCGGCCGCCAGCCTGCACCCGTTGCCCGTCATGCAGCACCTGGGTGGGCAACACGATGCGCGTGCCGCGCGAGGCCTGTTCGCCCAAATCGTGCTGCAAGGCCGCCAGGCAATCGGGGCAGCGCTGGCGCATGGCTTGCTGGGTGCCGAGAGTGGCGGCCACAACCACCCCCACGCTCGCACCCATGGGCACACCCGGAGCAGCTCGGCGCTTTGCGGCTTCGACTTGGGGGACATCGGCCGATGCCTCAGGCACCCAGGCCGCATTGGCCAGCACTTGCTCGGCATGCGCATGGGTGTTGATCAGCCGCGTGACCGACGACGCGGGGTGGCGGCATTTCAGGTCTTTTTGCAAGGCCTGCCCAACGCCATAAGTCGGCCCGGGGTCGATGACCGTCACATCGGCGTTTTGCCCCAGTACCACCGTGGTGGCCGCGTGCGAGCGTCCATCGGGCGTGACCGCATGCCACTGCCCATGCACCACCGCCACTCCAGGCAACACCGTCTGCCAAGCCAGCGCGGGCGGGGCGGTGCATGGCGCAGCCCCAGTGGGCCAGGCCAACAGGGTCAAGCTGCACCCCACGATCCAGCGAAGCTGGGCCCAGCGCACGCGCAACACTTGTGTCAAGCCCGCCCCCTCACTTGCTCCATATTGGAACAAGTCCAGGCCCCCGGGTCGCCCGTGTGTCGGATCTTGAGGTGAAATTTGATCAGAATGGGTGGCACTTTTGTTGCTCTGTGACAAAGAAGGGGCAATGGTTTGAACGACCTGATCGGTGGAGACCGAGATGGTCGCACATGCAGCACTTGCCATGCCAGCCCGTTTATTTTTTGGAGTGAACCCCCGCATGAATGCTCTTGCCCCTTCGGCCAGTCGATGGCACCAACGCATGTGGGGTGCCCTGCTGGTCAAGCGCTTACCGGTGGTGGGCCGCCCCAGCCTGTCGCTGGAGCAAGCGCCGCAAGGCCTGTTCCTGCTGTGGCTGGCCTTCATGGGCTTACTGGTGTTTGGCGCTGCGGTGATGTGGCAACACGGCCTGTGGCACCGCCTGGTGCAGGCCGACCCTACGGGCCTGACCATCGTCATCGTGCTGCTGTTCATCGGCTGCTCGGTCTGGGCGGGCATGCGCTGCTGGGCGCTGGGTTTGCAATGGCAGGCGCTGCAAAGCGGTGGGGCCATGGCCAATGCCGAACCAACCAGCTGGGCGCACGACTACCTGCAAGCGCGTGGCCATGCGCACACCGACAAAAGCATCTTGCTGCAGGTGCTGAGCGACCGGGCGCACGGCCCGCAAGAGATGGCCTGGTGGCTCAACGGCATCCAGCTCAAGCTGGGCTTGCTGGGCAAGGTGATTGGTTTTTCGGTGTTGGCCCTGGAGCTGGGCCGCATGGACGGCTTTGACCCGCAGCAATCGGCGCAAATGCTCAAGAGCCTGACGGGCGGGCTGGGCATTGCGCTCTTGACCACCATCACCGGGCTGGCGGCCAACATTTTGCTGGGCCTGCAGCTCATGCGCATTGACCGCTTTGCCGACGGCCTGGTGGCCGAGATTTTGACGCTGGGCGAGGCGCAGGCCATGCAGCCTGCAGGCAACGGGGCCGCCGAATGAGCATTGGCCGCAGCACCCGCGACACCGAGACGGACCCGTTTTACGACATGTTGTTCAACATGTTGATCGCCTTCGTCTTTTGCTTTGTGATCGCGCTGCTGTCCTTCAACCCGCAGGCCAAAAAAGCCGGTGACGTGCCCGCCAAGGCCGAGTTCATGATCACCGTGTCCTGGCCCGACGAAAACCCCAACGACCTGGACACCTGGGTGATGGAGCCCGGCGGCAAGCTGCTGTGGTTTCGCCAGCGCGACGTGGGCATGCTGCACCTGGACCGTGACGACCGGGGCGACAAAAACAACTCGGTGGTGGTCAACGGCAAAACCGTGACCAGCGCCGCCCGGCAAGAAATCGTCACCCTGCGCGGCCTGGTGGCGGGCGAATACGTGGTCAACGCCCACTATTACGAAAGCCGCAACCAGCTGCCCGTGGACGCCACCGTGACCGTGGTCAAGATCAACCCCCAGGCCGAAATCGTCTTCACCGGCACCCAGCAAATCGGCGCCAAAGGCGAAGAACGCACCCTGGTGCGCTTTTCGATTGACGACAAGGGCCAGGTGCTGGACGTGAGCACGGCCCCCAAACCCATCGTGATGCGCTCGGGCATCTGAACACCCCTCCCTGAAAAACCCACATGATCCCTACCACCACCACCGAACTGCTCTGGCTGGCCATTGCCTACGCCTTGCTGGCCTTTTTGCTGCTGTGCCTGTGCCTGGCCACCCGTTGGCACTGGCTGCTCAAGGCGGTCATGGTCGTGGTGGTCAGCGGCTTTTTTCTGTTCCACCACCAAGTGCTGCGCGGCATTGCGGGCTGGCCGGCCGACGACGCCTTGCCACCGCGCTTTGTGCTGCTGTCGGCCGTGTTTGACGAGCCCAGCCCGGCACGCCACCACCCCGGCGCGATCTACATCTGGGTCAATGAAATCAAAGACCACGAAGCGCTGGATCTGCCCCGCGTGCACCGCCTGCCCTATGAAAAAGACCTGCACCGCATCCTGGGCGACGGCATCAAAAAAGCCCGCGACGGCAACACCCAGATCGGCACCACCGAGCCGCGCCGAGGCCAGGGCGGCCTGCCCTGGTTGCGCCCAGCCAACGACGACAAGGTGCAAATCAAACTCAGCGACCTGCCCCGTGCGCAGCTGCCCGAAAAATGAACGCCATGAAAACTCTGTCCTTGGGTGCCGCATCACTGCTGGGTGTGCTGGGTCTGTCGGCCTGTTCGCCGGATGCGGGGCCGGTCTGGTTTCCGCTGCGCGCTGGTGACGTGACCCGCTACGAAGTGCGCTACAACCCAGAATCTGCCCGCGAGGACGAGGTCTGGACTTTGCGCACACGCGGCCCTGTGGACTGGCAAGGCAAAAGCTATATGCAGCGCCACCATTCACAAGGCGTGGCCTACTTTTTAGAGGCCAATGAAAAAGGCGTGCGCCGCGTGGCGCACCAAACCGACATGGACCGCGAACCGCTAGCGGACGAATCGCCCATGTGGGTGCTCAAAGCACCGTATCAGGTAGACACTGAGTGGACCAACCCCACCGTGCCCTATTTGCTGATGCGCAAAAACGAATACCCCCGCGAACTCAAATACACCCACAAAACCACCATGACGTGGCGCATCGTGTCCGTCAAAGAGGAGGTCAAACTGCGCTCCGGCGAGGTGCTCTCGCCCTGCCTGCACGTCAAGGGCGAAGCCTTTTTGAACCTCTACACCGACCCCGTGAACGGCTTCACCGACGTGCCCCTGACCAGCCACGAGTGGTACTGCCAAGGCCAGGGCCTGGTCAAATTCACCCGCGAAGAAAAAGTGCTGGCGGGGTTTTTGATCGGGGGCAGCTTGACGGCGGAGCGGGTGCGCTGAACCGTCGGGGTCTGCGACCACCGACCTGCGAATGCATCCCGTCGGTCGGTACTCGAAGCTTCCGACGTTTGTCCGCTCCGACATAGGCCCCATGTCGGGGCTGAAGCCGCCGACCTACACATACCGCCCGTAGGTCGGCACTCGAAGAGTCCGACGCTTGTCCGCTCCGGCATAGGCCCCATGTCGGGCCCATGTCGGTTTGCACCTTCATGGGCACGACATCACCGATCAAAACGCGTAACGCAGCCCCGCCACCACCATGCGGCCCCGACCGGCTTGCAGGCCATTGGCGCGAGAGGCAAAGTACTTTTTATTCGCCAAGTTTTCGCCACTCAGGAAGTAGCTCACTTTCTGGCCCTTGGGCGCATACGAGATGGAGGCGTTGTACAGGGTCAAGGACGGAATCTCGCCAAACAAGCCGCAGTCGGCCTGACTGGCGCCATCGACGTCTGCGCAATAGCCTTCAGCAGAGGTGCCCCGGTAGTTGTCGGTGTTGGCAAATTGTCGGCTGATGTAAGTGACCCCCACGCGGGCCTGCAGCCCCTGCGGACCTTCGTAAGACAGGTTCATGGCCAATGCGTGCTTGGGGGCATAAGGCAAGCGGTTGCCTGCCTGGTAAGCGCCGTAGCCATCCTCACCCTCGCCGCCCACCTGGCCACTGTCCTTGAATTTGGCCGTCATCAAATGGGTGTAGGCCAGGCTGGCAAAGTAGTGGTTTTTCTGCCCGGTGAGTTCCCCCAGATTGAGCTTGCCGCTGAGTTCAAAGCCGGTGTGCTGCGCCCGACCTTCGTTCCTGAAAATCCCCCCGGACTGCACGACGATGTCGCTGATGTCCATGTTGAACACTGTGGCCTCCAGGTGGCCGCTCTTGAGCAAGCCCGTGCGCACGCCCAGCTCGGTGGTGGTGGACAACTCAGGCGTCACTTTTTGCAGCGTGTTGTTGTCAATGTCGCGGTCTGGCCGAGGGGGCGCAAAGCCGCGATGGATGCCGCCAAACACCGTGGTGCCATTCAGACCGTTCCAGGTCCAGCCCAAGCCGGGCAAAGCTTGCAGCTTGCTGGTGGTCAAGCTGCTTTGCAGGGTATCAAAAGCGGCCCCTGTGGCCGAGCTGTAGAGGTTTTTACGGGAGGTCACATCTTCCAGGCGAAGACCAGGTGTGATGGTCCAATCGCCTGCGATGAAGGTGTTTTGCGCGTAGTAAGAAATGGCCTTGATTTTGGCTGTCAGGCGTTCGTCTGCGGCATTGACCTCGTTGAAACTGTCTCCGACCAGTTTCTTGCGGTCCACATTTTCCGAGTGGTATCGGAAACCCAAAATGGTCTGGTTTTTCAAGCCAAAAGCGTTGTGCTTGATTTCAAGTTTGGGCTCAATGCCAAAAAACTCGTACTGCCGTGGCCGTATGGCGTATTCGCCCCGGCCCATGCCAAAGGCGTTGTCGACATCGTCGTACTCAAACTCTCTGGATCGGTGCGATTGGCGGTCTGTTTTGGAATAGTAAAACTGCGTGCTGAGCTTGGTGTTTTTGTTCAGGTCCCATTCGTGCACCAGTTGCGCTGTTTGGCGGTCCATGGTGAAGCGTTCCATGGCGTCTTCGGCTTGGTCAAAGCTGCCCTTGTAGCGCGATGCCATGTATTCGGCCGCCGTCAAGCCGGTTTCACTGAACAGCGAGTTTTCCTTGAAGGCCGAGAACTTGCCCGAGAGGCGTTGCTCGTTGTTGATTTTGAACTGCGCTTTGAGGGCCACATCCTGCACATCAAAGTGGTGCTCTGCGCGAATGCCATCGCCCCGTTTTTTCAGCACATCCAGCATCACGCCACCGTTTTCGGTGCCGGTGCCCAGATTGAAGTGGGCACCTTGGTACGCTTGCTGCCCGGCCGTGACTTTCACCGAGCCAGTGGCCCCCTGCGTGGGCACGGGCCGGGTGACAAAGTTGATCATGCCACCCATGGTTTGTGGGCCAAACAGGACTTGGCCTGAGCCTTTCAACACCTCCACGCGCTCGACGCGTTCCAAAGGCGTGCTGTAGTGTGAGGATGGGTCAGCATAAGGCGCAAAAAACACCGTAGGTGCACCGTCTTCGAGCAGCAAAGTGCGCGAGCTGCGGCGGGGGTTGAGGCCGCGCATGCCGATGTTCAGGTGCGTGCCCGCCACATCCTCGGCCACCACATGCAAACCCGGAATTTCACGGATGGTCTCGACGATGGAAAACGGTGCACGCGCCTCAATTTGCGCCTGGGTCAGGACCGAATAAGAACCGGGGAGGTTTTCAATGCTGCTGGGCAAAATGCTGGTGCTTTTGACCACCACTTCGGACGTGCTGTTGGTCGGTGCAGCGTTTTGGGCCGCTGCACAGGTGGCGAACAGTGACAAAACAGCGGTGGCAACCAAGGTGTGAGGGTGTCGTGTGCTCATGGTTTTTTTCATGGAATGTGTCTCGAAGGCTTCTCTTTGGCTCTGACCCCGTTGAGATGCATGGAGCTTAGCCACCTGCCCTGCAAAACACCCGGGAAACTCGCCCGAACAGGTCGGGAAAATTTCCCGCGCATCACCTGCAGGCGGAAGGCCTGTCGGCGCTGAAGCCCCGAGTTGCGGGGGATGTATCCGGTAGGTCGGCGGCTTCAGCCCCGACATGGGTCCTGTGCTGATGCGCACACACGTCGGACTCTTCGAGTACCGACCTACGGGGTATTTGTAGGTCGGCGGCTTCAGCCCCGACATGGGTCCTGTGCTGATGCGCGCACACGTCGGACTCTTCGAGTGCCGACCTACCGAAGGTGCAAGCTTGGGGTTTGCGGGTGCGGCTTACGCATCGAGTTTCACCAAGCCGTTGCGGGCGGCCAGCAGCAGCAGCTCCAATTCGGAATTGACCTCGAGTTTGCGTCGAATGTTGGACAGGTGGTTCAGCACGGTTTTGCCGCTCAGGTGCAGTTGTTCACCCACTTGCACCGGCGCCTGACCGCCCGTGAACAGGCGCAGGATGTCGAACTCCCGGGGGGTCAGGTTGTCCAGCACGTCGCTGCCTTCGGCGGCCTGGCAGGCCAGGGCATGGGCCACGTCGGCTGAAAACACCCGCTGGCCCTGCGCCACTTTGCGGATGGCGGCGATCATCTCCAGCGGTTCGGAGTTTTTGGTGATGTAGCCCAAGGCCCCATTGCGCAAGGCTTGGGTGACATAGCCCACAGACTCGTGCATGCTGAAGACCAGCACGCGCAAATGAGGCTGGCGCTCGAGCAGGCGTTTGATGGCCTCCAGGCCGCTGCCTTCGCGCAGTGACAAATCCATGACCACCACGTCGATGGCGGTGTCGCGCAAAGCGGCGCAGGCCTCGTCGCCGGTGGCCACATCGGCCACCACACGCAAGTCGGGCTCGGCGTCGATCAAGCGCCTGTAGCCAGTGCGCACCACCGCGTGGTCGTCCACGATCATGACCTGAATGCTCACAACGTCTCCTTGTCTTGCACAGGCAGCGTGGCACTCAGCACCACGCCCCCGCCTGGCCGATCTGAAATGTGCAACTGCCCACCCACCATGGCCAGCCGTTCGCGCAGGCCCAGCAGGCCGCCGCCCGGTTGGCGCTGCAAAACCTGGGCATGGCCTGTGCCGTTGTCCGACACGGTCAATCCGATGCGCCTGACCGGTTCATCCCCTGGCGCAGTGCTGTGTTCTGGCGCCAGCACGCCCACGGTGACTTCGATGTGCTGGGCACCGCTGTGGCGCACGCAGTTGGTCAAGGCTTCTTGCAAGCAGCGGTAAAGGGCCAACCCCACTTCGGCCGAGACGGCGGGCAGTGGGCCGATGTGGGCCTTGATCTGCAAATCGGGCAAGCGGGCCTGCCAAGCTGACACCAGTTCGCGCAGGGCTTCGCGCATGCCGCTGTCTTCCAGGCCATAGGGGCGCAATTGGGTGAGCATTTGCCGCACATGGCCGGAGATGCGGCGCGACTCGGTGCCGATTTCTCGGGCGCAGTCGGTCAGGGTGGCCGCCTCGGCATGGTGGGCGTGGTGCTCGATGTAGGCCGCTGTGGCGCTGATGGCGGTGAGCGATTGGCCAAATTCGTCGTGCAACTCGGCGGCCAGTTCGCGGCGCTCTTTGTCTTGCACTTCCATCAGCTGGCGTGTGAGGCGGCGCTGGCTTTCGCGGGCTCGGCTCAAGCTGTCGGCCAGCTGGTCCACCACCTGGGCAATGGCCGCAAATTCGCGCAAGGCAAAGCCGGGCAATTGGGCACGCTCTTGGCCCGCCGCCAGGCGCACCAGTCCGGCATTGAGTTCTTTGACCGGGGACAGGGCATGGTCCACCGCAAACCAGGTCAGGCCCAGGCAAATGCCACAAAACAGCACCAGCATGATGAGCACTTGCACGGAGGTGGAGAGTTTTTCGCGGAACTCGCTGTCGGGGTCGGGGCTGATCCACAGGTCTTGCGTGCCGACACGGATGCGGTGCGCCTGTGCGCCTTCCATGGACAAACCCAGCCATGGCAGTAATCCCTGGGGCTGGGCTAGCGTCCCGGGACTCATGGGCTCGGGCGCAGACATGTCCAGTTTGACGTGGCGAAACTGCCCGGGGGTCAGGGCCGCTGCCAGACGGGCGGGGGCGTTGTCATCGGGCGAAGCCAGCAACAACTCGATCAGGTGCACGGTGGCTTGTTGTTCGGCCAGCGCGTCTTCACGCAAGTCTTTGAGCCACACCAGCCCAAACAGGAGCAACAAGACGGCAAAGGCCAGGGTCAACCGGGCAAGCAGCGTGCGGCGTAAATCCATGGCCTGGGTGGGTTCAGGAACCTTCGCGGACATCTTCGGAAAGTTCGGGGCACAGGCCACGCCATGTGTGGCTTGTGCCGACCGATGAATCAGGGTTTGGTGGCCAGAACGTGTCGCGCCATGGTTTTCAGGTCATCTTGGCTGATGCTGCTGTGCCCGGGCATGGGAATGCGGCCCCATTTGCCTTTGGATCCGTTTTGAATGGATTGCACCAAGGAGGCCACAGCATCTTTGTCGCCCCGGTATTTGTCGGCGATGGCCAAAAATGCGGGACCCACAATTTTTTCGGCTTTGGCGTGGCATGACAAGCAGCCGCTGTCTTTGAGCAAGGCCTCAGCATCGCTGGCCTGGGCCAAGCCTGCAGCGCCGATGCCAATGGCCAAGGCCATGAGGTGGAGTGAAGTCTTCATGGGGGTATCTTGAAATTTGGGCAAAAAAATGCGCCCATGCCCGCCCCGATGACCCACTTGGCCCGGGTCTCCAAGACCGGGGCCGGTAAGTCTTGCTCCTCGGCCCAGAGGCCGAGGAGGTTTTCAGGGCCAGCGCCTGGGATTTACTTCATCATCTTGAAGGTCCAGACAGACCCGCCTTGTTCGAGGAAGTTGACCTTCTTGGCCACTTCACCGCCCCACAGCGGAACCGCACCACCCCAGCCAGAGACCACGGACACGTACTGGTCGTTGCCTTCTTTCCAGGTGATGGGAGGCGCCACGATGCCCGAGCCGGTTTGGAACTGCCACACCACTTTGCCGGTCTTGGCGTCAGCGGCCTTCAGGTAGCCTTCAGGCGTGCCCCAGAACACCAAGTCACCAGCCACCAACACACCGCCCCACAGAGGCGCTTCGTTCTTGACTTCCCACTCGATCTTGCCGGTCTTGGGGTTCACAGCACGCAGCGAGCCGATGTAATCGTCGTACAAAGGCTTGATGGTGAAACCAGCGCCCAGGTAAGCCGCGCCTTTTTTGTAGGTGACGGGCTCGTTCCAGATTTCCATGCCCCATTCGTTGGAAGGCACATAGAACAATTTGGTCTTGGGGCTGTAGGCCATGGGCATCTGGTTTTTGCCGCCCAGGAAACCTGGGGCTGCAAAAACGGCTTTGCCTTTTTGACCATCGCCACCTGCGCCAGTGGGGTCGCCAGGACGGTTTTCAGGCACAAAGTTGGGACGACCTGTCTTCAAGTCAATGCCATTGGCCCAGGTGGTTTTGGTGACAAACGGGAAGGCATTTTCCAGTTTGCCGGTGGTGGCGTCGTTCACATAGAAGTAACCGTTGCGGTCGGCTTTGCCGCCCATGAGTTTGCCGTCCATGTCGAACAGCACAAACTCGTTGGTGCCGTCATAGTCCCAGCCGTCGTTGGGGGTGTTCTGGTAATGCCACTTGATCTGGCCGGACTTGACGTCAATGGCCACGGTAGAAGTGGAGTACAGGTTGTCACCCTTGCGCAGGTGGCTGTTCCAAGGGCCGGGGTTGCCGGTGCCGAAATAGGCCAAGCCGGTTTTGGCGTTGAAAGTGCCGCCCATCCAGGTGGATGCACCGCCGGTCTTCCAGGTGTCGCCTGGCCAAGTGGCGTTGGTCGTACCGGTGATGCCGTTTTCCTTGCCATCTTTGTAACCCATGTGGCCTTCAACCACAGGACGGGACCAGACCATCTTGCCGGTCTTGGGGTCACGCGCTTCCACACGACCCACCACACCGAATTCACCACCCGACACGCCAGTCAAGAGCAAGCCATCGGCAATCAAGGGCGCAGCGGTGTAGCTGTAGCCTGCAGAGTAGTCGTCGATCTTCTCGCGCCACACCACTTTGCCGGTGTTTTGGTCCAGGGCCACCAATTGGGCGTCCAGGGTGCCGAAGATGACCAGGTTGTCAAACAAGGCTGCGCCACGGTTGATCACGTCGCAGCAAGGCATGATGCCTTCGGGCAGGCGGTGCTCGTACTTCCAGAGCTTTTTGCCGGTCTTGGCGTCGACCGCAAAGATGCGCGAGTAAGAGGCCGTGACGAACATCTTGCCGCCATGGACCAGGGGTTGCGATTGCTGACCGCGCTGCTTTTCACCGCCGAATGACATGGACCACACGGGCACCAGTTTGCTGATGCTCTTGGCGTTCACATCGGTGAGCGGCGAATAACGCTGACCGTGTGTGCCCAGACCCGAGGACAAAACGTCGTTGGTCGTAGCGGCGTCCTTGGTGATCATGTCGTTGGTGACTTGGGCGCCCGCTTGTGCGGCGGCCATCATGACGAGCAAGCTTAAAAGTTTGAGTTTCACAGTGGTGTCTCCTGTTGAAAGAAGGGGTCAGAGCGTTGAAGAAAATGAACGACTTGCCAATCCATCAGACTGGGCTGGCATGTGCCGTGTTGTTCTTTGGCAATTACCGTGCCACCCTCAG
The DNA here is from genome assembly GCF_001269405.1 of Limnohabitans sp. 2KL-3. Classification (NCBI taxonomy): domain Bacteria; kingdom Pseudomonadati; phylum Pseudomonadota; class Betaproteobacteria; order Burkholderiales; family Comamonadaceae; genus Limnohabitans; species Limnohabitans sp. 2KL-3. Next base: position 216,470 of record NZ_CXON01000001.1, read on the forward strand.
AACACGACGTTCACCCCCAAAATGTCCGGAATAACCCTTAGAAATCACGGGATTCAATGTGCGCCCGCCGACCGCTGAACAACTTGGGCACACCTGAATGTTCAGTTTTGGATCACTTTGAATGTGCAGTCGGAGCAGTCTGCATTGAAAACTGTTCAGTCTCATAGCGCGGGTACAGCGTGGTCAGGTTGCGTGCGTACTCGGCCCGCAAGGCTGCCCACCGGGCAAAACGCTCAGGAATGGGCAAGCGCAACACCTCTGACAGGTCCAGCCCTTGCGCGGCGCTGGTCTGCATGCGCGCGTGCAACCACTGCAGCCAGTCCAGGGTCTGGTCCACGCCGTGGGTGCCGGTGTGCACCGGGCCGTGGCTGGGCACCACGGTTTTGACGCGGCCCTGAGTGATCCATTCGCGGATGCGCTGCAAGCTGGCGATCCAGCGGGGCAAATGGGCGTGCGGCAGCGTGGGCACACGCTCGGCAAACACCAGCCCCCCGGCAAACAGCACACCGGTGCTGTGGTCAATCAGCACCAAATCATCATCGGTGTGGCCTTGCAAGCGCACCCATTCCATGGCGTGACCGCCCCAATCGAAGCGCCCGGGCTGAATGTCTTGGCGCGAGGGCCGAAACTCGGTGCCCCGCATCCAGTCGCCACACAGGCGGTACAGATTGTCTTCGTAGGCCTTGCCCTCGGCCTGCATGCCGGCTCGGCTGCCGGGCAAGGCGGCGGTGGGCACATCGCCCCAGGCTTGGTTGCCCAAAAAATAATCAGGGTGCAAATTGAGGCTGACCACCTGCTTGACCGGCTGCGCCTTCACCCGCTCAAGTGCCGCCTTTTGCTGTTCGCCATACAGGCGCGAAGGCCCGGTGTTGAGCACCAGCGTGCCCGCCGCCGTGCTGACAAAGCCGGTGTTGATGATGTTGCAGCCATTGGCGCGGCTGAAGTCTTCGACCGCCCCCTCGATCACCCAGGTGTCCGGGGCAATTTGCCGGGGCTGCAATTGGTAATCGAGCCGGGCCGCATCGACTGCCCAGACCTGAGCGCTCAGGCAGGCCAACAGCCCCACACAGGCCCGGCGCAGCTGGGCCGCCCTCATGCTTTCACCTGCGCCTGGATGCGGTTGCCGTTGTTGTCGCGCCCGCTCAGCTGCCACGGCCCCCGCAAAGTGTCGCCCAGCTCCAGCGTCAGCAGCGGGTTTTCAGACACCGGTTCGTGCAAAGCCAGCCGCCAAACGGCTTGGTCTTGCGGGTCGCGCAACTCCAGGTGTTCGATGTGAAAGCTCGGGATACCCGCCACCAAACCCGTGTCCATGGGGTGCATGACGCGCAGGCGCAAGCGCGTGCCGCCTTCGAGCACGTTGCGAAAGACCCGCGCCTGCACCTGGCCCAGCGTGCGGCTCCAGGAGCCGTCGGCCCGCGTGATGCCCGGCACGGTGCAGCCACCGCCCGACGCATTCACCCAGGTCTGGCCCACATGCCAGCGCCCATCGCGTGTGCGCACCAAGGCCCGCACGGGTGAGCCTTGCTCCATGCGAAAGCGAAACGCCAACACCGGCCAGCTGTCCAGGGGTTCAAAGTCCAGAATGTGCTGGATCGGGTTGCGGTCAGCCACCAGCCGAATCCGGTCAATCGGCCCGGCTGAGCGCGCCAGTGCCCGCGCATCGACGAACACCGGCACGTTCATGGCGTCTTCGGCGAACTCGGGGCCTTTGACCACCACCTCGTCGGTGAAGCGCCAGGGCGCAGTGCCGATGTACTTTTTAATCACCACTGGCCACTGCATGGAACCCAAGGGGTCTCCCCCGGTCGGGTCTGCCGACTGAGCCCAGGCGGTGGCGGTCAGCGACGCACCCAAACCAGCCAGGGCGCGACGGCGCGTCAAAAGTGTGTGCATCTCAGCTCCAGGGGTTTTTCAAGCCGCGCCGCGTTGGCGCATCGCGCCACGCTGCGGGTCATAGCCACGCACCGCCAACGCAAAAAAGAACAGCGTGCCCAGCACGCCCACCAGCCAGCCGGTGGCGTAGGTTTGCCCTTGCAAGGCAAAGCGCATCGTCTCCACCGCTTGTGTGAAGGGGTTGAACAGCGCCAATTGGTAAAGCCACACGGCCCCGGCTTCTTCGAATTTCCACAAGGGGTAGAGGGCCGAGCTGATGAAGAACATGGGGAAAATCACGAAGTTCATGGCACCCGCAAAATTTTCCAGCTGCCGCACATACACCGACAAGACCAGCCCCATCGCGGCCATGAGCACGGCGGCCAGCACCATGGCCGGCAGCGCCAGCAAGGCGTGCAGCGGGGCGACATCGACCCCCAACACCCAGGCCACGCCCAAAAAAACCACCATTTGCAGCACGGACAAACTGGTGCCCGCCAGCAGCTTGAAGGCCAGCAACCAGGCGCGGTTCAGGGGTGCGGTGAGCAGCAAACGCATGAGCCCCATCTCGCGGTCATACACCAGAGACAGCGAGCTTTGCATGCCGTTGAACAACGCGATCATGCCCAGCAAGCCCGGCAGCATGTAGACCTTGTATTCGATGTAGGTCTCATACGGCGGGATGATGGACACGCCAAACACGTTCTGAAAACCCGTGGCAAACACCACGAACCACAGCAGCGGCCGCACCAGGGCCGAGGCCAGGCGTGCGGGTTGGCGCAAAAATTTGTGGATCTCGCGCCCGACCACGGCCCGCAAGGCCCGCAGCAAATGCAGGCCTTTGCCGGGTGGGCTTTGCGGGGGCTGCACGTTCAAGGTTTGGCTTTGCATGGGCTTTCTTTTTCATCGACACCCAGGGTGTCCATCACTTCAATCGGGTGCAACACGCCGTCCAGCGGCGCAGTGCCCGCCACACCATCCACATGGCTCAAAAACAGGGGCTGACGCAACTGCCCGTCCCAAGCACGGTAAGAAAGGCGTGGCCCTTTGGCCCCGTCCACAAACACCTGGCCGCTGCGCAGCAAGCGGGCTTGTTCGGGCAAGGCGGCTTTGCTGTGATCGCTGACCAGGGCCGCGATGGACTTGACGGCCACCCAGGCGGCCCAGTCTTGGCCGACCATGGGCCGCTGGGCCAGCCGCGCAAAGCGTCGGTTGACCTGCGGGCCGCCGTTGCGTTCCCACTGGGTGTGCCAGGCCAAGGCCACCAAACCATTGGCCCCCACCACCGGGCGGGGCTGCTGCGTGGCGTAGGGCAGCGTGCGGGCAAACTCGCCATCGGCGTCCATCACCGCCACCACATCGTGGTTGCGGTCGTTGGTGAGCAAGCGGGTGTTGGACAGATCGCGCTCTCGCGGATCGCCCGAGAGCTTGAAGGCCTTGGTGTCCACCGTTTTGATGCCATAGCGCTTGGCCGCCCGTTGCCAGGCCTGGCCTTGCAACTGGTCGGCCGCTTCGGGGCCTTGCAGCACCAGCGCGTTGCGCCAAGAACGCGCAGCCAAGTACTGGGCCAGCGCATCGCTGAACATGGCCTGACTGGGGTAGCTGTGAAACAGCATGGCCGCGCACTGGCTGCCCCGCAGCGCATCGGCGCCAGCGCTGGCGTTGAACAACAAGGCACTGCTGCCTGCGGCCTGCACGGCTTGGGCAAACTGGGCTTCGGGCAGATCCAGCACCCAATACGCCACGCGGTCGGTTTTGAGTTGTTGCAAAACCTTGCCCAGATCGGCGGCACTGCTGGCCGTGGCTTCGATCACTTTGATCGAATGTCCGGCCGCACGCAAACCGACTTCGGCATCGCTGGCCCCCAACTGCGCCGCTGGCAGCAAGCGCCCGGCGGGATGACCCGGGTAACGGCGCTCCAGACGGCGGCTTTGGTAACGGGCGTCGTCGTCCAAAGACACCAAGGCCACCGAGTGGGTGGCCGCCTGCGCCACGGGTGCTGCACTCAGGCCCACGGCCAGCAGGCCCAGGGCGGTCAAGGCCTTTGCAGCCAGCATGGGCTGCAAAAACCCTGGGGCCAAACGTGCTCGCGCCTGGCGTGTGCAGGCCCCGCTGCGGCCATCGGGGCAGAGCGTCATGGGCTCACCAGCGGGGTGTGGGGCACGCGGCCCACGGCCACGGTACGGATGGCTTTGCCCGCCTGGGTGTCCACCAAGGTCATGTCATCGGACAAGCCATTGGTCACATACAACTGCTTTTCATCTTGGCTCAGGGCCAGGCCCCAGGCCCGCTTGCCCGCCAGAACGGTGCGGCGCACTTTGCGCGTGGCCACATCGACCTCCGCCACATGGTTGGCTTTGCCCAAACTGACCCAGGCGGTCTTGCCGTCGCGGGTCATGAGCACGCCCACCGGGGTGATGTCGCTGGCGCGCATGCCTTTGATCTCAAAAGCCACGGTGCCCTTGACGGTGTGGGTCTTGGCGTCGATCACCGACACATTCGCGCTCAGCTCATTGCTGACCCAGATTTCGCTGCCATCGGGCGAGGCGGCAAAGCGCCGTGGGCGGTTGCCGACTTTGATGTCTTTGACGATTTTTTTGCTGCTCAGGTCAATCAGATGGACCACGTTGGCTTCTTCCGAGGTGACGTAGGCGAATTTGCCATCGCGAGAAAGCATCACCCCCTCGGGCTCTCCCCCGGTTTTGACTTCGAAGAGCTGTTTTTTGGTGCTCAGGTCATAGGCGGCGAGCACGCTGTCGTCTTCAATCGAGACATAGGCCACTTTGCCATCCGGGCTCAGGTCAAAAATTTCAGGGCTGTCGCCCAAGGGCACGGTATCGACCATCTTGCCACTGGCGCGGTCCACCACACCCAGCTGGTTGCTGTCGCCGCAGCAGACATAAATTTTGGTCTGGTCTTTGCTGAACATCATGTGGCGCGGGCGTTTGCACACATCGATCTTGGACTGCAGCTTGCCCGCGGCGTCGAACACCAGCACTTTGTTGTCTTTTTCCGAGGACACATAAACGCTTTGGGCAAGGGCTTGGCCCGCCCAAGACCAGGCCAGTGCCACGGCCAAGGTGCAGGCCGTCAGGCCGCGTGCAATCGGGGTGCGAGATGGTTTCATGGGGTGTCTCCTGTTTTTTGGGGGGATGCAGGTGTTCCGTTTTGACACACTGCGCATTTGCAAGCGCTATTTTGCAAGAGCTGTGCCTGCACGGGCTGACAAAAATGGACACCAAAAGCTGAACCCTGCTTGTGCGCGGACCGCGACCACCGCCCCTTTCACCCCATGCTGGCTTTGGGCTTCAGGTCAAAGCCAGCGAACTCTTGGCGTGCAATTTGCTTAAATTGGCACATGACACATGGTTTTTTTGCGCCTCCCACCTGGACCCGACGACATTGGCTGCTGAGTGCAGCCAGCATGGCTGGTGCCCCTTTGGCCCAAGCCAGCACGCCGCAAGCCTGGCCCCAAAAACCCATTCAACTCATCGTGCCCTGGCCTGCGGGTGGCGGCACCGACCTGAGCATTCGCATCCTGGCCGAAGAAGCGGGCTATCGCCTGGGCCAAACCATCGTGGTCATCAACCGGCCCGGTGCAGCGGGCACCATGGTGGCGCCCTTGCTCAAAGCGGCCTTGCCCGATGGCTACACCATTGGCCAACTGCCCTTGCCGGTGTTACGCCACGCGCTCATGAACAAAGTGCCTTGGGACCCCTTGACCGACTTGAGCCCCATCTTGCAGGTGTCCAGCACCACTTTTGGCTTGTTGGTGCCCACCAGCAGCCCATGGCACAAGGTGCAAGACCTGTTGGACTGGGCACGCCAAAACCCCACGGCCCTGATGCTGGGCTCCACCGGCATGGGCTCGACACCGCACCTGGCCATGGAAGAACTGCTGGGGGCGCAGCAAATTGCCTACACCCACATTCCTTTCAAAGGCACCACCGACCAAATGCTGGCCTTGGCCAGCGGGAACATCATGGCCGGGGTCAACTCCACAGGTTTTGCGCCATGGGTCGAACAAGGCAAACTGCGCCTTTTGGCGGTGTTCAGCGACAAACGCAGCAACCGCTGGCCAGCCGTGCCCACCATGAAAGAGCTGGGGTTTGCGCAATCGGTCTACCACTCGCCCTGGGGCTTGGTGGCCCCCTCGGGCACCCCGGCGGCCATTGTCAAAACCTTGCATGATGCGTTTCGGGCGGCGATGTTCACACCGCGCCACATCCACGAATTGCAACGCTATGACCAAGACGCTGCCTACCTGGACAGCCCCAGCTACAAACAAACCCTGCTGCAAATCGCGGCGCGTGAACGCCAGTTGCTGCAACGCATGAAACTGCTGGCCGAATGACCCGTTCGATGGAATCCTGCATGACCTCTTCCGCCACCCCTGCTGCCCCTGCCGCCGCCCTGAAAGCCGACAACTTGAGCAAGGCCTACCAAGGCCATGTGGCCCTGAGCGAGGTCACCCTGAGCCTCATGCCCGGTGAACGCGTCGCCCTGCTGGGCCCCAACGGCGCGGGCAAATCCACCTTGATGCAGCTGCTGACGGGCTTGTTTGCGCCTGATACCGGCAGCATCCACATCCTGGGCCACGACATGCGCAGCGCCGCACCCCGCGCCCTGGCCCACTTGGGGGTGGTGTTCCAGCAACCGGCGCTGGACCTGGACTTGAGCGTGCAGGCCAATTTGCGCTTTCACACCGACTTGCACGGCATGTCCCGCGCCACGGCCGACGCCCGCATTCACGAAGGGCTGGAGCGCCTGGGCCTGATGGAACATCTGCACAAGCCTTGCCGCACCCTGTCTGGCGGCAACCGGCGCAAGATCGAACTGGTTCGAGCCCTGCTGCACCGCCCCGCCGTGCTGCTGATGGACGAAGCCACCGTGGGCTTGGACCCGGCCTCGCGCGTGCAACTGCTGCAAGCGGTGCAAGACCTGCAACGCGAACAAGGCGTGGCCACCCTCTGGGCCACCCACCTGGTCGAAGAAGTCGAACACGCCGACCGCGTGATCGTGCTGCACAAAGGTGCCATCCGCCACCAAGGCCGCGTGGCCGACCTGCTGACCGACACCGGGCAGGCCACGGTGCAAGCGGCGTTTTTGAGTTTGACACGGGTCTAAGCTCGCGCCCTTGGTTGGAACAAAGGGCGTGGATCCTTGGACCCACCCGTTCAGCCCTGGGTCAAACTTTGGAGCACCGTTTTCAAATCAGGCTGATCGGCCAAGCCCATGCACGCCAGCCAGGCCTGTTCGGACTGGGCAAGGCCCAGGATCGGCGCGCTTTGGTCCACAAACTTGGCCTTGAGCAAATCGTGGGTCATGGGCCTTTCCAAACTGCCAATGGCCCGCTCGATGAAGATGTGCAGGCTGCGGCCGTCGGTGGTCTCGATCGTCACGTCCACCGAGGCTTCGTGGATCTGGCGGTCCACGATCAGCTCGACACGGTCACGCAAGGCGATGACTTCGGGCGAGCGGACCACCTCGTCCGCGTACTCATGCTCTCCTGCCTGGCCCTTCATGATGGCCACGGCGCAAGAATGGAACACGCTGAACTTGCTCTCCAAACCGGTTTGTGGGGTTTTCTTGCCGGTCAGCTCTTGCACCAAAGGGTGTGCCCGAACGGTGATGCGGGCAATTTGATCTGCCGTCAAAGCATGACCGTTGCGCAGTTGCACACAGGCGTCAATGGCCGGGTGAATGACGATGCCACAGGCAAAGGGTTTGTAGGTGTTCAGGGCGATTTCCCAGGTCTGGCCCAGGTTTTCAGTGATTTCAGCCCAATCGGTTTTGTCGGAAAACACCTGCATCAAGCCACGCGGTGCTTCGAGCGCCCGGCGTGAGGAGGTGAAACCATGGCGTGCCAGCAATGCCGACATCAAGCCGGCCTTGGCGGCCGCCCCCGGATGAAAAGGTTTGGTCATGGTGCCAAACTGTTCACGCAGGCCCACGGGTTGCGAGGCGGCAATGCCCAAGGCCATTTGGGTTTGAACCGCGTCCAACCCCAACAGACGTGCACAAGCGGCTGCGCTGCCCAACATGCCGGTCGAGCCCGTGATGTGCCAACCCCGGTCGTAATGGTGGGGGTACACGGCATTGCCCACGCGACACGACACTTCCACCCCCAGCACCAGCGCGTCAATCACCTGACGCCCGGACGCACCCAAATGCTCGCCCAGCGCCAAAGCTGCCGAGGCCACTGGACCTGCCGGGTGAATGATGGTCTTGAGGTGGGTGTCGTCAAAGTCGAAGGTGTGCGAACTGATGCCATTGAGCATCGCCGCATTGGCCATGTCCACCCGCTCTTTGCGGCCCAAAACGGCGGCTTGGGGGGCGGGTTCGAGTGCTTGCACAGCGGCCAACGCCGCCGTCACCGTTTCGTGCGTGCTGGGTCCAACGGCGCAACCGGCCCAGTTGGCAAAGGTGCGGTGGGCTTGTTGCTCCACCTCGTGCGTCCAGCCCTTGGAGGGGTGGTTGGCTACAAAATGGGCCAACAGTGCCGTGACGGCGGGCGCGTTGGCATCGGCTTGGACAGTGGTATTGCGTGCGGTCATGGCTTGGATGAAAGTTGGGGTCAAAACAAGCGCCCGATCTTAAGAGATGGCGGGCATCCAGCAGTCACACACAAGTCAGCCCCTGTCCCCCTGAACGGTCAAGGGTCAAGTGGGTGACCTTCCCAGGACTTGGGCTCGGTTAGCCTTGTGTTTGAATTTTCAACCCCCACAGGAGCCCCCATGCTGACACTCTGCGGCTTTTCAGCCAGCAACTACTACAACAAAGTCAAAATCGCCTTGCTTGAAAAAGGCGTGCCTTTTCAGGAAGAACTGGCCTGGGTGGGCCAAACCGATGAACAAGCCAGCCCCTTGGGCAAAGTGCCTTACCTGAGAACCGAACACGGCAACTTGTGTGAATCTGCCGTGATCATGGAGTACATCGAGCACAAATTCCCACAAAACCCTTTGCTGCCTGCAGACCCATTTGCCGCAGCCAAGGTGCGCGAATTGGTGACTTTTTTGGAGCTGCACCTCGAACTGGTCGCTCGAAACCTGTACCCACAAGCTTTTTTTGGCGGCCAGATCAGCGACAGCACTAAGGAAAAAACCGGCATCCAACTCGAAAAAAACGTGGCCGCCTTTGCCAAGTTGGCCCAATTCAAGCCTTACATGCTGGGCGACAGCCTGAGCTTGGCCGACTGCGCTGCTGCGGTGCATTTGCCCTTGGTCTCGGCTGCCACCAAAATCGTCTATGGCCGTGATTTTCTGGCCGACCTGCCGGTGCGCGACTACCTCAAGCACATGAACGAACGCCCCACCTTGCAACAAGTCAACGCCGACCGCAAAGCCAACACCGAACTGCTGCTGGCACGCGCCAAAGCCAAGGCCTGAACCCCGAGCAGGGGCGCGAAGCCCCTCGAAACTGATCCAGGTCAAGCGCAGTCACGACGCTGCACAGCGTTCTCGTCGGCATTGACCTGCATCAACCTGTCCCCCTCTGGCTCGGCTCATGATGCAGACATGAGCACCACCTCTTTCAACACTCCCTCTCGCCTCCACGAAGCCGACAAAGCCCACCTGATCGAGGCCCGTCAACAACTGCTGCAACGCATGGCCCATGAGCGCGGTGGGCTGCGCTCCAGAGCCGAAGTGGCCGCCGATCACTTTGACAATGGTTTTGAATCCCGCGCTCAGATTCAAACCGAACGCCAGACCGAATTCGCCCTGAACGAGCACGAAACCGCCGAATTGGGCGACATCGAAGCGGCACTCGAGCGTGTGCAAGCGGGCACTTATGGCATTTGCACCGATTGCGGCATCACCATCCCAGCCGAACGGCTGAACGCTTACCCCGTCGCCAAGCGCTGCATCGACTGCCAGTCTTTGGCAGAACACCACCGTTGATTTGTTGGCATAAGGAGCCCCATGAGTACTTTTCACGCCGTCGTCTGGATCGACCACACCGAAGCCCATGTGGTCATGTTTGACCGTGAGCACGTCCAAGCCCAGCGCATCCAATCACGCAGCCACCACAAGCACCAAGGCCCATCAGACAATGCACCCGCCTTTTTTGCCGAAGTGGCCCAAGCCCTGATCGGCACGCACGAAGTCCTGTTGACCGGGCCTGGGCAGACTCGGTTGGCGTTTCGCACTTGGTGCAACGAACACCACAAAGCCACAGCCAACACCATCGTGGACAGCATTGCAAGCGATCACCCCTCGGATGCACAACTGGCCGCGATGGCCAAACAGTACTTTGTCAAATTTGACAACATGAACACGCCCCCTCGCGGCTGACGCTGACAAGCCCCGGTGGGTCCGAGTTGCCCGTCTTTTTCGGCTTCTTGCATCGCCTGATGCGCCCACCGGGGGCTGCTATGCTTTGGTGCATGCGCAGCTTTTTTCATTTTGCTTTTCAGATCCCCCAGCTTGACGAGGCACCTCGCTTTGATGGGTGCACCTTCAGCGGCCAGCAGGGCCGCTCTGACGACACTGGATTGGACCTGGCCTTGCTGAGCACGTTTGACGCGTGCTGATGGCCATGGAACACACCTTTGCTTCGGCCACCATCTTGCTGCTGCTGATCACCGACCCACTGGGCAACATCCCGATTTTTGTCAACAGCTTGCGTGCCGTGCCCCCGAAGCGACGGGCACGGGTGATCCTGCGCGAAGTCCTGATTGCTTTTGGCCTGCTGCTGAGCTTCATGTTTGTGGGTCAAAGCTTCCTCAAAGCGATGAGTCTGTCCGATGTGTCCTTGCAAATTGGTGGGGCTGTGGTGCTGTTTTTGATCGCACTGCGCATGGTTTTTCCACCTCCGGCCCAAGACAGTCCCACCCCGGATGTCGAACCCCTGATCGTGCCTTTGGCCATTCCGGCATTGGCCGGTCCTTCGGCCATGGCCACCGTTTTGTTGCTGGTCAGTCAGGCCCCCGAACGCCGTTTGGAATGGGTGGCCGCGCTCACGGTGACCATGGTGGTTTGTGCAGGGGTGCTGCTCATGGCCGAGCGCTTGCAACAAGTCGTCGGTGAACGCGTGGTCAGCGCATTTGAACGCTTGATGGGGCTGATCCTGGTGTCCATCTCGGTGGAAATGCTGATTCGAGGCCTTCAATCCTTGGCGCTTCGCTGGCCCCATGCCTGAGGGTCAAGACCTCATTCTTCGCCCAGCTTGTTTTTCGGACTGAGCAGCGGCACGTCTTTTTTGGACCGTGGGGTTCCGACAGGTCCGGCCGTTTGCCCTTTTTGCGTGGCGGCCATGTCTTCTTCACTGGGGTATTGGCCCAACAACCAGTAATCAAACACACGCCGGGCAATGGGTGCGGCAGAGGCGGCACCAAACCCTGCATTTTCAACGACCACCGCCACGGCAATTTTGGGTGCCTCAGCAGGTGCATAGGCCATGTACAAAGCGTGGTCGCGCTGGTACTCAGACAACTTGGCGGCGTTGTACTTGTCTTTTTGTCCAATCGTCACCGCCTGCGCGGTGCCTGTTTTTCCGGCACTGGTGTAACCTGCCCCGGCAAAAACTCGGGCTGAAGTGCCCGAAGTCACCACGCCGACCAAACCATTGCGCACCACTTCCATGTGCTCGGGCTTGAAGCCTAAATTGACCGACTCAGAGACCTGCACGGCCGATTGCGCATGGGTCAAAGCGTCTTGCGTGGCAGAGACCACGCGCGGTTTGTACTGTTGCCCCCCGCTGGCCAAAGTGGCCGTGGCCGAGGCCAACTGCACCATGGTGAACGTGTTGTAGCCCTGACCAATGCCCAAGGAAATGGTTTCGCCGCCATACCATTTCTTTTGCTCTGGCCGCTTGTAGTAATTGCGCTTCCACTCGGTGCTGGGCAAGACGCCGCGCACCTCACCGGGCAAGTCGATGCCCGTGATTTGGCCAAAGCCCAAAGGCTTCATGAAGTCATGTATGGCATCGACCCCCATGTCGTTGGCCAACGAGTAGTAGTACACATTGCTCGACAAAACGATCGACCGCACCATGTCCACCGGTCCCAGGCCATGGTCACCATGGCTACGGAAAGTGTGCCCGCCATAAGTCCATGAGCCAGCGTCGTTGATGATGGTACTGGCACTGCGCTTGCCCGTGGACAGGGCGGCCATGGCCATGAACGGTTTGTACGTTGACCCCGGAGGGTAAGTGCCGCGCAAAGCACGGTTGAGCAAAGGCTTGTCAATCGATTCGTTGAGCATTTGCCAGTTCTCGACATCAATGCCATCCACAAACAAATTGGGGTCGAAGGTGGGCTTGCTGACAAAGGCCAATACCTCCCCGGTGTTCGGGTCCAGCGCCACCAAAGCACCTCGCCGATTGCCAAAAAGGTCCTCCACCATCTTCTGCAACTGGATGTCGATGGACAGCACCACGTTTTGCCCAGGAATGGCGGGGCGGCTGGACAAACTGCGCGTGGCGCGTCCACCCGCCGAGGTTTCAACCTGGTTGACCCCAGTGATGCCGTGCAATTCACGCTCGTAGCGCTGCTCGACACCCAACTTGCCGATGTATTCAGTTCCCCTGTAGTTGGAGGCATCCTCGTCTTCTTCCAGCCGCTCTTTTTCGCGTTGGTTGATGCGCCCGATGTACCCGATCACATGGCTGGCGAGTTCACCGTAGGGGTACTGTCTGAACAAGCGGGCCTTGATTTCAACACCCGGGAACCGGTATCGCTGGGCACTGAAGCGGGCCACTTCTTCGTCGGTTAACCGGTTGCGAATGGGCAAGGAATCGAAGCTCTTGGACTCCTCGCGTAAACGTTTGAAACGACGACGGTCTTTGGTCTGAATGTCCACCAACTCCGACAGTTCGTTGATGGTGGCCTCCAGATCGCTGACCTTGGAGGGGGTGATCTCCAAAGTATAAGCTGAGTAGTTACTGGCCAGCACCACCCCATTTCGATCGAGGATGGTGCCGCGAGGCGGCACGGTGGGCAAGATGGCCGTGCGGTTGTTTTCGGCCTGCTCGTGCAAATCTTCGTGGCGAATCACTTGCAAATAAATCAAGCGCGAGGCCAGCAAGGCAAAACAAAACAACACCAACCATTGCACCACGGCCACACGGTACTGAAAACGCTGAATCTCAACACGCGTGTCGCGCAATTCCGCAAGTGAGGGCAGGTGCAAAGGCATGGTCACAGCGGCCGAATATCGTCACGCTCAAATGCACGCCTTTGTGGGGCCAACAACAATGCGCCCACCAAAGGCCAAAGTGCCGCCTGAAGCAAAGGACCCAACACTTGGGTCCACACAGGCCAGGCGTCCTGCGCAACGAGTCGCGTCAACCACTCCACCAAGGCAGCCAACACAAACAGCGGCAAAATTTGCAGCGCTTGCTCTCTGAGCGGAAACCACAACAAACGGCGTTGGGCAATGTTGGCCAGTCCGGACAAGACCACATAAGACAAGGCGTTTTGCCCCAACAAGGCCGACTCGTGCACATCCAGGGCCAAGCCCAACAAAAAGGCCAACACCAAACCGACCCGCCGTGGCTGATGGACTGTCCAAAACACCACCACAATGGCCAAGACGTCCGGCAACCAATACCAGCCCAGCAAACCCAACAACATGTGCACCAGCAAGGCCATCATCAGGGTGATGCCGATGAACTTGGGGTTGGCAGGCAACAACAACGGCCGACCGGCGGGCATGATCATGGTTTGGCTCCTGCCGTCGAATACCCGGACGACTTGGCCTTGGCGTTGGAGGCCTTGCCCGTCTCAGGGGGGGCTGCTGGCCAGTCCTTGACCGGCAACAACACCAACAAGTGCCGTCCCCGCTCCGTGGCCATGGGCTCAGCATGGACTCGGGCAAAAGATGAGTCAACACGGCGGTCGATGCGTGCGATGCGACCCACATGCAAACCCGCCGGATAGACGCCATCAATGCCACTGGTGGTCAGCAAATCACCCTTTTGCAAGTCTGCGCCAGCCGGCACAAACTTCAGATCCAATGATCCACCCAAGGTGTAAGGGTCGCCATTGGCCACATGGCGGCTTCCTGTGCGCGCATTCATGACCGGAATGCTTTGATCCCGATCGGTGAGCAAGGTCACCTCGCTGACCAGGGGGTAAACGCGAGTGACTTGACCCACCACACCCGCCGTATCGATGACGGCTGAGCCATGAACAATACCGGCCAGCTGCCCACGATCCACCACCACTCGACGGGTGTATGGATCGGCCGTGTCGTACAAGACCTGCACCGCTTTGGAGGGACCTGCGATCTGAACCCGCAAATCCAGCAGTTGCCGCAAATGAGCGTTTTCCTGACCCAACTGCTCCACCTGTTGCAAACGCTGTGCCTGCGCAATGGTGCGGCTTTGGTAACTTTGCGCGGCATCTTGTGCCTCTTCAAGGTTGCCGAAATATTGCCCCATGGCGACAAAGGCACGCCCAGGTTGCAGTGACAACCACTGCAAAGGCGACAAAACCAAGGCCACCCCCGAACGAATGGGTTGTGAAATTTGCAAACGGTGGTCAGCGGCCATCAGCAAGATGGACAACAAGCCCAACAGCAACATCTTCGAGGTCGAAGAAAGGCCCTGCCGAAAAATCGGCGGGGCGCTGCGCTCAATCGTATCCAGAGCCATGGTTCAGTTGCACCGGATGATGGGGGTCAATCGTCTGCAGGTCCACGCCCGAGCGTTGACCTGCAGTGCTTTACTCGCTGGTGAAAATGCTGCCCAGCTGGTCCATGCGCTCCAGTGCCATGCCACAACCACGCGCCACACAGGTCAGCGGGTCTTCGGCCACCAGCACCGGCAGGCCGGTTTCTTCGGCCAGCAAGCGGTCCAAGTCACGCAGCAAGGCACCACCACCGGTGAGCATCATGCCGCGCTCAGCAATGTCGGCACCCAATTCGGGCGGGGTTTGCTCCAGCGCGGTCTTGACGGCCGAGACGATTTGGTTGAGCGGATCGGTCAGGGCTTCAAGGATTTCGTTGGAACTGATGGTGAAGCTGCGTGGCACGCCTTCGGACAGATTGCGGCCTTTGACTTCCATTTCCTTGACTTCACTGCCTGGAAAGGCCGAGCCGATGTTTTTCTTGATCGATTCGGCTGTGGGTTCACCAATCAGCATGCCGTAGTTGCGGCGGATGTAGCTGATGATGGCTTCGTCAAACTTGTCACCGCCCACGCGCACGCTGCCTTTGTAGACCATGCCGCCCAGCGAGATCACGCCCACTTCGGTGGTGCCGCCGCCAATATCGACCACCATGGAGCCCGAAGCTTCTGACACAGGCAAGCCCGCGCCGATGGCTGCGGCCATGGGTTCTTCGATCAGGTACACCTCAGAAGCGCCTGCGCCGAGTGCCGATTCACGAATCGCACGGCGCTCGACCTGGGTGGAGCCGCAAGGCACACAAATGATGATGCGGGGGCTGGGGCGGAAGGTGCTGCGGGGGTGCACCATGCGGATGAACTGCTTGAGCATCTGCTCGGTGACGGTGAAGTCGGCGATCACGCCGTCCTTCATGGGGCGAATGGCTTCGATGTTGCCAGGCACTTTGCCCAGCATGGCCTTGGCTTCGTGGCCCACCGCTTGCAAGGTCTTTTTGCCTTGGGGGCCGCCTTCGTGGCGAATGGCCACAACCGATGGCTCATCAAGGACAATGCCTTTGTCGCGCACAAAAATCAGGGTGTTGGCAGTGCCCAGGTCAATGGCCAGGTCGCTGGAAAAATAACGGCGGAATGAAGAAAACATTCGGAAATCCTTAGGTGCCACAACCCATCCGCTTGGGGATTCAGGGTGGGTGCGCACAACAATCAAATCTGGGTTTGCGTGCAGTCAGGTGTCAAGAAGGTTCTTGTCACTGCAGCAAACACAGGATAATACCCGATCCCCTGGTCACTCGTACGCACACAAGCCTTGCGAAACCTGGAAAAACTGACCTTTTACCTCCCGTTTAAACCATGTCGCTGACCTCACAGGATATTGCCCGCATTGCAAACCTCGCCCGGCTGGAACTCAAGCCGGACGAAAGCGAGCGCATGCTCACTCAAATCAACGGCTTTTTTGGCATCGTGCAAGCCATGCAGGCGGTGGACACCACCGGCATCACGCCCATGGCCCACCCCGTGGCGGCCATTCAGGACATCACGCTGCGCCTGCGCCCCGACCTGGCGAGCGAACCCAACCAACGCGATCTGAACCAGCAAAGCGCCCCCGCCGTCGAGCGCGGCCTGTTCCTGGTCCCCAAAGTCATCGAGTAAGCCATGAGTGATCTGCACAACCTCAGCGTGAAAGCGCTGGCCACCCTGCTCCAAACCAAAGAAGTCAGCGCCGTCGAAGTGGCCACGCGCTTTTTGGCACGCATGGGCGGCAACCCGCACAACGCTTTTTTGGACATCGACAGCGAAGTGACGCTGGCCCAGGCCCAAGCTTCGGACGCCAAGCTGGCCGATGGCACAGCAGGCCCCCTCGAAGGCGTGCCTGTGGCGCACAAAGACGTGTTCGTCACGCAAGACTTTGCGACCACCGCAGGCTCCAAAATCCTGAGCGGCTACCGCTCGCCCTTTGACGCCACCGTGGTGCAGCGCCTGCGCACGGCGGGCATGGTCACTTTGGGCAAGCTCAACTGCGACGAATTCGCCATGGGTTCGGCCAACGAAAACTCGGCCTATGGCCCGGTGCAAAACCCTTGGGACACGGCCCGTGTGCCTGGCGGTTCGTCTGGCGGCAGCGCGGCCGCTGTGGCCGCTGGCCTGGCGCCTGCCGCCACGGGCACCGACACAGGCGGCTCGATCCGCCAGCCCGCCAGCTTTTGCGGCATCACCGGCATCAAGCCCACCTATGGTCGCGCATCCCGCTACGGCATGATCGCCTACGCCTCCAGCCTGGACCAAGCTGGCCCCATGGCCCGCAGCGCCGAAGACTGCGCGCTTTTGCTGAGTGCCATGTGCGGCGCGGATTTGGACCGTGACTCGACTTCGCTGGACATGCCCAGTGAAGACTTTTCGGCATCGCTCAACAGCTCCATTGAAGGCCTGCGCATTGGCATTCCCAAAGAGTTCTTTGGCGAAGGCTTGGCGGCAGATGTGCGCGCTGCGGTGGACAACGCCTTGCGCGAGTACGAAAAACTCGGCGCCAAGTTGGTGCCCATCAGCCTGCCGCGCACCGAGTTGTCCATCCCGGTGTACTACATCATTGCCCCGGCCGAAGCCAGCTCCAACTTGAGCCGCTTTGACGGCGTGAAGTTCGGCCACCGCGCCAAGGACTACACCGACCTGGTGGACATGTACAAAAAGACCCGCGCTGAAGGCTTTGGCAACGAGGTCAAGCGCCGCATCATGACGGGCGCTTATGTGCTGAGCCACGGCTACTACGACGCCTACTACCTGCAAGCGCAAAAAATCCGCCGCATGATCGCCGACGACTTCCAAAACGCGTTCAAAGAATGCGACTTGATCGCAGGCCCTGTGGCCCCCTCGGTGGCCTGGAAGTTTGGCGAGAACGCCAACGACCCGGTGGCCGATTATTTGGCCGACATCTTCACCCTGCCCGCCTCGCTGGCCGGCCTGCCCGGCATGAGCGTGCCCGCTGGATTTGGCGCGGGCAACATGCCCGTGGGCCTGCAGCTGATCGGCAACTGCTTCAAAGAAGCCCAGCTGCTGAACGCTGCGCACCGACTGCAACAAGCCACCGATTTCCACCTTCGCAAGCCACAAGGCATTTGAGCCATGCCCTGCCTCCTCAAAGCGTTCGCCCGCCCCTCGCTGAGTGCTGCGTCATCGCGAGCGAAGCGTGGCGATCCATGGACTGCCGCGTCGCATGCGCTCCTCGCAGTGACGGCCACAGGCCACTTGTGATTCACCGGATAAACACACCATGAGCAAACTCGTCCAAGGTTACGAAGTCGTCATCGGCTTCGAAACACACGCCCAACTCTCGACCCACAGCAAGATTTTCAGCCGTGCGCCCACCGCCTTCGGCGCTGAAGCCAACACACAAGCCTGCGCGGTGGACATGGCTTTGCCCGGCACGCTGCCCGTGATGAACATCGGCGCTGTGGAACGTGCGATTGAATTTGGCCTGGCCATCAACGCGCACATCGCCGAGCGCAGCATCTTTGCCCGCAAAAACTACTTCTACCCCGACCTGCCCAAGGGCTACCAGATCAGCCAGTTCGAGATCCCTGTCGTTCAAGGCGGCGAAGTGTCGTTCTTTCTGGAAGTGGGCAAAGAGACCGTGCGCAAAACCGTGCGCCTGGAACGTGCCCACCTCGAAGAAGACGCGGGCAAGTCGCTGCACGAAGACTTCATTGGGCAAAGCGGCATTGACCTCAACCGTGCAGGCACGCCCCTGCTGGAAATCGTGACCCAGCCCGACATGCGCAGCAGCGAAGAAGCCGTGGCATACGCCAAAGAGCTGCACAAGATCGTCACCTGGATCGGCATCTGCGACGGCAACATGCAAGAAGGCTCGTTCCGGTGTGATGCCAACGTGTCGGTGCGCAAACCTGGTGACCCGCTGGGCACACGCCGCGAGATCAAGAACCTGAACAGCTTCAAGTTCATGCAGCAGGCGATCGACTACGAAGTGCGGTGGCAAATCGACCAAATCGAAGACGGCCACACCATCCAGCAAGCCACCGTGCTGTTCGACCCCGACACGGGCGAGACCCGCGCCATGCGCACCAAGGAAGACGCCGCTGACTACCGCTACTTCCCCGACCCAGACCTGCCACCACTGGTGATCGGCCGCGACTGGGTCGAGCGCGTCAAAGGCGAGATGGCCGAGCTGCCGCGTGTCATGGCCGAGCGCTTCGTCAAAGACTACGCCCTGCCCGAATACGACGCCACACAGCTGACGCAAAGCAAGGCGGTTGCCGCCTACTTTGAAGCCACGGCCAAAGCCTGCGGCCAAGCCAAACTGGCCAGCAACTGGATCATGGGCGAAGTCTCACGCCGCCTGAACGCGAGCGAAATGGCGATTGAGCAAGCGCCCGTGAGTGCGGCCCAACTGGCCGCCCTGATCGGCCGCATCAGCGACAACACCATCAGCAACAACGCCGCGCGTCAGGTGTTTGAAGGCCTGTGGAACGGCGAAGGCGAAGTCGACGCCATCATCGAAGCCAAAGGCCTCAAGCAGATGAATGACACGGGTGAGCTGGAAAAGATCATCGACGACGTGCTGGCCGCCAACCCCAAGATCGTGGAAGAGTTCAAGGCGGGTAACACCAAAGCCCTGAATGGTTTGGTGGGTCCGATCATGAAGGCCAGCAAGGGCAAGGCTAATCCGGGGCAGGTGAACGCTTTGTTGATGAAGAAGCTGGGCTAAACATGGATTCGGCGATCACTGAAGTCCCACGACTTGTACGTGACTTGTACAAGGTGGTCGCTGAATTGGAGTTGCTGTTTGAGACCAAAAATAAAAAATTTACCCCAGACGGCCATCTTGTCGGAAGTCTTGGGGAAGTACTTGCTGCCCACACGTATGGGCTTGATCTGTATCCCAACTCGCACCCAGGCCATGATGCCGTCAGTAAGGATGGTCGAGAAGTTCAGATTAAGGCTACACAAGGTAACAGGGGTGTAGCACTGCGAAGCAAGCCAGAGCATCTGATTGTCTTGCGCATCTTTCCGAATGGACAGTCAGAGGAAATTTTCAATGGGCCAGGGGATTGTGTGTGGGATGTTTGTGGCAAAAGGCTGCAAAAAAATGGCCAACATCCTGTCGCCCTTTCAACTTTAAAAAAGCTGATGGATACACAGGTTACCCAGGCTCAGCGCTTGCCGAAATTGAGCTGATACCGCGTCCCCCGCCCCGCCCCGGTCTGCACCAACACCCCCATCTCGCACAGCGCCGTGAGTTCACGGTAAGCCGTGGCGCGCGACACGCGGCACAGGTTCACGTATTTCTCGGTGCTGATGCCGTTGGCAAATCCCTCAGGCCCCACGTCATAAAGTTTGTTGATCGCCTTGGTTTGTGTGGGCGTGAGCTGCGGGTGTTGCTCGCGCAGTTCTGACCAGAAGCGGGTTTTGCGCATGGCCGCTTGCATGTGGTCCCAGGTGGCATCGGCTGCTTTGTGCACACAGCCCACGAACCATTGCACCCAAGGCGTCACATCCATGTTGGCCTGTCCGGTGGCCGCTTGCAGCTGGGCGTAGTAGCCTGCCCGGTCCAACCACATTTGCTGCGACAGGCTCCACAAGCGTTTGTCGGTTTTCAGGTCTTGCGCCAGGGCCATTTCAACCAGCGCTCTTCCAACGCGGCCGTTGCCGTCTTCAAAGGGGTGAATGGCTTCGAGCCACAGGTGCGCCAGCGCCGCACGCACCAGTCCATCGGTTTTGCTCAAGCTGCTGTTGAACCATTCAATCAGCCGCGTCATCTGTGCGTGCACGTCGGCCGAATCGGGTGCCTGGTAGTGCACGATGTCGGGCTTACCCATGCGGGGCGTCACGATTTGCATGGGTTCGGCATGGTCGCGGTAAGCGCCAGTGCGTATTTTCTGGATGCCGCTGCGTCCGGTAGGGAACAAGGCAGCTTGCCAGCCGTACAGAGTGTCGTGGCTCAAGGGCTGCTGGCTTTGTTCGATGGCCGCCTGCAGCACGTCGAGCGTGGCTTCGGTCCTTGCATCACGATCTAGCGCTTTGGCGTCAGCCATGCGCAAGCGCCGGGCGGCTGAGGCCCGCACCGAATTGACTTGCAGAATCTCACCTTCGATCTGCGCCGTGGCGATGGCTTCGTCGGCCCAGCCTTGCAGTTCCAATGCGCCCAAGTCCATCAGTTGCAGATGGCTGGCGAGTCCCATTGACCGCCCTTGTGCATAGCGTGCAGCGGCCAACGCCGGTTGCAGCGCGGCCAGATCGACCTGAAATTCAGGCCAGTAAGGGAATTGCCAGAGGTACATGAAGCGTATTTTAGAGATTTGCGCTTCATTCGTGAAGCGTAAATGGCATTTTTACGCTTCAAACCCTATCGATAGACCTCACGCCGATTACCGATGCGCAGCACGCGCACCAGGATTTTCTGGTCCTGGATGTCACAGATGATGCGCCAGTCACCCACGCGGTATTTCCAGTAACTGCCCAAGCGCTGACCCGAAAGTGCTTCGCCGATGTCGCGGGGGTTGGTCAAGCTGCTGACGCGTGTGCGCAGAAAACCCACCAAACGGATCTGGATGGGCTGATCGAGTTTGCGCAGGTCCTTAAGGGCGTCCGGGTCAAATTCAATTTGCCAGGCCAAGCTCGCGCTCCACGTCTTCCAGTGAAATGGTTTTGCGGTTCTTGCGTGCGCGGGCCTCAGCCAGGAAATAGTCTTCCAGGTCATCGATGTGTTCGAGGATGGCTTCGCGCGCCAGCGCGGTCTTGGTCAGACCGGTCTCTTGGGCCAATTGACCCAAGCGTGTTTCGATGCTTTCGGGCAGGCGGATGGCAAGCATGGTTGATTCCCTTTGAACAGTTGCTATACAAGTATAGCCAGTCAATCTGTTTCCACCAACTCAACGAATCTGCAGCAACGCCTTGATCTTGGCGCGAACTTCCTGCAGCACCTCTTCAGACACCGCGCCCTTCTTTTGGGCTTTGCGCACGCGCCAGTCCAGTGACTTGACCTGGTCCGACAAAACCACACACGGCTTTGCGCTGATTTGAGTCAGTACTTCAAAAGGGTAGCCCTTGATTTGCGTGGACAAGGGGCAGCAGATCATTAACCCCTTTTTAGCGTTGTAAGCCGACGGACTGAGTACCAGTGCTGAGCGATGACCGGCATGCTCATGTCCCGCTTGTGGGTCGAGCTCTAGCCAAACAATGTCACCGGCTTCTGGCACATAGGCTCGCGTGACCATCAGAGGGCTTCCTGCCCAACTGGCCCGCCAAAGTCCACCGCGTCATGGGTGTTCTCGTCGGTCATGCCTGCCAACAGGTCTTCTAATTTGTATTCGGGCTGGGTAGCGGGCTCGATGACGATTCGACCTTTCGTTGCCGTGATGATGACGTGCTGCTCCAAGTCGAATGCGGCCGACTTCATGACTGCGCTTGGCAGGCGCAATGCAGGGCTATTGCCCCATTTGCGGATAACGGCATCCATGTCATTCTCCTTTTGTGTCTACATTGTAGATACATTCGGTGGATTTGAGGCTGCTTGCCGTTTTCCAATATGGCCGACTCTCAATCAAGCCATCACATCGCGTCATGAGCATCCAGTGCTTGCACCGGCACCGCAGCCTGCTTGGCCTCGAATTTCTGCTGGTTGGCGGGTGTCCGTGCCACATTTGCACGGCGCATTTTTCAGTGAACACCGTGCCAGTCTGCGCCGCTCTGCACTGACACAAAGTCGAGGCTGAAGCCAACGATCGACAACACCTGTGAAGATTGAAAACTTCACGCAGGTCGAATCAATTCACAAATCGGTTTTCAGGTCTGCACCATCCATCAGCCCAGAGCAGCACGCCACAGTTCATGCTGCACACGCTGCTGTGCGGCCTTTTCGCGCAAGTTGGCCGGCTTGCTGATGCGCAGTTTGTGGGGTGAACCTTGGCGCAACACCTCCATCGTCAGCCCCAGACCGGATTGACCAAACTCTTCAAGGATGTGTTTTCGCCGGGCCTCTGCCATGGCCAGCAACACGTTTGCGCTGTCGTGATTTTTCAGGAAGGTCATCACTTGTCGGCAATCGGCGCATTGACAGCGCATGACCGGCACCACCATGGACCAGTCGCCTTGCTCGGGCAGGGCTTTGGCCAGTGACAGATCCAAGGCCTGTTTCACACGTTCCCGCAAAGTGGACCAACCCGCAACAGCGTGCGCCACTTTGTCCAATTCGATCAACAGGGGGCTGAGCACAACGAGCGAGTGGGAGCCCAAACCTTCATTCAGTTGACGAACCACGTCAGCGGCCAGTGGGGTGCTGGGTAACAGCAATCCGATGCGAATGAGTTCGGCCGCAAATTGGCTGCGCCAAGGCCATGCCGTATCACGCGCTTGGGGCGTCAAAGTGATCCATTGGGATTCAAGTTGTTGCCAAAGCTGGCACCTGGCCTGTGCGAAGCGCTCAATCCAGGACAAGTCAAGCCCCGCTTGCATCATGGCGGGTATCAGCTCGGTCTGCCCCAGCAAATGCTCTCGCAATGTTGTACCGCCGTAGCTGTATGCCCATTCACTGAGAACGCGTTTTACCTGAGACTCCAGGTCATGCTTTTGCAGCCAACGACTGAGCAACTCATCGCAGAACTTCTGGCCATGCGCCTTGACCAAGACGGCCAAGCCACCGGCGTGCCCCGCGACAAACACCCATGGCGAGGCCGTCTCCAGCAACTCAAGCGCCAGTTGCGGGTCTGACAAACTGGCGGCAATCAGGCACTGGTCGGTAAAGCGTTGGGGGTTTTCGCTTTGAAAACGGAGCAATCGCGCTTTAACGGCCTGCACCGTGCTCAGAACTTTGGCCGCTTGCTCGGATTGGCCCGCCAGCGCCACCAAAGCTTGCAAGGCCTTGTCGGCATCCAGGTCAAACTGTTGCAGCAATTCACTCGACTGGGGCCACAACACCACTGCGGCACGCCGATACCAGTAGTCCAGCGTTTCGCCGTAATTGCCCATGTAGCCTTCATATTCGGAGTTGACCAGATCGTCTTCATCGGTCTCCCGGAGACTGACAATGTCGTGGTCACGCACTTGAAGGTGTCCGATTTTTTGCACCACATGGTTGGTGTCCACCCAATGGTCCAGCGTGGTGCTGTGCTCAATGAGTTCGTCACGCTCGGGCTCTGCCTGTCTTTTGTGAGGCCTGCGGTAGTCCACATCGCTCAGATTGGCCGTCCACATTTCGTGAATTTCGGCCAAGGCCAGGTAAACGCGCAAACCCAGCGCATCGGCTGCGCTGCGCAGGGCTTGTGCGTGCGTTCTGTCATGGCCCTTGAGCAAGCCCCAGCTCAATCCCTTTTGTGAATATTCGTGGTCCAGAAAGACCACCAGACGCTGTTTGGAAGATGCACCATCTTGCGGCTGAAAGTGCTGTTGCAAAGCCGCCTGCAAAGCCGGACTGTGTGCTGTCTTGGTCTGCGTTGAATCAGGGCGCAGGACCACGTTGAAGGTCAGCACCACCCGATGGCCTTGCTGGACAGGGCGCACCTCATGGTGGCAATCGGCATAAAAGGCACACCACTGGATCTGGTCCGTGTGCAAATGCTCGGACTGAAAGCGGTGCACATCGTCCCCCTGATGCAGCACCAAATGCCCCCCCAAATGCGCGCAGGGCCAGACCAGCACCAAGGTCAACACCATGCCCGGCATTTTTTCGGTGTCCTGGTGCATCTTGAAAAACTGCCCCGGCCCATAAACCAGCGCGTTGTGCAGGTGGGCTTGCAGGGGCACGCCTTGCAGCCCCATCGCTTGCTGTACAGACACTTCTATGTCTGGCCACACGGCGTCCCAACCCGAGAGCGTTATGGAAGAGGCTTTGATCTCGCTGGTATCGCGAACCGCCTTGTCGAGCAAGGTTTGATCGCGCAAACCGAACGAGGCTGCACTGGCCAATTCGCACAATCGGCCCAGCTCGGGAGCTTGCAAAAATGGCGGCAAGGCCCCCAGACCTTTCACGTTTACAGACAGCGCCTGCACAGGAAAAGCGCCTTGGGCATGGAAACTTATTGGCACCGATCCAGCCTTTGGGGCCGGAAGATCAAGGGGTGCTTCAGCGATGAGGGCTTGAACAATGGCGGGGATCGTCATACAAAAACAGAACAAGACGTCACGGGATTGGACACAGTGTTTTGATTTTTGCACAGATGGTTCACGCCTTTGAATGGCGTCAACATGGCGTCAAGACAACGTGCCTATCGGCGCAGGGCAAGCGCCAATAGCGTTTTCAAACACGCTGTTGTGACGCCATCCGCCCATGCCGATGACCGATGCGCTGATCAATTGAAAAGACTTTTTGCTTGCAAGTCACCCTAGCAAAGGCACCACTTCCTGCTCAATCACTCCAAACACGCTCTCACCGTTCAGGCCTTTCATCTCGATGCGGATGGTGTCGCCGTACTTCATGTATTCGGTGCTGGGCTGGCCGTCCTGGATGGTTTCGATGGCACGTTTTTCGGCGATGCAGCTGTAGCCTTTGGGCCATTGTGGCTTGCCCTTGACTTGCACACTCTTGTTGCTGACCGTACCGCTGCCCACGATGGAACCTGCGCGAACATGGCGGGTTTTGCAAAGGTGCGCGATCAGCTGGCCAAAATGAAAGGTCATTTCGGGTCCGGCTTCGCACATGCCCACTTTGCGGCCATTCCAGGTGCATTGCATGGTCAAGTGCACGCGTCCCCCTTTCCAAGCCTCACCGAGTTCATCGGGCGTCACGGCCACAGGGCTGAAGGCAGTGGCAGGTTTGCCTTGCAAGAAGCCAAAGCCCTTGGCCAACTCGTTCGGAATCAGGTTGCGCAGGCTCACGTCGTTGGCCAGCATGATCAAGCGCACGGCCTCGATGGCATCGTCGGCGGGGGTTTGCATGGGCACATCCCCCGTGATGACCGCGATCTCGGCCTCAAAGTCGATGCCAAACGCTTCGTTGGCGCACACCACCGGGTCACAGGGGCCCAACAGATCATCGCTGCCGCCCTGGTACATCAGAGGGTCGGTGTAAAAGCTGCTGGGCACCTCGGTGTTGCGTGAGGCCCGTACCAGTTCCACATGGTTCAAATACGCTGAGCCATCGGCCCACTGGTAGGCACGCGGCAAAGGGGCCATGCAGCGCTCGGGGTCAAAGGGAAAAGCGTGACGGGCTTTGCCTTGATTCAAGGTGGTGTACAGGTCTTGCAGTTGGGGTGCCAGAAAATTCCAGTCATCGAGCGCTTGCTGAAGCTTGCTGGCGATGCCCGTCGCATAATGCGCGGTGCTCAGGTCACGCGAGACCACCACCAACTGACCATCGCGTGAGCCGTCTTTGTAGGTCGCCAATTTCATCTTGAAGGTGTCCTTGTGTGGTGGCCGCTGCTCACATGGGGAAACACGGCAAAATTACGTATTGTTAAACTCATTTAACTAAACGGAAAAATTAATTTTAGACCATATGCCCAGCCCAAGACCCGCAGACACCCCCCTGATTGAGGACAAAGAACGCGCGGGCATCCAGTCGGTTGAGGTGGGCTTTGCACTGCTCGATGTGCTGGCACAAGCCCCTGGCCCTCTCATGCTGCGCGACCTCGCGGGCTCGGCGGGCATGAGCGCAGCCAAGGCACACCGTTATTTGGTGAGTTTTCAACGCCTGCACTTGGTGGTGCAAGATGGCAACACCCGCTACGAACTCGGCCCGGCCGCGTTGCGCTTGGGACTGGCCTCATTGTCTCGGTTGGATGCGGTCAAGCTGGCGCGTGAGCGATTGCCAACATTGCTGGACCAAACCGGCCACACTTTGGCTTTGGCGGTCTGGGGAAACCGTGGCCCAACGCTGGTCCATTGGCAAGAGACCCCCTTGACCGTGCCGGTCAATTTGCGCTTGGGCGATGTGATGCCTTTGCTGTCGTCCGCCACCGGCCGTTGTTTTGCCGCCTTCATGGGCCACGGCGGTGGGGTCGACAAAGCCCAACCCATGATCGAATCGGAGTTGGCTTTGGTTCGCAAACTCGGTCGCACCGACTTGCCCTCGACACAGGCCCAAGTGCGTGCCATTTTGGAAGAAACCCACCACCAAGGGTTGGGTCGGGTGGTCAACGTCTTGTTGCCCGGCATCTCGGGCTTTTGTGCGCCTGTGTTCAATGCCGACGGGCATTTGGCCTTGGGCGTGGTGGCTTTGGGTTCTTCTGCCACGCTGGACACGGACTGGCACGGCTCGGTGGCCAAACCTTTGCGTGCATTTGCCGCCTTGCTTTCCAGCGATTTGGGTTGGCGTCCAACTTGAGCACGGCGTCCATGACGGCCCCGCACCCCTTCTCTTCACGGACGGGCAGACCCGCCAAAAAGACGCTCTTGCTTTTGGCGGTGGCGGTGCTGGCTGTGCACATGGCTTTGCTGTTGGGCATGGGTGATGCTCGGATCTGGCGTTTGCAAGACCCGCCCACGCGCGTGGGTGCCATGCAAACCCGCACCATTGCAAGCGCCACCGTCAGCCCCATACGTCTTTCAATGCCCAAACCTCAGGCGCCCAGCCAAACCCGCATAGCGCAAGTGGTCAAGCCCCCTGTTGCACCCAAGCCTTCACTACCGGTGCCGGCCCCAGCCCAAAGTCCAGAGCTGGCAGTCACCGCCACCCCTGACGACGTGGCCAAAGCACCCGATGAAGCCCCACCGGATGCCTCGGCTTCAGCCCCCCATTCAGCGCCCTTGGCCCAGCTTGATCCCAACAACACCAACACAACCGATCTACCGACCAGCGCCCCCCCCACTGAGGTGACTCCCCCCGTCAATCCAAGGGTGGACGCATCGTCACCGGCCGAACCCCAAGCTGTGCCGATCACGCCAGCGGAGCCGATTGCGTCGGCCACCATGGCCCTGCCCGGCATCCCTTTGGGCGCAGTGCCATCTTCGACTTTGCTCAGTTACCGCTTAACAGGCCAAGAAAAAGGCCTCCAGTACACCGCCAGTGGCAGCTTGAGCTGGCAACACAACGATGCCCGCTACGACATGACACTGACGGTCAAAGCGTTTTTGCTTGGCTCGCGGCAATGGCGCAGCCAAGGACAAATTTCATCCACAGGACTGCAGCCCATCCGGTTTTCGGACAGTTGGCGCAGCGAACGTGCCAGCCATTTTGACCAGGCTGGCCAGCGCATCGTGTTCAGCAGCAATGCACCAACGGCCGTTTTGCAAGCCGGTGCGCAAGACCAAATCAGCCTGTACGCCCAATTGGCGGCTGCCATGGCCGCCGATGGCGCACGTTTTGTGCCGGGCACCCGTTTGCAAATCCAGATTGCCACCGTGCGCGACGCTTTGCCCTGGCTGCTGACCTTGGACAAGGTGGAAACCATCACCGCCAATGGCGTGGACCTGCAGGCCACCAAATGGGTGTGTCAACCGCGCAACCGTTTTGACGCCCAAGTCGAGTTTTGGGTGGCCCGCGAACACCAGTGGTTGCCCGTGCGCATTCGCATCACCCAAGTCAACGGCAACTTCATTGACCTGAACCTGATAGGCCAAGCCCCCTTGTCCCCTTTGCCCGCCAGCAACACACCCGGTTAAAAACCCCTTGCGACTCACGTTGTTACAAACCGCCTGACTTGACGGGGACAACTTGAGGGAGAATAAAGTCATGAACTTGCTCTATGAATCTGAAACTTTTGCTGTGATGCACATGCTGGCCAATGCACCCAGCGAATCATCGCCCGCCCCCAGCAAACCCATGCTGGAGCGACATGGTTTTGAAATCGTGGACAAACGCTCGGGCAAAGAGGTGTACCTGGACGGCTCTTGGGCCGAAATGTTTCAGCAACAAATTCAAGCCTGGCAGCAGCACACCCCTACGCAAGAAGAAGTCGAAGACACGCTAGAAGGCTACACAGGTCTGGCCCAGCAGCCTGTGGTAGTGCACTGACCCCACTTGGCGATGGCTCCAGGTCGGTGGCTTCAGCCCCGACCAACACCGGTGATCCATCCTGTCGGGGCTCAAGCCACCAAGCTGCAAAAAACCGCCCTCAGGCGGTTTTTTTACGCCTGTTGATCCACTGGAACAGCGGCCCCACCAACATCAGCACCGCCACCAGACGGCAAACCTGAAACGCCGTGACCACGGGCACCCCCAACTGCAAGACCTTGGCCGTGATCGCCATCTCGGCAATGCCACCGGGCGAAGTGCCCAAAATCAGCGTGGCCGGGTGCAGCCCGGTGGCCCAGGCCAGCAAGCCGCCAAACCCGACGGACAAAGCCATCATGACCCCACTGCCGATCGCGGCCGACACCAACCAGCGCGGCGCGGTGTGCAAAAACTCACGCTGAAACCGCACCCCCAGACTCACGCCAATGACCAACTGCGCGGCATTCGACAAGTCCGTCGGCACCGCCGACCAGTTCACGCCCGACAGAGTCAGGCACATCGAGGCCAGCAAAGCGCCCATGAACCACGGGTTGCTGCGCTTGAGCCACCTCATGACCAGCGCACCTGCTGCCGTGGCCAGCCCCAGCCAAAACAAGCCAGGCCACTGCGCCACACGCGGTCCCGACAACAAACGCGCATCGACCTGCAAGCCCCAATGGCTTTGCGCCCACTGCATCGCAAAAGGCACCGACATCACCACAATGACCAGCCTTACGCTGTGCGCTGCCGCCACCAAATCGGTGCGTCCCCCATGGCGCTCGGCCAGCAAGGTCATCTCGGACGCGCCGCCAATGGCACTGGCAAAGTAGCTGGTGGCTCGCCCTGCACCGGGCGGCAGGTGCGCAAAATCGGCCGCATGTTGACGCTGCAGCCACAGGCCAAACAAGCCGCCCAGCACCAGCGCCCAAAGCACAGCCAGCACAATCGCCCACCACAGGCTGACCACCAGTGCGCTGACTTGCGGCGTGAAATACAGGCCCAAAGCTGCGCCAATGACCCATTGCCCGGCGTTGCGCAGCATGTGGGCACTGCGTGTGGGCGCACCCAGTACCGAAGCCAGCGCCGTCGCCAACAAAGGCCCCAGCATCCAGGGAATGGGGGTGTGCAGCCACACGCACAGCTCGGCAGCAACCAGCGCCAGCAGCAAGGTCAGCGCCACACGGGTCAGGTCATGAAAATTCATCGGCTCAAAAAAAGACCGCCCAAACGGGCGGTCGGGTGATGGTCATCAAAGGGCCGTCAGGCGTGACGGCGGATGCTGTCGGCCACGGTCTGCACAATCTGGTCGATGTGCGCGTCTTCCACGATGTAGGGCGGGCAAATGACAATGTTTTCGCCCGCAGGTCGCACCCAAACGCCTTTGTGGAAGCAGTCCATGAAGATGTCATAGGCCCGCTTGCCAGGCGTGCCGGGGATGCTGGCCAATTCGACCGCGCCAGCCAGACCCAGCGTGCGGATGCCAATGACGTTGGGCAAGCCCTTCAAGGCACTGTGCATCGCGTCGCCCAGCACCCGGCCTTGCTGGCCCGCGCGGGCAAACAGGTTTTCTTCCTTCATCAAGTCCAGCGTGGCAATGGCCGCTGCGCAAGCCACAGGGTGACCGGAATAGGTGTAACCGTGGAAAAACTCGATGGCATGCTGCGGTGAATTGGCGTTCATCATCGCGTCGTAGATGAAATCGCGGCAAATCACACCGCCCAAGGGAATCACGCCGTTGGTCACGGCCTTGGCGAAGTTCAGCATGTCGGGCACCACGCCGTAAAAGTCAGCGCCAAAGTTCACACCCAAGCGACCAAATCCGGTGATCACCTCGTCAAAAATCAGCAAGATGCCGTGCTTGTCGCAAATCTCGCGCAGGCGCTTGACATAGCCTTGGGGCGGGATGTACCAGCCCGCGCTGCCTGCAATGGGCTCGACGATCACGGCGGCCACGTTGCTCGGATCGTGCAACACCAAAATGCGGTTTTCCAGCTCCAGCAGCGGGTCTTCGGCCCACACAGGTTCTTCGTGGTGGATGTAGGGGTGGTTGACCGGGTCATGAATGAAGCGCATGTGGTCAACCCGGGGCAGCAGTTGTGCACCGAATGCCTTGCGGTTGGCCGGCAAGCCACCCACGCTCATGCCGCCAAAGTTGACGCCGTGATAACCCTTTTCACGCCCAATGAACACCGTGCGGTGCCCCTCGCCCCGAGCGCGGTGATAGGCCAGCGCCACTTTCAGGGCGGTGTCGGCCGCTTCCGAGCCGGAGTTGCAAAACAGCACCTTGTTCAGGTCACCAGGGGCCATGTCGGCAATCATCTGCGCTGCTTTGAAGGCCTTGTCGTTGCTGGCCTGAAAAGCCGTGGCGTAGTCCAGCGTGTCCAGCTGGTTTTTGATGGCCTCGTTGATGGGTTTGCGGTTGTGTCCCGCGCCCACGCACCACAGGCTGGAGATGCCGTCGATGACCTTTTTGCCATCGTGCGTGGTGAAGTGCATGCCTTCGGCCCCCACAAAGACCCGGGGGTCCTGGCGGAATGTGCGGTTGGGGGTGAAGGGCAACCATTGGTTGTCCATGGGGATGTCATGGTTGTTCACGAACGCACTCCTTGGGTTGAATCAGGTGGAATCCTAGTTTAAAGGACGGCCACGCCCCATGCAGGCGCGTGAATGACACAAAGCCAATGCAGGGCTGATGAGACCGAGACCTCAATACCCCCTCTCAAAGCCACTTTGACACACCGTTTGCAGCATTTTTCTTCTCCCCGAACGGATACCCCCTGTTCCTGACGACCAGAATCCATCAAAATAAAAGAATGCTTTTTAATTAAATATGAGGTGGTATGCACACATCAAAAACAATGCCATGGATTCTGCTGTGGGCCGCGCTGGGCTCCAGCGTCTTGGCAGCACAAGAGCTCAAAGTCAAAATCACGCCCACTTTGAGTGCTGTGGATGTGGTTCATGGGGGGCAAGCCGTGCGGATACAACGCATCCAAGACACGGGCCACAAAATCATTGACGACTTCGCCAAAACCTCTCGCCCCTGTCCGGAGTTCTGTATCCATGCGATGGTCGTCGCGCCTGGCGTGGAAACCTTGGGCGAGTTGGAATTGTTGGACTTCATGAGCCAGCAAGTGCCCAGCGGCAGAGGCTTGGTGATCGACGCTCGCTTGCCTGATTTCCACAAAATCGAAACCATCCCCACCTCCATCAACATTCCCTTCACGGTCATCAAAGCCGACAACCCGCACATTGGCCAGATCCTGAGCGCCTTGGGGGCAGAACAAGGCAGCAACAAACGTTGGAACTACCAAAAAGCCAAGTCCCTGGCCTTGTGGTGTAACGGTCCTTGGTGCGACCAATCTTCGCGTGCCATTCGGTCATTGCTCAGCTTGGGCTATCCGCCCGCCAAGCTCAAGTACTACCGGGGTGGCATGCAAGCCTGGAAGTCCTTGGGCCTGACCACCGTGGTGCCCGCTGCGGTGACCCCCTCCTGAGAAGTCCTCACCTGTCCCTTTTTTTGGAGAACCCTCATGCAAGCCATTCCTGACGTTGTCATCAAAAACGGGCGCATCGTCACCGCCCACGAAGCCGAACATCGCCGCCTTTACAAAGCCGCATGGCTCGTCGCCACCTTGCTCGCCACCGGCATGGGAGGCTATTTGTTCGGCCAATACCAAGCCACGCCACCAGCCACCACACCTTCAGTGGCCACACTGTCCGTGTGGCCAGCCCCTGTCCAACCCACATCGTCTTTGGCCGCAACGGCGCCCACGACCCCATTGCCCCAAGCTGCGGCTTCATCGTTGACGCAAACCCGCCCCTCACCCACAAACAGCACCTCAACCCTGCAAGCCGCCGTTTCGGCCTCTTTGCAAAATGTCTCCCCACCATCGGGCAACGAGAAGCAATTTGTTCAGGCACAACAAGACTACTTGCGACAGTCACAAGAAACGCCGGAACAAGTCAAAGCGCACCTGGACCGTTTGGCTACCCAACCTGACGCCCTGCAAGCGCACAACCGATCAGTGACCAATCGCGTCACCGCCACCGCAAGCCACGCCTCAGCCCAAGATTTAGAAAAAGCGGTGCTTGCCTCGCACAAAGCTTCACAAGCCCTTCCCACCCAAGATGCACTGACCGGTGCACTGAAAAAAGAGGCCACCCTGCACGAGGCCGAAGCACAAACCTACGTTGTGCGTACAGGTGACACCCTTTGGGCGATTGCCAGACGCATGTACGGCGACCCCCACCAATACAAACGACTGTTTGAAGCCAACCCCAGGGTGCTGGCCGCCCCCGAACACATTTTCCCGGGCCAAGTTCTGCGGGTCCCAGCTTGAAGGTTTGATGGGGTCGGATGGCAGGTACTTTGTGCAATGCGCGACAATCTCACCCCATGAATCCCATTGCGACGACCACCTACATCCTGACCCTCTCCTGCCCTGACCGCACCGGCATCGTGCACGCCGTCTCGGGTTTTTTGCTGGAGCGAGGGGGCAACATCGAAGAAGCGGCCCAGTACAACGACCACGACACGGGTCTGTTTTTCATGCGCGTTCAGTTTGCCTGTGACCAGATCGACGGCGACACCCTGAACGCCCAGTGGGCCGCATTTGCCCAGACCTTTGACATGAAGTGGGACCTGCACGCCACAGCGCAGCCCATGCGCACCGTGATCATGGTCAGCAAGGAAGGCCACTGCCTGAATGACCTGCTGTTTCGCTGGAAAAGTGGCTTGCTTCCCCTGGACATCCGCGCCATCGTGAGCAACCACCGCGAGTTCTACCAACTGGCGGCCAGCTACAACGTGCCCTTTCACCACATTCCGGTGACCGCCGCCACCAAGCAACAGGCTGAAGCCAAGCAATTCGAAATCATCCAGGCCGAAGGTGCCGAGCTGGTGGTATTGGCCCGTTACATGCAAATTTTGAGCGACGACCTGTGCCGCAAGCTGGCCGGTCGCGCCATCAACATCCACCACAGCTTTTTGCCCAGCTTCAAGGGGGCCAAGCCTTATTACCAAGCGCACGACCGGGGCGTGAAGCTGATTGGGGCCACCGCCCACTACGTGACGGCCGATCTGGACGAAGGCCCGATCATCGAACAAGACGTGGCCCGTGTGGACCACAGCAAGACGGTGGAAGACCTCACGGCACAAGGCCGCGACACCGAAAGCCAGGTGCTGGCGCGCGCCGTCAAGTGGCACAGCGAGCACCGCGTGCTGATCAACGGCCACAAAACCGTGATCTTCAAATAAAAAAGGCCTGCTGTCATGTCTGCCAACTCACGCATCCCGCCCATTCAGTGCCTTTTGACTTTTGAAGCCCTGGCGCGATTGCGCAGCGTGACGCAGGCGGCCGAAGAGCTGTGCGTCACGCCCAGCGCGGTGAGCCACCGAGTCAAGCAGCTCGAACAAATCATTGGCACCAAACTGTTTGGCCGGGCCGATTTTTCGCTTACCACCGAAGGCAATGAATACCTGGCCCATGTGCGTGAAGGCCTGGTGTCGCTGCAGCGCTTTCCCAGCGCCAGCAACACGCCCGGCCGCCGCAAGCTGCGCCTGGCGGTCACGCCCACTTTTGCCCGCTCGGTGCTCATGCCCAGGCTCAAACATTTTCTGGACGCTTACCCCGAAATTGACATCACCCTGCAGGTCAGCATTCCCCTGCTGGACGTGGTGGCCGAAGACGCCGATTTGACGGTGCGTTTTGGCACCGGACGCTATTCGGACGTGGAGCACATTTGCCTGGCCAAAGACGATGTGACGCCCTTGGCCTCGCCCGCCTGGCTGCGCGAAAACGGACCGTTCAGCAGCGTGGAAGATCTGCAGCGCGTGCCCTTGTTGCGCAGCCCGCTGGAGCCTTGGCGCACCTGGTTCGCCGCGCACGACCTGGACTGGCCTGAGCCCATCGACGGCTCGTCCTTCAATGACATCGGCCTGATGTGCGACGCCGCAGCCCAAGGCCTGGGCGTGGGCCTGATCCGCACCAAGCTGGGCGCTCCTTGGGTGGAAAGCGGCCAACTGGTGCGCCTGTTCGAGCGCAGCGTGCCCAGCCCGCACGCCCACTACCTGTGCTGGCGCACCGGCACCATGGAGCGCTGGGAATGCGCGACTTTTGCCGACTGGTTGAAAAAAGCACTGGCCTGAAGGGCATTTCTCTTGAGAAACGGCACCCTCGCCGCGATCAGGCTTTCGCTGTGCACTGGCATTCACCCCGAGGGCGGGGCTCTCACATTTGAGCCTCGGCGATGACACGACCCATGCCGCATGCGAGCAAATTCACAAGTCCCTCAAAGATTCTTCAGCCCCACGCACCGGGCTTGCGCTTACAGTTGAAGCTTCACCAAAGGTCTTGACTGCCATGAGCGCCCACACCCCTGACGAAACACAGCAACTGACCGCCACCGAACGTGCCGAGCGCCAACGCGCCGTGGTGCAGGCCCTGGGCCGGGTGCTGCCGTCTGACGCCATCCTCTACACCCCTGAAGACACCACGCCCTATGAGTGTGACGGCCTGACCGCCTACCGCGAGCGGCCTTTGGTGGTGGCATTGCCCGAAACCGAAGCGCAAGTGCAAGCCGTGCTGCGGGCCTGCCACGCGCTGCAAGTGCCCGTGGTGGCGCGCGGCGCAGGCACGGGCCTGTCGGGCGGGGCCATGCCGCACCGCATGGGCGTGACCCTGTCGATGGCGCGCTTCAACCAAATCAAGACCGTCGACCCCGTGAGCCGCACAGCGGTGGTGCAGTGCGGCGTGCGCAACCTGGCCATCAGCGAAGCGGCAGCGCCCCATGGCCTGTATTACGCGCCGGACCCGTCCAGCCAAATCGCCTGCACGATCGGCGGCAACGTGGCCGAAAACTCGGGCGGGGTGCACTGCCTCAAATACGGGCTGACGGTGCACAACGTGCTCAAAGTGCGCGGCTTCACCATCGAAGGTGACCCGATTGAATTTGGCAGCGACGCGCTCGACACCTCAGGCTACGACCTGCTGGCCGTGCTGGTGGGCAGCGAAGG
Source organism: Limnohabitans sp. 2KL-3 (assembly GCF_001269405.1). Taxonomy (NCBI): domain Bacteria; kingdom Pseudomonadati; phylum Pseudomonadota; class Betaproteobacteria; order Burkholderiales; family Comamonadaceae; genus Limnohabitans; species Limnohabitans sp. 2KL-3. The sequence goes on from NZ_CXON01000001.1 coordinate 251,806, forward strand.
CATGCTGGCCGTGACCACCGAAGTCACCGTCAAGCTGGTGCCCAAGCCCCAACTGGCCCGCTGCATCATGGCCAGCTTTGACGATGTTCGCAAAGCGGGCGATGCGGTGGCCGCTGTCATTGCGGCCGGCATCATCCCGGCGGGCTTGGAGATGATGGACGGCCCCATGACCATTGCCGTCGAAGACTTTGTGCACGCAGGCTACGACCTGAGCGCAGCGGCCATTTTGCTGTGCGAGAGCGACGGCACGCCCGAAGAAGTGGAAGAAGAAATCGGCCGCATGAGCGATGTGCTGCGCGGCTGCGGTGCGACCGCCATCACCGTGAGCCGCGACGAAGCCCAGCGTATGAAGTTCTGGAGTGGCCGCAAGAATGCCTTCCCGGCGTCGGGCCGCATCAGCCCTGATTACATGTGCATGGACTCGACCATCCCGCGCAAGCGCCTGGCCGACATTCTGCAAGCCATCTCCGAGATGGAAACCAAATACGCGCTGCGCTGCCTGAACGTGTTCCACGCGGGTGACGGCAACCTGCACCCGCTGATCCTGTTCGACGCGAACGACGCCGACCAGCTGCGCCGCTGCGAACTGTTTGGTGCCGAGATCCTCGAAACCAGCGTGGCCATGGGCGGCACCGTCACGGGCGAGCACGGCGTGGGCATCGAAAAAGTGAACAGCATGTGCGTGCAGTTTTCAGCCGAAGAAAACGAGCAGATGTTCGCGGTCAAACGCGCCTTTGACCCGCAGGGCTTGCTCAACCCCGGCAAAGTGATTCCGACGCTGAACCGCTGCGCCGAATACGGCAAGATGCTGGTGCGGGCGGGGGCCATCAAGCACCCGGATTTGCCGAGGTTTTGAACTGTTGGTTTTTTGTAGGTCGGCGGCTTTGGCCCCGACGTGCGGCCTTGGCAAATCTGGCATCGCCGACGCCACCAAGACGTCGTCGGAGCTGAAGCTCCGACCTACGTGAAACCCGTGGATTTGTAGTCTTCTGTAGGTCGGCGGCTTTAGCCCCGACGTGCGACCTTGGCAAATCTGGCATCGGCAACGCCACCGAAGGCGTCGTCGGAGCTGAAGCTCCGACCTACGGAAAACCGTGGCTTGGTAGTCTTCTGTAGGTCGGCGGCTTTAGCCCCGACATGATGAACCGCTCGCACTTGTCGGGGCTGAAGCCGCCGACCTACAAACGCTTCACTCTCTGACGCCAGGCAACACGCTGGGGCCCGTGCCCCAATCAGCAGGGTAAATGCCGTTCTTCACATACCGATGAAAAGTGCTGTGCGGCCAATCGCACACCTGCGGCACAAGCCCATGCTTGACCGGGTTGAAATGGATGTAGTGCGTGTGCTGCTCCACATCCCGCTCGTCACGCAAGGTGTGTTCCCAAAAGCGGGATTGCCATAAGGCCTGAACGCCATTGCGCCCGCGCAAGCGATGCACAACGCCTTGCTTGATCAGCATCCAGCGGGTCGAAAAATCAGCGTCATCGGCAGGCAAGCGCCAGATGCAATGCAGGTGATCAGGCATCACCACCATCGCCAGGGTCTCAAAGGGCCGGTACTCGCGCACTTTCCTCATCACATCACCCAAGGCGGTCACCGCACACGCCTCTCGCAGCCACGGTGCACGCTGATGGGTCACGACGGTGAAAAAGTAAGTGCCACCTGGAATGTTCGATCGACGGTATTGCATGGCGGGCTCTCCCTTTTTGACTGGATTGAGCCACTCTTTTTATGAGTTATCAAGCATTCATTTTGACAAGGCATTTGCAGGTCGGTGGCTTCAGCCCCGACAAGTGCATGTGGTCCACCATGTCGGGGCTGAAGCCACCGACCTACAAAAATTCATCAACCCCAATTGGTTGCGTGCGCAACCAAATTACCTTAATATATCCCGTCTACAACCCGCTCATTTCATGAACACGCCACTCGACCGCACGCTGACCTACCGCCTGCACCAACTGCACAAGCTGACCGACATGGACAGCCAGTCGGTCTATCCAGAGCGCACGGGCCTGTCGATGAGCGACGGGCGGTGCCTGACAACCATTGGGACTTTTGAACCTTTGTCGGTCAAAGAACTGGCCGACAAAGGCAACCTGAACAAGGGCCAAGCCAGCCGCGCAGCACAAGCGCTGGTCGATCAAGGGCTGGTCCTCAAAGCCGACCACCCGGGTGATGGCCGGGGCGTGGTGTTGACGCTGACACCGACCGGACGCGAGGTGTTCGAGCGTGCCATGGCCATGGTGCACCAACGTAACCAAGACATTTTTGGCTGCCTGACCGACAAAGAACAAGCCACATTGAGCAGCCTGTTTGACCGGCTGATTGCCCATGCCCGGCCGGGCGTTGTCACGGAGGCCCCGCAGGGTGCCCAGTCAACCATCCAGCACCGCTGATCCTCAAACCTCAACACCAGACCATGCACACCCCCAACACCGAAGCCCGTCCTTCGCTCTATTACAACTACCAGGTTTTCAAGCCTTGGCTGCCCTCGGCACACCCCGCACAAGACCGCCAAAAGGTCGTGATCGTCGGCGCAGGCCCCGCCGGCATGGTCACGGCGCTGGAGCTGGCCCGTCACGGCGTGCCCAGCGTGGTGCTGTCAGCCGAGTTGCAGTTCTCGCAGGGCAGCCGGGCAATTTGTTTCACCCGCCGCTCGATGGAAATCCTGCAGCAAGTCGGCGTGGCTGACCGCATGACCGCAGGCGGTCTGCCTTGGCGCTTTGGCAACTCTTACTACCGGGGCCAGCGCGTGTTCCGCATGGAAGCGCCGCACGACCCCGATGACCGGTTTTTCCCGATCATCAACGTGCAGCAGCAGTTCATGGAGGAGTACCTGCACGACGCTTGCAAAGCCAACCCCCTGATCGACTTCCGCTGGGGCAACAAGCTGGAAAAAATTGACCAGAAGGACGGCTATGCCGTGCTCGAAGTGGACACACCCGAAGGCCCTTACGCCTTGGAGAGCGACTGGGTGGTGGCCGCCGATGGTGGCCGCTCAAGCATCCGCAGTGCCATGAACCTGCAAATGGAAGGCGCTTCTTACGAAGGCTTTTTCGTGATCGCCGACATCAAAATCGATCTGCCCTTCCCCACCGAGCGCCTGGCCTTTTTTGACCCCGAGTGGAACCCCGGTAACACCATCTTGATGCACCGCGAACCCAACGGCATGTGGCGCGTGGACTACCAGCTGCCCCCGGGTGAAACGCCCGAAGAGGCGCTTCGCCCCGAATCGCTCAAGGCACGCATTGACGCGCAGCTGGCCATGATCGGCCACGCGGATCTCAAGTGGGAGATGGACTGGTCTTCGGTCTACTCGGCCCGCACACTCACCTTGCCCGACTTTGTGCACGGCAGCGTCATCTTCACCGGCGACGCAGCGCACCTGCTGCCCATTTTTGGGGTGCGCGGGGCGAACACGGCCTTCCAGGACGCCCAGTCGCTGGGCTGGCATCTGGCTTTTGTGGTCAAGGGCTTGGCGGGTAAAAACCTGCTGGCAAACCACAGCGCCGAACGTGTGGGCGCAGCCCGCGAGATCATCACCGAAGCGGGCAAAAGCACCCGATTCATGGCACCACCCAGCCCGGGCTTTCGGTTGCTGCGCGACGCGGTGCTGTCGCTCTCGCTCACCCAAGAGTTTGTGCGACCGCTGTACCACTGGCGCACGTCCAGGCCCCATGAGTACACCCACTCCCTGCTCAACAGCACGGGCGACGACAACGGCTTGTTCAAGAGCGGCCCGGCGCACGGCGCACCGCCGCAAAACGTGCGTCTGGGCGCGAACGACTTTTTGCTCGACCATCTGGGCGGCGGCTTTGACCTGCTGTACTTCACCGACAGCGCATTGCCCGAGGCGCTGCAACAGGTGATCAGCGCAGCGCGCTTGACAGGCATGCCATTGAACGTGACCGCCATCGGTGCGACTCAGCCTGTAGCGGGTGCCGACCAGTACTTGCCCGACGCAGACGGCCACCTGCGCCAGCGCTACGGTGTGCCCGCCAACGGCGGCGCGTATTTGCTGCGCCCCGACCAGCACATCTGTGCACGTTGGCTCACACTGGACGCCACACGCCTGCAAGCCGCGCTGACCAAGGCGCTGTCGCATTTTTGATCAGGCCCGATGATGTTGGCATCGAATCCACCCAGTAGAGTAGGAGCGGTGCCCTCGCCGCGATCGGGCCTTGCAGACCACCCCCCATCGCCCCGAGGGCGGGGCTCCCACATTGGCACAAAGGACAGACCGTGATCCCCCAAAAATGCCTTGACCGTCAAACCTCACAGGACCAGATCCTTGAAGAACAACCATGACCAACACACAACTCACCATCGGCGGGCTTGAAACCGTCTACGACGCACTGGCCACCGCCATTGACCAAGCGGGGGCTGACAAGGCGCAGTTGTTCCTTGTGAAACTCGCGCTGCTCAACGCCAACGCCCTGGGCGACGAAACCCTGTTTCAGCAGCAGATCACCGCCGCCCTGCAAGACCTCTGACCCACCCCCCTTTCTCCAGGAGACTTCCATGCTCGTTCAATCCGTTCACCACGTCGCTTACCGCTGCAAAGACGCCAAAGAAACCGTTCTTTGGTACCAAAAGCACCTCGACATGAAATTCGTGCTGGCCATTGCCGAAAACGAAGTGCCCTCCACCAAAGCGCCCGACCCGTACATGCACATCTTTCTGGATGCGGGCCATGGCAATGTGTTGGCATTTTTTGAACTGCCCAGCCAGCCCGAAATGGGCCGGGACGAAAACACCCCCGCCTGGGTGCAGCACCTGGCGCTGAAAGTGGACTCGATGGCAACGCTGCTGGCGGCCAAAGACAAGCTGGTGGCGGGCGGTGTCGAGGTGCTCGGCCCGGTCGACCACACCATCTTCAAGAGCATCTATTTCTTCGACCCGAGCGGCCACCGCCTGGAGCTGGCCGCCGACTGCGGCACGCCCGAGATGATGCAAAAGCTCGACGAGGTGAAGTGGGACATGCTCGAAGAGTGGAGCCAAACCAAGCGCGCCCCCAAGCACGCCGCCTGGATGCACGACGGCAGCATGGCCTCCTGAAAACCTTCACACGCCCGATACCGATCACGCCTGTACACACACGACTTGCGCCACTCAACAACTGCCATGAACTTCCTGAACGAAACCCACGACCCCAAACACCAGAGCTGGGTGGCCTCGGCCAACCCCGCCGGTACCGACTTCCCCATCCAGAACCTGCCATTTGCGGTGTTCCGCCGCAAAGGTGCTGGCGAAGCCTTTCGGGGCGGCGTGGCCATTGGCGACCAGATCCTGGACCTGGCGGCCGTCTCCCAATCAGGCGTGCTGACAGGCGAAGCTGCTGCTGCAGCGCAAGCGGGCGCACAAGACAAGCTCAATGCGCTGATGGCGCTGGGCACATCGGCCTGGAGCGCCCTGCGCCTGGCCCTGTCACGCGCCCTGCGTGAAGGGTCAGCAGACCAAGCCGCACTGCAAGGGTGCCTCGTGCCGCAAGCCGAAGCCGAATACGACGTGCCCGCCCGCATTGGTGATTACACCGACTTCTACACCTCGGTCTACCACGCGACCAACATCGGCAAGCAATTCCGCCCCGACAACCCGCTGCTGCCCAACTACAAATGGGTGCCGATTGGCTACCACGGCCGCGCGTCCAGCATTGGCGTGTCGGGCCAGCAGTTCCGCCGCCCGGTGGGCCAAACCATGCCGCCCGGCGCCACTGAACCGGCGTTCGGCCCCTGCAAGCGACTGGACATCGAGCTGGAGCTGGGCATCTTCATCGGCAGCGGCAATGCGCTGGGCGATGCAGTGGACATGAACGAAGCCGAAGACCATGTGTTTGGCATCTGCCTGCTCAACGACTGGTCGGCCCGCGACATTCAGGGTTGGGAATACCAGCCGCTCGGCCCTTTCCTGGCCAAGAACTTTGCCTCCACCGTGTCGCCCTGGGTCGTCACACTCGAAGCGCTGGCCCCTTACCGCACAGCCTTCACCCGGCCCGAGGGCGACCCGCAGCCCATGGCTTATCTGGACTCCCCCGCCAACCGCAGCTGCGGCGCTTTCGACATTCAGCTGCAGGTGGGCCTGCAAACGCCCAAGATGCGCGCAGACGGCCAGCTTGAGGCCAGCATCTGCCGCACCAGCTACCGCCACGCTTACTGGACAGTGGCACAAATGGTCACGCACCACACGGTGAACGGCTGCAACCTGCAGCCGGGTGACCTGCTGGGCAGCGGCACGCTCTCTGGCCCCACACTCGACCAGGCGGGCGCGCTGATCGAGCTGACCACGGGCGGCAAGAACCCGATCGCCCTGCCCAATGGCGAGCAGCGCACCTGGCTGGAAGACGGCGACAGCGTGGTGCTGCGCGGCTGGTGCGAAAAAGCGGGTGCTGCGCGCATTGGCTTTGGCGAGTGTGCGGGCACGGTATTGCCTGCACGGGCGTTGAAGGGCTGAACGGCAGCGGCTCATCGCGACGAGGGCGTCGCTCCTACACGGGGCAGGCATCACCCTTTTGTAGGAGACCCGCCCCCGGGGCGATGGGGGGTGGTCTGCCAGGCTCATCGCGACGAGGGCGTCGCGCCCACCAGAAACAGGGATCACCTCTTTGTGGGAGCCCCGCCCCCGGGGCGATGGGTTGTGGTCTGCCAGGCTCATCGCGACGAGGGCGTCGCTCCTACACGGGGCAGGCATCACCTCCCTCGCTCACCAGGTGTCGATGGCCAGTGCGCCATCGAAGGGCCTGACTTGCCCCGCCTCTAGCCCAGCCACCAGCCAATCACGCGTGGTGGCCGGGTCGATGACCGCATCAATTTCTAACGTGGCCGCCATATTGATCGCGCTGCCGTTCTCGTATTGCTGAGCCAGCAGCTGATCAAACAACGCTTCGCGCTCAGGGCCTTCGGGCAGGGCTGCGAGTTCCTTGCGGTAACCCAGCCGCACCGCGCCCTCCAGGCCCATGCCGCCAAACTCACCCGTGGGCCAGGCCACCGTGCTCAGGGTTTCATGAAAGCCTCCGCCGGTCATGGCCATCGCGCCCAGGCCATAACCCTTGCGCAGCACCACACTCAGCAGTGGCACCCGCAGGTGCGCGGCCGCCACAAACATGCGCGAGACATGGCGCACCTGTGCCAGCGCTTCGATGTCAGGCCCGACCATGAAGCCAGGCGTGTCCACCAAGCTCACGATGGGCAAACCGTGTGCATTGCACAGCTGCATGAAACGCGCGGCTTTGTCGGCACCGTCGGCATCGATCGCGCCGCCCAGGTGCAACGGATTGTTGGCCATGAGGCCCACCGGACGCCCCGCGATTCGCGCCAATGCCGTGTGGATGCCTACGCCAAAACCGTTGCGCAAATGCAAAAGGCTGCCCTCGTCGGCAATGCCCTGCATGGCGGCGCGGGTGTCGTACACGCGCACACGGTTTTCGGGGACCACATGGCGCAGCGCCTCGGCAGGCGGCGCTTGCCATTCGGTTTGCGCGCCTTGAAAGCACAACAGGTAATGCCGCGCTGCCGACACCGCTTGCGCTTCGTTGTCCACCAGAATGTCGATCACGCCGTTGCCGTGCTGCACATCGCTGGGGCCAATCTGCTCCGGCTTGAAAACGCCCAGTCCTCCGCCTTCGACCATGGCCGGGCCGCCCATGCCGATGTTGCTGCCTGCCGTCGCAATGATCACGTCGCAGCAACCCAGCAAAGCCGCGTTGCCCGCAAAGCAGCGCCCCGCCACCACGCCCACCACCGGCACTCGGCCATTGAGCCGGGCAAACGAGGCGAAGGTGGCCAGGTTCAAACCCGCGACGATGGCCACATCCACATCACCGGGTCGGCCGCCGCCACCTTCGGCGAACAGCACCACGGGCAACTTGTTTTGCAAGGCCACGCCCAGCATGCGGTCGGTTTTTTGGTGGTTGCGCATGCCTTGCGTGCCGGCCAGCACTGTGAAGTCATAAGCCATGACCACAGCGCGCTGGCCGTGGATGCAACCAATGCCGGTGACCATGCCGTCGGCAGGCGTGTTGCGCATCAGGTCGTCCGCCGTGCGGCGGCGGCTTTGCGCGGCCACGGCCAAAGCGCCGTATTCCACAAATGAGTCAGGGTCACACAGATCGACAATGTTCTCGCGCGCGGTGCGCAAGCCCGTGGCATGGCGCTTGGCCACCGCTTCGGGGCGCTGTGCGTCTTGCGTGAAAGCCAGGCGGTCTTGCAACTTTTTCAGATCGGCCCGTTCGGCAGGTGCCACCGGCGGCTCAACAAGCCGGGACTGATCGGGCGCAGGGTTGGCCACAGGCTCAGACAAGGGTGCCAATGACACCAGCACATCGCCATCCCCCACCGTCTCACCCACCTGGAAATACAGTTCGGTCAAGCATCCAGCATGGGGCGAGCGGATTTCGTGCTCCATCTTCATGGCTTCCAGAATCACCAGCACATCGCCCGTGGCCACGGTATCGCCGGCAGCCACCAGCCACTGCACCACTTGTGCTTGAAGGGGAGATCGAATGTCTTGCATCCAACGATTGTGCGGCGCGCCCCGAAGGGCCACCGGTCAAGTTCGGGACAATGGCGCAACCTGATCAGGCCCCATCACCCAAGGCCCTTGATCTTGGTGCCTCAGTGGCCGCTGCCGACGCTGCGCACCCGCGCTACAGCGCTTTCCAGCGCGGTCCAAGCGGGTTGTTGAGGGGCATAGCGCTGACGCATGTAGCGTGCCAGATCGGCGATTTGCTGGTCGTTGAGCGCATGGCGGAAACCCGGCATGAACCCCACTTGTGGCCCCGGCACTTCCTGCACGCCATCCAGGATCACACGCAGCAAGTTGTCAGGCCGTTCGCTGTGCAGGTTGGTGTTCAGCGCCAAAGGCCGGTTCACGCCCAGCAGCTTGGGGCCATCGCCTTCGTGGTGGCAGGCACTGCAAGCGCCATCAAACAAACGCTGACCGGCGCTGCCCACCAGCCGGGTGCGCTGCTCGGCCGCTTGTTGCACCACCTGCCGGGCCAAGGTGGCACTGTCGGTTTCGGGCGGGTTGAAGCTGGCCAGGTAGATGGCCATGGCACGAATGTCGCTGTCGGGCACCTGGGCCAGTTGCTGCACCACCGGGGCCATGGGGCCTGCAGCCATGCCATGGTGTTCGGTGTGCCCATGGCGCAGGTAGCGGTACAGCTCTTCGGCACTCCAGGGCACGGGCGCACGCGACAAAGCCGTCAGAGCTGGCGCTTCCCATCCGTCCACCATGGCACCGCTCAAAAATGCCTGGCCGCTGCGCTCTGCCCCCAAAGCGTTGCGCGGCGTGTGGCATGCACCGCAGTGGCCCACAGCGTTGACCAGATAAGCACCGCGGTTCCATTCGGCGGGTTGGTCAGGAGTGGGCACCCAGGGCTTTGCATCGTGGAACAGGCCATTCCAAGTCGCCATGAAAGCACGCTGGTTGAAAGGAAAGTCCAGCGATGTGGTGGGCGGAGCCGACGCCACGGCAGGCTGGGCCATCAGGTAGCCGTAAAGCGCCATCAGGTCGTCGTCGCTCATTTTGGCAAACGAGGTAAAAGGGAAAGCCGGGTACAAATGCCGACCGTCACGCGAGATGCCTTCGCGCATGGCGCGTTGAAAGGCGCTGAACGACCATTGCCCGATGCCGTGCTCGGGGTCGGGCGTGAGGTTGGTGGTGAAAACGGTGCCAAACGGGGTGCTCATGGCGCGCCCCCCGGCGTTGGGCACGCCGCCCGGTGCAGTGTGACACACCACGCAGTCTCCGGCTGCGGCCAACTGGCGGCCCCGCTCAATGGTTTCGGCGGTGTACAAAGTGCCGGGGCTGTAGCTGACCGGCGCAATGGCCGCACGCCCGCCCAGCAGCGCAAAAGCGGTGCCCAAGACCCCCAACAAAACCGCACCGGCTCGCGACCAGACCGGCCAGCGCTGGGGCCAGCGCACGCCTTGCGGCATCACCGTGGGCGCGCGCATGGGCTGGGGCGTCGGCGACTCGGGTGGGGGGGCGTCGCCGTGCAAGGCCGCACGCACCCGCTCGGGGGTGAAGGGCGGCTCCCGAAAGCGAACCCCGGTGGCGTCAAAAATCGCATTCGCAATGGCCGCCGTGCCGGGCACAGAAGACGACTCACCCGAACCCAAGGGGGCTTCGTGCTGGCGGGGCATGGTGACGACCTCGACCACCGGCACATTGCGAAAATTCAAAATCGGGTAGCTGCCCCACTCTTGTGTGGCCACGGTGTTTTTGAGCGGCTCGATTTGCACTTGCTCATGCAATGCGCGGCTGGTGGTCTGCAACACGTTGCCGTGGATCTGGTGTTCCACGCCAGCGGGATTGATCATCATGCCCGCGTCATGGCCCACCACCACGCGGCTGACATGCACCTCGCCCGTGCGCCGGTTGACCTCGACATCGGCCACCCAAGCCGCCCAGGCCGCGCCAAATCCCGGCCACTTGCTGTGCACATAGCGCGCATAGGCCACGCCTTGGCCCCGCACCACCTCACCGTTTGTGCCCGCCACCGCTTGCTGCCGGGGCGCTGTGCGCTGCTGCCAGCCTGCGCGCTCGGCGGTGGTCGCCAGCAACTCGGCTGCACGCGGGTCTTTGAGGTACTGCAAACGGAATTCGAGCGGGTCCACCCCGGCGGCGGCGGCCAGCTCGTCGATGTAGCTTTCGTGGGCAAACGAATTGGGCAAGGCCGACACACCACGCAACCAAGAGGCCCGCAAAATCGGAGCCATGTCGTTCACACTCACCCGCAAATTGCTGTAGTCGTAGGGTGGGCGTGCGGTGCGGTCACCCATTTCATAGGCTTGCGCCAGAGGCTCCACCGTGCGGGTGAGCAAAAGCGCCAATGTGGGCGCACCGTTGGAGGGGTAGCTGGTTTCAAAATCATAGGCCGCCACCGAACCATCGGCGTTCAGCCCACCACGCACATCCATCAGCTGGGCTGCGCCCTTGGGTTCCCAGGCATGTTCTTGTTCGCGCGTGAGTTGCACACGCACAGGCGCGCGCGCCGCACGGGACAGCAAGGCGGCATCGGCGGCCACATCGTCGGCGCCGTTGCGGCCATAACAACCGGCCGCCTCCATGCGGACCACATCGATGGCGGTGTCGGTCAAGCCCATGAGCCGGGCCAGGTCAGCGCGCAGCACATGCGGGTTTTGTGTGCCCGCCCAGACGATGAGGCCAGGCTGGTTGGGAGGCGTCGCCTCTGCAGCATCCGGCGCTTGCCCCTGCCACAACGCCACGGCACAAGACGGACCGATCGAGCCGTGCAGCTGGTAGGGCCACACATAGGTGCGCGACAAACGCTGTGAGGCCTGGGCCAACGCCGCGTCCACATCGCCCTCGTCCACCAGTCGGCGCTGGGTGGACGGGTTGTTGCGCAGGGCTTGCTGAACATCGTCCAGCGCAGGCAGTCCGGGCCAGTCTTTCCATTGCACACGCAACTCGCGCATGGCTTGCTCGGCCTGCTCTTCGCGCTCGGCGACCACCCCCACAAAATCACGGATCACCACCACCGCACGCACACCCGGAATGTGCGCGATGGAAGACTCGTCCACAGACGCCAGCGTATTGCCGATGAAGTCCCCATGGTCAGCCCCGGCATACGGGGGCCTCACCACGCGCCCGTGCAGCATGCCGGGCACACGCATGTCGTGCACAAACACCTGCTCACCGCTGACCTTGGCGGGAATGTCCACCCGGTGCACGCTCTGACCAATGAGGCGGTGCTCACTGGCGGGCTTCAAAGGCGTCGCCAGCTCCAGGGTGAGGGCGACGTGTTGCGCCTGCAGCAGCTGGCCATAGGCGCACTGCCGCGATGGGTCCGAGCGCGAAGACACCACACCGCCTTGCACTTGCAGGTCATCGGCCGGAACACCCATTTTGACTGCGGCCTGAGCCAGCAACCAGGCGCGGGCCTGCGCCGCAGCGGCTCGCAAAGGCACGGCATGGATTTGCAGCGTGGCACTGGCAATGGTGGCCCCCTGGTTGGGGGCCAGCGTGGTGCTGCCCAGCACCGTGTGCACCTCGGACAGCGCCACATCCAGTTCATCGGCCACAAGCTGCGACAGCGCGGTGCGAATGCCCGTGCCCAAGTCCACATGGCCGTTGAGCGCAGTCACACTGCCGTCGTCCCACACGGCCAACAATATTTCCACTCCCTCGGCCGGGTTGCCCGGCACCGCCATGGGCTGCCCTTTGACGGGTGGCGGCGGGGGTGGCGGCTCACGCGTGATGAGCAACACGCCCTGTGCCGCATGAAAATCAGCGCGCCGCTTTGGCAATTCGGCTCGGCGTGTCATGTCGGTTGGCCCATGCGTTCGGCAGCCAACAGCACCGCCTGGATGATTTCAAGGTGCGTGCCGCAACGGCACAAATTACCGGACAACTCTCTGCGCACATCGGCCTCACTCGGGTTTGGATTGCGGGCCAACAAGGCGGCTGCCATCATGACCATACCATTGAGGCAATAACCGCACTGGGCAGCCTGGGCGTCGACAAAGGCTTGCTGAACCGGGTGCAATTCGCCCTCTCCAGCGTGCAGCGCGGGCAAGCCCTCCAAGGTGGTGATGCTGCGCCCAGCCACCCCATGCGCAGGGATCACGCAGGCTCTTGCGGCCACCCCGTCCACCCACACGGTGCAGGCACCACACTCGCCCAGGCCACAGCCGTATTTGGGACCGTTCAGCTGCAGGTCATTGCGCAGCAATTGCAGCAAGGTGGCGCGGCGCGTGGTCTCGGTCAAGGCATGCCGGACCTGATTGACTTGAACAAAGGCTTCGGTCATGGCAAGGGCATGCTGGGTTGAAGCAGTTCAAACGCTCAGATACGAGCGCCTGACCTCTTCGTTGGCGGCCAATTCCTGCATGCTCGCCTGGTAGCGGATCTGGCCTTTTTCAAGCACATAGGCCCGGTCAGACACCAGCTCGGCAAAGTGCATGTTTTGCTCGGACAGCAAGATGCTCACACCCTGGGCCTTGAGCGCCAGAATCATCTGCACCATCTGCTCCACGATGACCGGCGCCACGCCTTCTGAAGGCTCGTCGAGCAACACCAAAAACGGATTGCCCATGAGGGTGCGGGCCACGGTGAGCATTTGTTGCTCGCCGCCGCTCATGCTGCCACCGTGGCGCTGCGGCATTTCGCCCAGGTTGGGAAACAGCTCAAACAGGCGCTCGGGCGTCCAGTGCGGAGCAACCTTGCCATCGGGCCACTGGCGCACGCGCTGACGGCCGACTTCCAGATTTTCCATGACGGTGAGATCGGTGAACACCCGGCGGTCTTCCGGCACAAAACCCAGACCCAGCCGCGCGGCATGGTGTGGTTCGCTGTGCGACAGGTCATGCCCCATGAATGTGATTTGTCCGCGTCTGCGCCCGAGCATGCCGATCAAGGCCTTGAGGGTGGTGGACTTGCCCGCGCCGTTGCGCCCCATGAGGGCCACCACCTCGCCACGGCGCACCTGCAGGTCCACGTCGTACAGGATTTGCGCTGCGCCATACCAGGCGGCCAGGCCTTTGGCGTCGAGCAGAATGTCTGATGTGCTCATGCCTTGCTCTTTTCAAATGTCTTGCCGGTGCCGAAATAGACTTCCTGCACCTTGGGGTGGTCCCGAATTTCCAGGGGTTTGCCTTGCGCAATCAAGCGGCCCCGGGCCAGCACAATCATGCGGTCGGCATAGGCAAACACCACGTCCATGCTGTGCTCGGTGAACAACACCGCCATGCCGCGCTGGATGACCAGGTCTTTGGTCAGGGCCATGAGTTCATTGCGCTCTTTGGGCGCCATGCCTGCGGTGGGCTCGTCCATCAACAAGAGCTTGGGGCTGTTGGCCATGGCCACCGCCAACTCCACCCGTTTGACATCGCCATAGGCCAGCACATTGCAAGGCCGGTCGGCCTGCGCCTTCATGCCCACCTGGTCGAGCAGAGCCAGCGCGTCATCACGGCGGTGGCCTGCGGCACGGCGCCACATGGACAACAACAGGTCATCGTGCGAGAGCAAAGCCATTTGCACGTTTTCCACCACCGTGAGCGAGGCGAAGGTTTCTGCAATCTGGAAGGTCCGCCCCACACCCTGTCGCCAGATGTCGCGGGGTTTTCGGCCCACCAGTTCTTGGCCCTGGAGCTGGATGGAGCCCTGGTCGGCTTTCAGCTGACCGTTGACCATGTTGAAGGTGGTGGTCTTGCCAGCCCCATTGGGGCCGATCAGGGCCAGCAGTTCGCCCGGGGACAGATCAAAGCTGATACCGTCGACGGCCTTGATGCCGCCAAAGGACTTGCCCAGGTTGTTCACTTGCAAAAGTGGTGCGCTCATGATGCGTTCCTCCCTGCAGTCGAAGATGCGGCCGAAGATCTGGACCGCAGTCGCTCCCACAGCCCTTGCACCGATCCGGCAATGCCTTGGGGGAACAAGAGCACCAAAATCAGGATGATGGCACCCAGCATGGCACGCCAATAATCGGTGTTGCGCGCCACCACGTCATGCAGCCAAGTGAAGCTGAAAGCGCCCACCACAGGCCCTGCCAGAGTTTGGATGCCCCCGAGCAAAACCATCACCAGACCATCCACCGACTTGGCCACACTCAAGGATTCGGGCGAGATGCTGCCTTTGGAGAAGGCATACAGCGCCCCCGCCAGACCGGCCACACCGCCCGCCATAATGAAGGCCAGCCATTGCATGCGCTTGACATCGATGCCAATCGCATCGGCCCGCAGCACCGAGTCACGCCCAGCACGCAAGGCATAGCCAAAAGGTGAGAACAAGACACGGCGCAGCCACAACACACCCGCCGCCACCAGACCCAGGGTGAGCCAGTAATACATGCGCTTGTCGCTGAACAACTCGGAAGGCCACACGCCCGTCAAGCCATTGCTGCCACCGGTGAAACTGTCCCACTGGTAGGTGATGGCCCAAGTGATCTGCGCAAAAGCCAGCGTGAGCATGGCCAGGTAAACGCCCGACAAGCGCACGGCAAACCAGCCAAAAATCAAAGCACCCAAGGCCGCCACCAGCGGCGCGACCAGCAGCGCCATCTCCATGGACAAGCCTAAAGCGCGCACCAACAGCGCCGCGCCGTAAGCCCCCAAACCAAAGTAAGCCGCATGCCCGAAAGAATGCATACCCGCAGGCCCCATGATGAAGTGCAAGCTGGCCGCAAACAACGCAGCAATCAGCAAGTCAATCAAAAGCACCGTGGTGTAAGGCGAGCTGGCCGTGAGCAGGGGCATGGCCACCATCACCAGACCAAAAACCGATGCGGCCACCAAGTAGGCCTTGCTGGCGGGGCGCAAAGGCTCCTCGCGCATGCCCACATAGCGGCTGGGTGCTTGGGCTTTGCCCAGCAGCCCCCAGGGCCGCCACACCAGCACCACCGCCATCACCAAAAAGTCCACCACCAGGGTGAGCTTGGAAAAAGACACCGACACACCGAACACATCCACCACACCGAGCCAGATGCACACGGCCTTGACCTCGGCAATCAGCAAGGCCGCCAGATACGCCCCGGGGATCGAGCCCATGCCCCCCACCACCACCACGACAAAGGCCGCACCGATGATGTGCAGGTCCATCTCGAGGTTGGCGGGCTCGCGGGGCAACTGCAAGGCACCGCCTAAGCCAGCCAGCAAAGCACCCAACGCAAACACGGTGGTGAACAACCAGGCCTGGTTCACGCCCAAGGCACTGACCATTTCGCGGTCTTGCGTGGCCGCACGCACCAGCGTGCCAAAACGTGTGCGGGTGAGCAGCAGCCACAGCAGCGCCAGCACCACCGGCCCCGCCACGATCAAAAACAGGTCATACATGGGAAACTGCCGACCCAATATAGAGACCGAACCGGCCAGGCCCGGCGCGCGTGGCCCCAACAGTTCTTCAGGGCCCCACAGCCACAGCACCGCGTCTTTGAGCACCAGCACCAAGGCAAATGTGGCCAGCAACTGGAACAACTCGGGGGCCTTGTAAATGCGGCGCAACAGCAGCATCTCGATGACCGCCCCCAGTACACCCACAGCCAGGGCAGCCACGGCCAGCGAAGGCCAAAACCCGATGCTGCTGGAGAAGCGCTCCACCACGCTGTAGGCGATGTAGATGCCCGCCATGAAAAACGAGCCGTGCGCAAAATTCACAATGCGTGTCACGCCAAAAATCAGTGACAAACCCGCCGCCACAAAAAACAGCGAGGACGCCGCAGCCAAACCATTGAGGAGTTGAACGAGAAATCCGGAAAAGCTCATGAGGGGATCATTTCAAGAAAGGCCCGGTCGTGGCACCCCCTGGGGTACGGCCCCAGGGGGTGTCCATCACTCAAGCGTGAATCCAATCGGTCAATCCGCGTTGCGCGACTTCTTGACTTCGGCGGCTGGAGGTTGGTACTGCGCACCATCCAGATAACGCGAATCAACCATCACGCCTTTGCCACCTTCGTTCTTGGTGCGGCCCACAAAAGCACCCATGGTCGACTGGTGGTCTTCAGCGCGGTAGGTGATCTTGCCAAACGGTGTGTCCACCTGCAGGCCACGGAAGGCCACACGCAGTTTTTCAGAATCGGCGCTCTGGGCCTTGGCCACACCGGCAGCCACCGACTTGATCATGGCGTAACCCACCACGGAGCCCAAGCGAGGGTAATCCTTGAACTTGGCTTGATAAGCCTGCAAGAAAGCGTTGTGCTCTCGGGTGTTGTGATTGTTCCAGGGGTAACCCGTCACGATCCAGCCGTTCGGGGTTTCGTCCTTGAGTGGGTCCAGGTACTCGGGTTCGCCGGTCAGCATGCTGACGACTTCACGCCCCTGGAACAAGCCTCGGGTATTGCCTTCACGCACAAACTTGGACAGGTCGGCACCAAACAACACGTTGTAGATCGCATCGGGCTTGGCATCAGCCAGGGCCTGCACCACGCTGCCCGCGTCGAGCCTGCCCAGCGGTGGGGCCTGCTCGGCCACAAACTCAACGTCAGGCTGGGCGGCTTTGAGCAAGGTCTTGAATGCGGCAGCAGCTGACTGGCCATATTCATAGTTGGGGTAAACCACAGCCCAGCGTTTTTTCTTGAGCTTGACCGCCTCAGGCACCAACATGGCCGCCTGCATGTAGGTGCCGGGGCGCAAACGGAAAGTGTAGGCGTTGCCGCCTTGCCAGGTCAGCTTGTCGGTCAGCGGTTCCCCGGCCAGGAAGAAAGCTTTTTTCTGCTTGGCAAAATCGGCCACGGCCAAACCGGTGTTGGACAGGAATGTGCCTGTCAGCACATCGATCTTTTCACGCGAGATCAGCTCTTCGGCCACGCGCACAGCATCACCCGGGTTGGCGTTGTCGTCGCGCGTGATCAGCTCGAACTTCTTGCCCATCACGCCACCCGCTGCATTGATCTCTTCAATGGCCAGCTCCATGCCCTTCTTGTAGGGCTCCAGGAAAGCGGGCTGGGCTTTGTAGCTGTTGAGTTCTCCGATTTTGAAGGTGTTTTGGGCCTGCGCGGGCACGGCGACCCAGGCAAGTGCCGCCAGCGCAATCGCGCGGCGGAGAGGGTTGGCTGCTTTCATGAAGGATCTCCTTGGGTAGGGTGAAAAAAACGATCTCTGAATAAGGGGGTCTGCACGTCAGCGCAAACCGTCCTGACCTTGAATCTCATGCACTTGCAAACCGCCGATGCGCGGCAGTGGACGACCGCTGTCCGTGACCACCACAGCGACCACAATTTCTTGGGCGCGCGGCGCATCGCTCACACGCGCTTCCATGGCATCAAAATGACTGCGCACAAAAGCCGCATCCTTGTGGCCCAAGGGCACATCAATGGTGGTGCCCATGCCGCCACGTTTTTTGGCCGAAGGCACCAGTGCCGCGCCTTTTTCAACCGCTGCGCGCAAGGGCGCACCCAGCTTGGGGTGCAAGATGGCGGCGGCGTGTTCCAGCTCACCGGCTTCACCCACGATGGCGGCCTTGCCATAACTTTGCGCCTGGCCAGGCTCGATCCCCAAAGCCTGCACGCATTTTTGCCCCAGCAGGGCGCCCAGCTCTTCGCCTATGGCGATCAACTCGTCCAGGTTTTCGCTGTAACGCCCGGCATAGGGGTTGGCAATCACGGCCATGGCCAAAGCGCGACGCGTGGGGGGGTTGACGGCACGGCCCATTTCAAGCCGTGTCTCGTCCACTTGAACAATGATTTTTCGGATTTGTGCGGGCATCGAAGACGTCTCCTTGAGGGTGTGTGGGGTGGTCGTGCGGAATCAGCGCAGGCCGTTCCACTGGTTGATGTCTTTGGCACGCAAGCCACCCACGCGATCATGGATGCGGTAGCCGGTGGTCATGGCCAGAATGAAGACGATTTCATCAGGCAAAGGGGCACCAGGCACACGCACCTCGATGGCGTCAAACTGGCCGCGCACATAAGAAGCATTGATGTTGGTCAGCGGCACGTCGAGCGTGGCACCAGGCGGGCCGACTTTTTTGGTCGAAGGCACGATGGCCAAGGCATTGCCGGGCTGGCCGGTGGGCTTCTCGTCGACCTTGCCTGACTTGTACGCGGCGCGGTCACCCTTCCAGCCCAGCAATTCGCGCATGGCGTAGCCACCCGGCACATGCCACAGCGCGCCATGTTCGAGCTCACCCAGCTCACCCACAATCGCCCCCTTGCCATACGTGGCAATGCGTTCGGCTGGCACATCCATGGCCACCAGCAGCTGGCGCGCCATGTCAATGCCCACATCCTGCAAGGCATCCATCATCGGCAAGATGTTGGGCTCGTAACGGCCCGCGTAGGGGTTGGTCATCACCGCACCGATGGCGCCGCGCAGCAGGGGCTGGTCCGGTGCAGGACCGAATTCATGGAAAATTTCTTCCACTTGGGTGAACACACGTCGTATTTCAATCATTTCGTCACCATAAGCATTTCTCAGGCCAAGGCCAGAGGATTGTCCTCAAAGGATAAGGGCTCAGCCGCTGCCGCCATGGGCAACAAGCGCGTTTGCCCCTGACACACCAGAGCCGCCGCTGCGATCAAGCCCTGCGCCTGACATTCTCGTGCTCGCTGCCAACCCGCCTGAAGGGCGCGCTGTACCCACTCTAAAGGCAAGCTCGGCACCTCCACTGTCACCGCCAAATCATCCAGATCAGTCATGTCGCGCAGGCTGTTGGCGGGCTGACGAACGATGCCTGGATGCGCCACATTGACCGCATTGGCAATGATGCTGGCCGCCGCATCGGCTTGCGCCGCCGTAGCGGCCAACACCGTCACGCTGTCGGCAATGCCCAAAGAAAAACTGCGGCCCCGCCAGCCACTGGTAGCCACGCCGCGCACGGGCATGGTGTGGGCAATTTCAAATGCACCATCGAGCTTCAGGCCATGCATCAACTCCTGCACTTGTAAACGCGCCAAATCGGCATACAAGCCCACCCGCACCGACTGACCGGGTGCCAGGTGCAAGGCGATGTCACCACCGTTGTTGACCCACGCCCGCGCCACACCAGCACGGGCATAACAAGCCAACAGCTCTTGAGCCACACTGCCCGCCACTGCGGCCATGGGCGTGATGTAGGTCTGGTCGGCCCAAGGTGCGCAAGCCTGCCACATGCGGCGCGCCACGCTGCCTTGCAAAGGACATGCCGTACCCGCTTGCACAGGCAAGCGCAAAACTTGCCACTGTGCCATCAACTCCGCCAGCAAGGGCTCAAAGCGCGTCCAGGCTTGTTCGTGCGCGAGCGCCACGGCCAATTCACCGTCCGGCCCCCAAGGTTCGGCACCGATCACGATGTCCATGGGGCCATGTTGGAAATGCCAGCGGCCGTCGGGCAAGCGGTGACGAGTAGCACTCACGCGGGGCACCTCATCCAAGCATCGGGTCTTGCCCGAGCGGCCAGGGGTTGGCCTGCGCTTGGGCCTGCCATGACAGGGCCGTTGGGGCGCCGTCGCTGTGCCAGGAACCTTGCTTCAAGACATCCTGCAACGAGCGCACATACGCCATGTGTCCTCCCAAGGCCTGGTAGTCGGACAGTCGCATGCTGAATTCAATCGGGGCAATGATGGCGGGCGTGGGCACCGTGCCAAAACTGTTGTCTGGCATGCGCAACACATCCGACATCACGGTGATGCCGCCACCTGGCCAGACAAAAGCTGGGGCTCCGCCACACGTCACATTGACCAAAGCCTGCTTGATGGCACGTGTGAGCAAGACCGGGTTTTCGGTGACGCCGGCACGCAAACTGCCACCCGCCCCCCCCAGAAACATCACACTGCACAACGAAGGCTCGCAATTCTCGCCAATGCGTTCAACAATGACCCGCACCGCTGCAGGCATGTCTTGCTGCACGGCCTGCAGTTGCTCGTTCAGTACATACCAAGCTGCATGCTCGCCTGTGGTCGAGGTCATGAGCATTCGCAAGCCCGGCCAGGCCACCTGTGGGTCCCAGCCTTCGATGATGGACAAGGGATCGTCAATGTCGGTGCCCCCCCAGCCATTGCCCGGGTTGGCCACCTGAAAGTACCGCCCAGGGGTCGATTTGCGTCCCCGCATGTCGATGCCCGAGGGCTTCATGTTCAGGCAGCGCCCCGCCTGGTGCTCGGTCAGGACGCCGGTGATGTGGTCGTCCAACACCACCACCTCGTCGGCCAAGCCCAAAAATTGCTTGGCAAAAATACCCACCACGGCCGAGCCGCAGCCCACGCGCATGCGCTGCTCCTGCACGCCGTTGACGATGGGCGCGTGCCCAGCCTGGATCACCAGCTGCGCGCCGCCATCAATGGTCAGTTCTACCGCCTGCTTGTTGCCCAACGCCTGCATCATGTCCACGGTGACGCGGCCTTCTTTTTTGCTGCCGCCGGTCAAGTGGTGCACCCCGCCGAGCGAGAGCATTTGCGAGCCATATTCAGCGGTGGTGACATGCCCCACCACCTCGCCCTTCATGCGCACATTGGCTTGCTCAGCACCCAGAAAACGGTCGGTGTCGATCTTCACCTTGAAACTGCAGTAGCTGAAAATGCCTTCGGTGACCACCGTCACCATGTCCACCCCGTCGACCTGCGAAGACACGATGAAAGGCGCTGGCTTGTAGTCGGGATAGGTGGTGGACGAGCCCACGCCCGTCACAAACACCTGATCGCTGTTCAGCAGATCACCGCTCCACGCCGTTGGCCCTTCATCGGATGCACCTGCAGCAAACGGCACGAGCACTGGCTCATCTTTCTCGAGCGTGCGCCGCAAAAAAACCACCGGGTCCACACGCACCAGCAGCCCTTCGCGGTTGGCATAACGGTCACAGGCCCCGAGCCGTCCTTCTGAAATTTGGCAAAGGACGGGGCAGGCATTGCACTCGATCTTGGCACCACTCATGCGCTCATTGCGCAGCTTGGCACGCTCTGGCACTTGCGGCATCGCAAGTGTTTCCATGCCGGGAAGCCCATCGGTTTTTGAGTGTTCGGTCATCTCGGTGTGTGCCTGTGAAAAAGCCGAAGTGCGCGCTTGCACGACGTTTTCATTTTGTGTAGCATTCACAACACCAAAATGTTGTGTTCACTACATTAAAGTTAATGTAGCGCATCCTGTTTTGCTGTGCAACAGTGTTTTCCCCAAGCTGTCCTGCACAGCCCTGCAAAGGGTTTTTGCTTTGTTCAACCTGACCTTGATAGACCATGAGCGCCTTTCTTGAAGAACGCGTATTGAGCGTGCACCATTGGACAGACCGCCTGTTTTCATTTACCACCACACGCGATCCATCGCTGCGTTTTTCAAATGGTCACTTCACCATGATTG
The DNA here is from genome assembly GCF_001269405.1 of Limnohabitans sp. 2KL-3. Taxonomy (NCBI): domain Bacteria; kingdom Pseudomonadati; phylum Pseudomonadota; class Betaproteobacteria; order Burkholderiales; family Comamonadaceae; genus Limnohabitans; species Limnohabitans sp. 2KL-3. Next base: position 273,525 of record NZ_CXON01000001.1, read on the forward strand.
GCCTGCGCTTGAATGGCAAACCGCTGCTTCGGGCTTACAGCATCGCCAGCCCCAACTACGAAGAGCATCTGGAATTTCTGAGCATCAAGGTCGAAGAAGGCCCCTTGACATCCCACCTTCAGCACATCCAGGTGGGCGACACCATCATCGTTGGCAAAAAGCCCACAGGCACCTTGCTGATCGACTACCTGACGCCAGCCAAACGCTTGTACCTGCTGTCAACGGGCACGGGCTTGGCGCCCTTCCTGAGCATCATCCGAGACCCCGAGACCTATGCAAAATTTGAAAGCGTGGTGGTGGTCCATGGTGTGCGTCAGGTGGATGAGTTGGCCTACCACGACCTGATCATCGATCACTTGCCGCAACACGAATTTCTGGGCGAAATGATTGGCCAGCAGCTGCGCTACTACCCGACAGTCACGCGCGAGACTTACCGCAACATGGGCCGTGTGACGGCGCTGATTGAAAGTGGCAAACTGTTTACGGACCTGGCCCTGCCCGCCATAAACCCGACCGAGGACCGGGTCATGTTGTGCGGCAGCCCGGGCATGCTCAACGACCTCAAGCACATGCTGGAGACTCAGGGCTTTGTAGAGGGCAACACCAGCATTCCTGGTGACTTTGTGATTGAACGGGCATTTGTCGAGAAATAAATACACATGGTGACTGCAGCACGCCAACCCAAGTCCAGCCTGGCCAAGCCTGGTGCCAAGCGCGTGGTAGGGGTGCGCGAACACAGCGCGCAACAAACACGTGAAAGCATTTTGCGCGCCGCCATCAAGGTTTTTGCGCAGCACGGTTACGAAGGCGGCAGTGTCGAAAAGATTTCGCGGCAGGCCAAGTCCTATGACCGCATGATCTATTACTACTTCGGCAGCAAGGAAGGCTTGTTCATCGAAGTGCTGGAAACGATTTACCGCCGCATGAACGATGCTGAAGCGCAATTGGCCATCGATGTGAGCACACCCCTGCTTGCCTTGGAGAAAGTGATTCATTTTGTCCTCGACTACTACCGCAATCATCCGGAGTTCGTCACCCTGCTCAACACGGAAAACCTGCACAAAGGCAAGCACATCGTGAAGTCGCTTCGCGCGCGCGAGTTCTCTTCACCGGCGATCGCCGTGATCCATGACATCTTGCGCGCCGGTGTATCGCAGGGTCTGTTTCGTGCCGACATATCGGCACGCGACGTTTACCTGTTGATTGCGGCCACCGGTTATTTCTACATGTCCAACCGGTACACCTTATCGGCATTTTTGGGCGAAAACATCGACGCGCCACAGGCTGTCGCGCAGTGGAAATCTTTCGTCATTGACACCGTGTTCCGCGTGGTCAATGTCCCCCATCCATCCAATCCCTAAGGAGCCCCCTCATGGCAGACATCAGCACCACCGGCGCATCCGGCAAAGTCGTCATCAAAAACATTGGCTTGTTGCTCTCGGGCGACTTGGATCAGCCCATCTTGCAGGCTGACACCATCGTCGTGCAGGACGGCCTCATCACCGCCGTAGGCCGCGAAAAAGATTGCGATCTGGAAGGAGCCCAAACCGTGATCGACGCCAGGCAAACTTGTGTCTGCCCGGGTTTGATCGACAGCCATGTACATCCGGTGTTTGGCGATTGGACGCCGCGCCAAAACCAGATCGGCTGGATCGACTCCACCATGAACGGCGGCGTGACCACCATGGTGTCGGCCGGTGAAGTGCATTTGCCCGGCCGCCCCAAAGACATCGTGGGCCTCAAAGCCCTGGCCATCACGGCACAACGCGCTTTTGACAACTTCCGCCCCGGAGGCGTGAAAGTGATCGCGGGCGCGCCCATCATAGAAAAAGGCATGACCGAGCAAGACTTCAAGGACCTGGCCGACGCGGGCGTCACGCTGCTGGGCGAAGTCGGCCTGGGCTCGGTCAAGGCAGGGTACGAGGCCCAGCAAATGGTGGCCTGGGCTCGCAAGCACGGCATCCAAAGCACGATCCACACCGGCGGTCCCTCGATTCCGGGCTCGGGCATGATAGACAAGGATGTGGTGCTCGAAGCCGATGCCGACGTCATTGGTCACATCAACGGCGGGCACACCTCGCTGCCTGAGGCCCATGTCTGCGAGTTGTGTGAAAAATCCTCACGCGCCATCGAGATCGTGCACAACGGCAACGAACGGGTGGCCATTGCAGCGGCGCGTGCGGCGCTCGAACTCAAGTGCCCGCACCGCATCATTTTGGGCACCGATGGCCCGGCAGGCTCTGGCGTGCAACCCTTGGGCATGTTGCGCATGGTGGCCTTGCTGTCGAGTCTGGCCAACATCCCGGCCGAGTTGGTTTTTTGCTTTGCGACAGGCAACACGGCACGCATCCGCAACTTGAACTGTGGCTTGATCGAAGTCGGTCGGGCAGCCGATTTTGTATTCATGGACCGCGCACAGCACACCGCAGGCAAAACCCTGCTGGAGAGCGTTCAGCTGGGCGACATTCCCGGCATTGGCATGGTCATGATCGACGGTCTGGTGCGTTGCGGCCGCAGCCGCAACACACCCCCCGCCACCGAAATTCCGGTGGTGCTGGGCAGCCATTGACACTGCGGCTGCAACGCTGGCAGCCTTTTTTCATCCCGCTGATCACCCTGCCCCAGCGCTTTCGCGGTGACAGCGGTGCAAGGGATGGGCATTTTCCACAAGCTTTCAACAAGGACCTCCGGCCCCATGAACTTTCACCCCCTCATTGAGCTGACCCGCAATGGCATCCAGGAATGCGTGCACATGGGTGCCCTGGCCGTGACCGACACCGAGGGTCGCGTGCTGGCTCAGGTGGGCAATCCGCACTGGCTGTGCTTCACCCGCTCCACCCTCAAGGCCATGCAGGCCTTGCCGCTGATTCAATCGGGCGGTGTGGCGCATTTTGGCCTCACGCCTTCAGAACTTGCCATGATGTGCGCCAGCCACAACGGTGAAGAAATGCACGTTGAACAGGTGTCGTCCATCCTGCGCAAAAGCGGCTGCAGCACGCGCCAGATGCGCTGCGGCTGCCATGTGCCTTACCGCTTCACGTTTTTCGACCACCCCATGCCTGAGGGCTTTGCCTACGACGAGCGGCACCACAACTGCAGCGGCAAGCACAGCGGCTTTTTGGCGTATTGCGTGCAGCACGGCTTGCCCACCGACAGCTACACCGAGGTGGACCATCCGCTGCAACAAAAAATTCGCCAGGCCGTGGCGCACTTGGCGGGGTTAGATGAGCAAGAGCTGGCGCTGGGCATCGACGGTTGTTCCGCACCCAACTACGCCATGCCTTTGTCACGGTTGGCGCGCAGCTATGCCCGACTGGCGCAACCCGAATCGGACGGCCTTTACGGCGAGAGCCTGCAGCAGCTTGGCCAGGCCATGAGCGCCCACCCCGAGCTGGTCTCGGGCACCGGCCGCAACGATGCCGATTTCATGCGCGCCGGTCGGGGCGACTGGGTCACCAAGGTGGGCGCGGACGGCGTGCAGGTGGTGGGCAGCCGCTCAAGGGGCCAGGCCCTGGCCATCAAGATCATGGATGGCAACAAAGCGGCGCTGTTTGCCGCGACCGTGGAGGCCTTGGACCAACTGGGTTGGCTGGACGATGCGCAGCGCCAGGAACTGGAACCCTGGCGTGCGCAGGTGCTGCTGAACGTGGCGGGGGTGCCGGTGGGTGAACGGCGCAGTGTGTTTCAGCTACAGACTTTTGATTGATCCAGTCCCTGGGCGGTGGGTGATGGGTGGTGGTCTGAGAGCGGTTTTTCGCGACGAGGGCGTCGCTCCTACAAGATCAGGCATCACCCAAAAGGTCAGGCATCACTTCTTTGTGGGAGCCCCGCCCCCGGGGCGATGGGTGGTGGTCTGAGAGGGATGGCATCTTCAGCGGCGGCCAAAAATCGCCGTGCCCACCCGCACCATGGTGCTGCCTTCGGCAATGGCGGCCGCCATGTCGGCGCTCATGCCCATGGACAAGGTGTCCAGCGGCAAGCCTTGCTGGCGCAATGATTCAAACAAGGCTTTGGCTTGGGCGTGCACTGCCCGCATCTGGGCGTCGGTCTCGGCGGGCTCAGGAATGGTCATCAGGCCGCGCAACTGCAAGCGCGGCAAAGCGGCCACGGCCTGTGCCAGTGCGGGGAGTTCCTGCGGGCTGATGCCCGATTTGGTCTCGCCGCCGTCCACATTCACCTGGATGCACACCTGCAAGGGCGGCAAATGGGGCGGGCGCTGCTCACTCAGGCGCTGGGCAATTTTGAGGCGGTCCACGCTGTGCACCCAGTCAAAGTGCTCAGCCACCAAGCGTGTTTTGTTGCTCTGGATGGGGCCAATGCAGTGCCATTGCAGGGGCAAGTCGCGCAAGGCCACGATCTTGTCCACCGCTTCCTGGATGTAGTTTTCGCCAAAAGCGGTCTGTCCTGCGGCATGGGCGGCCCGCACGGCCTCTGCCCCCCAGGTTTTGGACACCGCCAACAAAGACACGCTGTGAGGCAGGCGGCCAGCAGCCTGGCAAGCGGCTTCCATTTGCGTCCGGACACGCGACAGGTTTTCGGCAATGGAGTTGTTCATGGCCTGAGCGTACCAAACCTCGAACAAGCCTTCTTGACGCGCGTCCAACTGTCGCCAACCCGGCAGACAAAAGCACCCGGCACGAACCTGTGCACTGCCAGACTGCTAAATTAGCCCCTTTCAACGACCCCCAGCGAGACAAACATGAGCCAGATTGCAGCCAAAACCTACGAACCCACCCCCGCCCGGAAAGTGGCCTTTTTGGGCCTGGGCGTCATGGGCTACCCCATGGCGGGCCACTTGGCCCGCGCCGGTCACCACGTCACCGTGTACAACCGCAGCGCCGCCAAAGCCGCCGCTTGGACCGCCGAGTGCCCCGGCAACGCCAGCGCACCCACCCCGCGCGAAGCGGTTACCGGTGCCGACATCGTGTTTGCCTGCGTGGGCAATGACGCCGATTTACGCAGCGTGGTGCTCGGTGCCGATGGCGCTTTTGCCGGGATGAAACCCGGCGCGATTTTTGTGGACCACACCACGGCGTCCGCCGAAGTGGCCCGCGAGCTGTATGCCCAAGCCCAACAGCTGGGCCTGCACTTTGTGGATGCGCCTGTCTCAGGCGGCCAAGCCGGTGCACAAAACGGCATGCTGACGGTGATGTGTGGTGGCGACGCCGCGGCGTTTGACGATGTGAAGCCCGCTGCCATGGCGTTTTCTCGGGCCTTCACCTTGCTGGGTGCATCGGGCGCGGGTCAGCTGGCCAAGATGGTCAACCAGATTTGCATTGCCGGTTTGGTGCAAGGCCTGTCCGAAGCCATAGCGTTCGGTCAACAAGCCGGCTTGGACATGCACCAGGTGCTGGACGTGATCGGCAAGGGTGCTGCGCAAAGCTGGCAACTGGACAACCGGGGCAAGACCATGGCCGACGACAAGTTCGAATTTGGCTTTGCGGTGGACTGGATGCGCAAAGACTTGGGCCTGGTGCTGGACGAAGCCAAGCGCAACGGCGCCCGCCTGCCCATCACGGCCCTGGTGGACCAGTTTTACGCCGATGTGCAAAAAATGGGCGGTGGCCGCTGGGACACTTCGAGCCTGATCCGCCGTTTGCGCTGAGCTTCAGGGCTTTCTCAACCCCATTCGGCTCAGCCACTTTGGGGTTGAGCCGGACTCACCTTGGGAAGCGGTGTGACAGGCTTAACGGGTTGGACGGCTCAGGCGTTCCAGCTCTTGCTCAGAAATTTCTTCAAACACACGCACCACCTTGGTCACACCCCCGATGCTGCGGGCGATGTCGGTGGCCCGTTTGGCTTCCCGGGTGGTGACCCGCCCCATCAAATACACCACGCCACGCTGCGTGACCACCTTGAAGGCGTTGACCTGCAAATCTTTGGCATCCACAAACGCCGCTTTGACTTGGCCCGTGGTGACCGTGTCTTTGGACAACTGCGTCAGGGATGAGGTGGGCATCACGGCCAAGTCGTTGACCACCGACTGAACGTTTTCCTGGCTTTGCGCCAACTTCTCAGCTCTGTCTTTGTCTGCCGCCGAACGCGCCTCACCGCTGAGCAACACTTTGCGGTTGAAGCTGGTCACCGTCAGGTTCACACGCTCGCCCAGCTCTTGGCGAACAGCGCTGGCGACCTTGATTTCGATGCTTTCATCTTCGACCTGTGTGCCAGCGGTGCGGCGGTCTGTGGCGACCACACCCGTCATGACCGCCCCCCCCACAATCAAGGGGGCACAGGCGCTCAAACTGGACAAGACAGCGGTCAAAACGGCACCCGAAAGCACCAAGGACTGAAGATTGCGTTTCATTTAAAGAGGCTCCTGTTCACCCAACAACTGGGTGTCAATTCCATCACACAGACAATGCAGCACCAAATGTTGCACCTCCCGAATGCGTGCCACACGGTCATGGGGCACACACACATGCACATCCGTTTCGCGCAGTTGACGCGCCAACACGCCACCTTGGTGACCCGTCAACGCCACCACACTCATTTCCCGCTCGTGAGCAGCATGGACAGCCTGGACCAAAATGGGCTCGTCGCCGAGGGCACTGATCAAAAACAGCACATCGCCGGTGTGGCCCAGCGCCCGCACCTGACTGGCCAAACCTTGTGCATCGGACCACAGTGTGGCCATCAAAGCATCGGCCGACAAGGCCAGAGCCGACAAACCCGGCCGCTCACGCTCAAAGCCCCCCACGAGCAAGCTGGCCAGGTACTGCGCCAAGCCTGTCGAAGGCCCCATGCCGGCGGTGAGCACTTTGCCCCCGCCCGTCACACAAGCGAGGACTGCTTGAACGGCGGCTTCCACCGGTTTGGCCAAGCCCTGTGCCACCTGGTAATGCAGGTCGGCACTGTCGATGAAATGCTGTTGAATGCGCAGGTCTAACATGGCCGCGATGATAACCGCCAGCGCAAGCAAACTTTCGCTTTGCCCCGCCCGGTGTGTGTCCAATCACCGGATGGCCTCAACCGGCATCAAAGGCCGCTTGTAACCACTGGGGGCCCGCCCCGTCCAAGGTCACCACATCGAAGCGGGCCGGGGGCAAGCGAGACCAACTCAAAAAGTAATGCTGGGCCGCAAAAACAATGCGCCGCCGCTTGGTCGCACCAATGGTCGCTGCCGCCCCTCCAAAGTCGCTGCGGCTGCGCTTGCGCACCTCAACGAACACCACCGTCCCGTCGGCCGTTTGCATGATCAGGTCGATTTCTCCCCCACCCCGCCCGGGCGTCCGATAATTGCGCTGCAGCAAGCGCAATCCCTGTGCTTGCAAATAAGCCAGCGCCTCGTCTTCGCCCGCATCGCCTTGGGCCTTGGTCGTGGTGGCTCTGCCTGTGTTTTTTTTGAGGAATTGCATTGACTCCGTCTCCCTTGTCTGCCTCGTTTGCCAAAGCCCTGGAGGCGGCGCACGACGCTGCCGGGTCACAAAACCACCCGGCCAGCACACTGTATGTCGTGGCCACCCCGATTGGCAACCTCGCCGACATCAGCCTTCGCGCTTTGCACGTCCTGTCGCGCGTCGATGCCGTGGCTTGCGAAGACACCCGCCACACCCAACAGTTGCTGCGCGCATATGGCCTGGAACGCCCCTCTGCTCAACTGTTGGCGGTTCACCAGCACAACGAGGCGCAATCGGCCCAAAGCGTGATTGACCGCTTGGCCCAGGGAGAACGGGTCGCCTATGTCAGCGATGCGGGCACGCCAGCGGTCAGTGACCCCGGCGCACGCTTGGTGGCGGCCGTCAGGCAAGCGGGTTTTCGGGTGTTGCCTTTGCCTGGGCCCAGCAGTGTGACCACCGCCCTCAGCGCTTCGGGCATGACGGGCGAGACAGGCTTTGTTTTTGCGGGTTTTTTGTCCAGCAAATCAGGCGAGCGCATGCAAGCCGTCCAAGCCCTGGCACAAGAAGCACGCGCAGTGGTCTTGTTGGAGGCCCCTCATCGCATTGAAGCCCTGGCCCTGGCGCTGAGCGCTTTGGGTTCGCGCCCTGTCACGGTGGGGCGCGAGTTGACCAAGCAGTTTGAACAATTGCACACGCTGGCGGCCGCCGATTTGCCCGCTTGGCTGGCCGAAAAGCCCGAACGCCAGCGCGGGGAATTTGTGCTGGTGCTGCACAACACCCCGGTCAGCGAGTCCACCGGCCAAGGCCTGAAGGTGTTGCAATTGCTGCTGGCCGAATTGCCATTGAAGACCGCTGTCAAGCTGGCCGCAGACATCACCGGCGAATCCAAAAACGGGCTTTACGAACAAGCCTTGGCGCTCAAAAATCGTTGATTTTCAGGGGATTTCACTTCGGTTTTTTCTTTTTTATCTCTGAAATTTATGAATACCTTTGTATTTTTATTAAAAGTGAAATAGCTTTTTATTGTCATATTTGAATCGCAAGCTTGGATAATCGGGGGATGACCCTTGCTGACATGGCCTTGCCCAACTTTCGCTGTTCACGGTTTGATTTTTCACCAAGCCCCACGCCACCTTCGCAGCACACCGCCCGAGGTTCTTGTCTCCCCCGTTGGGCTGGCGCTGTTGTCTGGCCGCAGGCCCCTGTCCCACCCATTCTGGCTCTGGCCTGCGGCACGCAGGCATGACGATCCAAGCATCACCATACCTGCCAAGGCGCAGGGTGATCCTCGTTTTTCTGGCGTTTGCACTGGCCTACTTTCTGTCATCCTTGATCCGGGCCATCACAGCGACCTTGTCGCCCAGCCTGACGGCTGAATTTGCCCTGAGTGCACAAGACTTGGGTTTGTTGGCGGGTGGCTATTTTTTGGGGTTTTCACTGACCCAACTGCCTCTGGGTCGATGGCTGGACCTGCACGGCCCCAAAAAGGTGATTTTGGCCTTCTTGAGCGTTGCAGTGATGGGCTGCCTGGCCTTTGCGTGGGCAGAGCAATTTCACAGCTTGCTGGCGGCCAGGGTGTTGTGCGGCATGGGTGTGAGCGCCTGCTTGATGGCACCCTTGACAGCCTACCGGCGCTGGTTTGATCGCAACACCCAGCTCAGGGCCAATTCATGGATGCTCATGACCGGCTCTACGGGCATGCTGGCGGCCACTTTGCCTGTGCAATGGCTCATGCCGCTTTGGGGCTGGCGGCCCTTGTTCATCGTGTTGGCCGCCATGGTGGTCGTCACCATGGCGCTGGTCTTGTTGCTGGTACCCCACTGGTCGCCTCCTTCCCAACGCGCCGACCCGGTCGCGCTGAACACCACAACATCCGACGGTTACCGCTTGATTTGGCAAAGCCCTTATTTTTGGCGAATGGTGCCGATCGGCTTTTTTTGTCATGGGGGCATGGTCGCCATTCAGACTTTGTGGGCAGGCCAATGGATGACCCAAGTGGCTGGTTGGAACGCCACAGACGCGGCGGGCGGCTTGTTTCTGATCAATCTGGGCATGCTCATCAGTTTTTGGCTGTGGGGCCTGATCACGCCACGGCTGGCCAAGGCCGGTGTCCGCATGGAGACCCTGATCACCTGGTGTTTGCCCATGACCTTTGCCGCCTTGTTGGTCTTGGTGACGGCAGGTCCAGCGGTGGGATCAGGGGCCGCTGCCGTATTGACCGTGTTTTGTGTGGGCAGTTCGGTCGTCTCCTTGATTCAGCCTGCCGTCGGCTTGAAATTTCCCGTCCATTTGGCTGGCCGGGCTTTGTCGGCCTACAACTTGGTGGTGTTGTCCGGCATTTTCTGCGTGCAATGGGGCATTGGCCTGGTCATTGACTTGGGGCTGGCCATGGACTTGTACCCTGTCATGGCCTATCGGGTGGCCCTGATGACTTTTGCGGCTTGTTCCGTGCTGTCCTGGCTGTACTTCATACTCAAGCGCGTGCGGCCAGGCAGCGCCCCCAAACCACTGAACCCTGGTCCTTGAAACCCGGGTCCAGCGGCAGAAAAGGCCCTTTCAGCGTTTTCGCAAACCCAGCCACATGACTGTGGCCACCACCACCGCCGCCCCCAGCAATTGCATGGGGGCGATGGCCTGACCCAGCAGCGCCCAAGCCAGCACCAGTGCAAAGATGGGCTCCACATTCATGATGGCCGAGTTGCCCACCACGCCCAGCTTGGGCAGCACGGTGAACATGATGGTGAAAGCGGTGCCGTACAAAAAGGTGAGTAGCCCCAGCCCCCACCATCCGGGCACAGCCTGCGGCCACTGAAACCCGCCTTGTGTGAGCGCCACGCTGGCGGCCAGCACACCCACGGTGGCCATGGTGGTGAAGGTGCGCAGACGCCCGTCCACCCCCACCGTCTCGTGCTGGGTGAGCACCAAGGCCAGGCCAAAAGTGGCCGAAGCAGCCAATGCAAAACCCACACCCGCCCCGATTTCTGCCCAGTGACGCGCCGCGCCCAGGCCCGAGGCCGCGCCCAGCACGTCCAGCGCCAAGGCCAGCCCGGCCATCATCACCGGCATGGCCCACAGCACGGCGCGTTCCGGTTGGTGGCCGTACAAAATCCTGGCCCACAAGGCCGTGGTCAGCGGGTACGTGTTGAAGGCCAACAAGGCCAGCGCCACGGGCAAACGCGCCACCGCCGAGTACAGGCACACGCTTTGCACCGCGATCAGCAGGCCCACCGTGCCCAGGTATTTGCGCTGCCCGGGCAAAACACGCCAGGCCACCTTTTGCTGCCACAAGATCAGCACCACCACGGTGGCCGTGATGACGCTGCGCACCGTCACCGCCGTCACCACATCCAGCCCGTGGTTGAAAGCGGTGCGGGCGGCCACATGGTTGGCCCCCATCATGAAGGCGATCAGCAGCAAGGTGCCAAAGGCCGCGCCGCTCAAGCCCGGTTTGGCCATTGTGCTCACGGGTAGAGACCCAGGCCCCGGGCATGCAGGCGAGACAGGCCCAGCAAGGCATCGGTGAAGGGGGTGGCCACATGGCTCAGCTGGCCCAGCTCGCGCACGGCGGCCACCAGGGCGTCGAGCTCGACCGGTTTGCCCGCGTCCACGTCTTGCAGCATCGATGTGCGAAACGCCCCCAGCTTGCGCGTGACGGCGTGGCGGTCTTCGGGGGTTTGCGCAATCGGGATGCCGATGTGCTCACCAATGGCCTTGGCTTCGAGCATGATGCGCGAGACAAAATCGCGCACCAGCGGGTCGTCCAAAATCACGTCGGTCGTGGCTCCGGTGAAGGCGCTGATGGGGTTGATGGTCATGTTGCCCCAGAGCTTGTACCAGACGTCTTTCTGGATTTGGGGCGAGACCGTGGCGTTGAAACCCGCTTGCACCAACAAGGCGGCCAGCGCCTGCACGCGGGGCGTATCCACCCCACTGGGCTCACCCACAATCAGGCCATTGCCAAAGTGGTGCCGGATCACGCCCGGCACATCGACCGAGCAGCTGGCGTGCACCACGCCACCCACAATGTGCGCCGCCGGGATGTGCTGCGCGATCACGCCGCCCGGGTCCACCGAGTCCAGATGGGTGCCAGCCAACGCACCACCAAAGCCCTGCAAAAACCACCACGGCACGCCGTTCATGGCCGTCAGCACCACGGTGTTGGGGCCGATGAGTGGCCCGATGCGCCGGGCCACGTCGGCCATGGCGGGGGCTTTCACGGCCACGATCACCAGGTCTTGCACGCCCAGATCGACCGGGTTCTCGCGAGCCACCAATGAGGTGTGGATTTCCTGGTCACCTTGCAACAGCACCAAGCCGTTTTGTTGCAGGGCTTCGAGTGTGGCGCCTCGCGCCACCGCGCTCAGGCTGCAGCCTTGCTGCGCCAGGTGCGCCCCGATCCAGCCGCCAATGGCGCCTGCGCCGTAGATACAAACTTTCATGCGCGCCACCCTGTGTCTTGTCGGTCAATCTGGCGAACCAGTGCTTGGAAAACGTCTTCGCCCGCGCCGTGGTTCGGGTTGAACTGCAGCGCGTCACGGGTGCATTGGTCCGCAACCGCTTCGGGCACCACAATGGGCTGGCCCATGCTCAGCGTGGCCATTTGGATTTCGCAGGCACGCTGCAAAGTCCAAATCACCGCAAAGGTTTGCGGCAAGGTGTGGCCCCAGGCCAGCAGACCGTGGTTGCGCAAAATGACAGCCTGCTTGTCGCCGATGCTGCGCAGCAGGCGCGGCGCTTCTTCGGCGTGGATGGTGATGCCTTCAAAGTCATGGTAGGCCACCATGTTGTGCAACTGCGCACTGTAAAAATTGGTCTGCTGCAAGCCGCCTTGCAAACAGGCCACCGCCACACCTGCCGTGGTGTGGGTGTGCATCACGCAATGCGCCCCGGCCAGGCCTTCGTGCACCGCCGCATGCACCGTGAAACCCGCCGGGTTGACGGGGTAGGGCGAGCCATCGAGTTTGCGTCCTTGCACGTCGATCTTGACCAAATTGCTGGCGGTGACTTCGCTGTAGTGCAGCCCGAAGGGGTTGATCAAAAAATGCTTGTCACCCCCCGTGACGCTGTCCGGCAGGCGCAGCGTGATGTGGTTGTAGATCATCTCGGTCCAGCCGAGCAGTGCGAACACCCGGTAGCACGCGGCCAGCTGCAAACGCGCTTGCCATTCATCGGGGTGCACCTGCGCTTGCAGCGAGGGCACCAAGGGTTGGGGGGTGGGGAACATGGTGGGTTTCCTTGTGTTTTTGAGTGTCATCCAGAACCAGATCGTTGCCTTTGTAACCCCAAGCCCGTCACCCCGGACTCGATCCGGGGTCCATATTGGCCACTGTGGTCAATTGGATGCCGGATCAAGTCCGGCATGACATTGATTAATTGGGGTCAGATCCCAATTAATATGTTGCGCCTTTGGCGGGTGCAGCGGCTGACAAGTTTGACTTGAAATGCGCTGCCAGATCGGTGGTGTGGCGCATCAAGAGTTGGGTATCCAGACCCACAGCCACAAACACCGCACCCAGCTTCAGGTAATGGGCGGCCAGAGCGCGGTCGGGCGTGAGGATGCCGGGGGCTTTGCCCGCTTTCAAGATGCGGGCGATGGCGTCTTCGATGGCCGCTTGCACTTCGGGGTGAGCGGCATTGCCCACATGGCCCATGGAGGCCGAGAGGTCGGCCGGGCCGATGAACACACCGTCCACGCCGGGCGTGGCGACAATCGCGTCCAGGTTCTTCAGTGCTTCACGCGATTCGACTTGCACCAAGAGGCAGACTTCTTCGTTGGCACGCTTGAAGTAATCAGGGTAATGGCCCCAGCGCGAGGCCCGTGCGCCCGCCATGCCACGCACGCCGCCTTGGCCATCGTCCTGCGGGTAACGCATGGCTTGCACCAGCTGCGTGGCTTGCTCGGCCGTATCCACCATGGGCACCAAAATGTTTTGCGCCCCGAGGTCGAGGTATTGCTTGATGAGCGCCGTCTCACCCAAAGGCACGCGGCACACCGGGTGGCTGCCGGGGTAAGCGTCCAGGGTTTGCAGCTGGGCCTGGATGCTGCGCAGGTCGTTGGGCGCGTGTTCGCCGTCGATCACCAACCAGTCAAAGCCCGACAGGGCGCAGATTTCGGCGGTGTAGGCGCTGGCCAGGCCCATCCAAAGACCGATCTGGGGCTGTTGGTGTTGCAGGGCTTTTTTGAAAAGATTCACAGGCGTGTTCATGGGGTGTTTCCTTTGTTAATGGCTTCGACGAGGATGCTGATCGGGTCTGGCGGGCCTGGCCGGGCTCAGAGGCGCTTCGCTTTGCCACATCGCCCAACCAGGCCCGCCAGACCCGATCAGCGTGGGCTTGCAAAACGCCCTGGTGTTAAGTGAATTTGAACTCCAGTTTGCCCAAAGGTCCGTAGTCCACCTCAAACACATCGCCCACCTTGGCGAGTGCGGGTTTGGTGAACGAGCCGGCCAGCACAATCTCGCCCGCCTGCAGGTGTTCGCCCCAGGGCGCGAGTTTGTTGGCCAGCCAGGCAATGCCCACGGCCGGGTGTCCTTGCACGCCCGCAGCCAGACCCGTTTCTTCGACCACGCCGTTTTGGCGCAAGACCGCACCGCACCAAGGCAAGTCGGTGGTGAGCGGGTCGACCCGCTTGGCTCCGAGCACGATGCCCGCATTGGCGGCGTTGTCGCTGATGGTGTCGTACACCTTGCGCATGACCTTGGTGTGGCGGTCGAACTGCTCGATGCGCGAATCGATGATCTCGATGGCGGGCGTCACGTAGTCGGTGGCTTCCAGCACCTGCTGCACCGTCACGTTGGGGCCGCGCAGTTCTTTTTTGAGGATGAAGGCCAGCTCCACCTCGACACGCGGGGCGATGAAATCGGTGAAGGGAATGTCGAGCACCTGACCGGGTGTGCAGGTGTAGCGCATGTCGTCAAGCAAGGTGCCGTAGTCGGGCTCGTCAATCTGGCTGGAGACTTGCATGGCGCGGCTGGTCAGCCCAATTTTGTGGCCAATCATGGTGCGCCCTTCGGCGAACTTGATCTGCATCCAGGCGCGGTTGATGCGGTAGCCGTCTTCGATGGTCATGCCCGGGTAGCGCTTGGAAAAGTGCTCGATTTGCAAGCGGGATTTTTCGGACTGGTTGAGCTCGTGGGCGAGCTGCTGGATCAATGTGTCGTCAAACATGGTGTTTCCTGTCAGAGCGGCACCCTCGCCGCGATGTTTTCATTGACCTTGCCGGGGTTCATCGCCGCGAGGGCGCGGCTCCCACAACCAGGTCAGGACAAATCAGGTCTTGTTGAACAAAGGATGGATGTTGCTGTGCTTGGCGTCAAACACCTCGGGTCCCACGTCGATCTGCAGCGTGATGCCGATGTGGCGTTGCGCCATCACGGGGGCAAAAAAGGCCTTGGCCACTTCGAGCAATGTTTGCCCAGCGCGTTGTTGCGTGGCCTCGCTGCGGCCCCGGCCCATGCGCACATTCAGGTACACAAAAGCGTAGTCGCCAGAACCCCCGTGGGGGTTCTGCTCATGCAGCCCTGCCGCTTTGCCCGCCGCGCCGCCATCGGCCACGGCGTAATGCGGCGCGGGGTAAGCCAACACCCGCGTGCCACCGGTCGGAAAGACTTGCTTGCCTTCGTCATCTTTGACGGTGAGCATGGCGTCAGCCATCTGGCGGCACAGGGTCGTCATGTTGACCTCGGCGTCGAGCTGGCCGGTGTAGAGAATCACAAGATGGGGCATAGCGAGGTCTTTGTAGGTCGGACCTTCAGGTCCGACATGGGTGGTTTGGTAAAGGTCCATGTCGGGGCTAAAGCCGCCGACCTGCGGGGAAAGTTCATAGCCTTGTACTCACAGCCGTGTAACCCGCCGCGCTGCTGGCCACGGCTGCCGGGATGTGCTCGCCTTTTTGGGGTGTCACTTCAAAAATCGCGTTGAGCTGACCTGTGCCGCTGGCCCCGAAATACGGGGTCACCATGTCCACCGCGCCGTCATAGTCCGTCCAACCCAATGCCCCCATCAGCATGGCGGTGTCGTGCATGAAGCCTTCGCCGTGACCTTTGCTGGCGTACTCGGGCAGCATCTCGCAAAAGGCTTTCCACTCGCGCTGGTCCCACATGCGCAGCACTTGCTCGTCGAGTTTTTCGAGGAAAGGGCTCCAGATTTTGTGGGCGAACTCCGGGGCCAAACCGTTTTGCGCAAAACGGTGGCTCAGACTGCCACTGGCCAAAAACGCCACCTTGCCGTCGTAATGCTTTTCCACCGCCTCGCGCATGGCCCAACCCAGACGTGCGCTGTCGGCCAAATAGTGCGAGGTGCACAAAGCCGAGACCGAGATCACCTTGAAGTGCTGGTCGGCGTTCATGTAACGCAGCGGCACCAGCGTGCCGTATTCGGGCTGCAAAGTGGTGGCGTCGTGCGCCAGGGTTTCCACGCCATGGTCGTTTGCCACTTGGGCCAGCAAGTGCCCCAGCGCAGGGTTACCGGGTGACTCAAACGCCATATTGCTGATGAAGTGTGGCAACTCGTTGCTGGTGTACACGCCCTTGAAATGCGGGCCACAGTTGATGTGGTAACTGGCGTTGACCAGCCAGTGCGTGTCAAACACCACCAAAGTATCGACCCCCATGGCGCGGCAACGGCGGCTGATTTCATGGTGGCCGTCGATGGCGCTTTGGCGCGTGCCAAAGCGTGGGCCGGGAATTTCACTCAGGTACATGCTGGGTACGTGGGTGATTTTGGCGGCGAGGGCGAGTTGTCCCATGGGGGTGTCCTGTCTGTGCGTGTGGGGGATGGGTCAGGGACTGATCAGGTCAATGCCCGGAAAGTAGCTGCGGTAGCGCCCCGCATCGCGGGTGAGCAATGGATAGCCCTCGGCTTGGGCATGTGCGCCGATGAAAAAGTCGGGCAGGACGCCGGTTTTGGTGCCGCCGCGTTGGCGGTACTGACGAAAAGCCTGACCGGCCAGCTTTGCGGCAGGTCGTGACAGCTCTGCCAAGCGGATGCCCAGTGTGTCCAAAAAAGTATCCAGATTCGCAGGCTCTCCAGGGTGCCCAGCCAGCTCGGCATAGACCACCATGTTGGTGCCCAGTTTTCCGGCTTTGGCGCTGCGCAGTTGTTGCAAAGACCAGGGCATCCAGATCGGGTCTGCCTTGTAGATGTCGAGCAGAACGTTGGTGTCGACCAGGATCATGGCTTGTTCCAATCCTCGCCACGCGTGATGGCCATCCATTCGTCTGTGCTGGGGCCATCCTTGACGATGCCAATGAATTGACGGATCGGGTCATCGGGTGCCAAAAACGACAGATCGGGCTCCGGCGCTGCGTTGTGGCCGGAGGCTGTTTTGGCCGCCACCAAATATTCGGCCAGTGCTTCCTGCACGACGTGTGACTTGCTCAGCTTGCGCGCAGCGCAATACTGGGTCAGTTCACGTTCAACGGTTTCAGGCAGGCGGACAGACAACATGGCTCACTCCTTGTCATACACATTCGAAATGAATGCATGACATCAAGTATGACAGATGACGGGAAATTGTCATACACCCCAATGCGGGATGTGGTGACCGCCCAAGGACACCGCCACGTTTTTGGGTTCACAAAACACTTCGTAGCTCCAGGTGCCGCCTTCGCGGCCGGTGCCGCTGGCCTTGGTGCCGCCAAAGGGTTGGCGCAGGTCGCGCACGTTCTGGCTGTTCACAAAACACATGCCCGCCTCGACTGCAGCTGCCACGCGGTGCGCTTTGCCCAGGTTCTCGGTCCAGACATAGCTGGAGAGGCCATATTCAATGTCGTTGGCTTTTTCAATCGCATCCTGCTCGTCCTTGAACGGGATCAGGCAAGCCACGGGACCGAAGATTTCTTCTTGGGCGATGCGCATGCGGTTGTCGACATCGGCAAACACGGTGGGCCAGACGAAGTTACCGCTCTTCACATGCGCAGGCAAATCGGCAGCGTAGCCGGGTTGGTCCAGTCCGCCGCACAGCAGGGTCGCGCCTTCTTTGGGTCCCAGCTCAATGTAGCTGCGCACCTTGGCCAAGTGGGCTTTGCTGATCATCGGACCGACGATGGTTTTTTCATCGAGCGGGTCGCCCACGGTGATGCGTTTGGCACGCTCGGCAAACTTGGTTGCAAAGTCGGCGTAGATGCTTTGCTGCACCAGGATGCGGCTGCCTGCTGTGCAGCGCTCGCCGTTGTTGCTGAAGATCATGAAGATGGCGGCATCGAGTGCGCGGTCCAAATCGGCGTCTTCGAAGATCACGAAGGGGCTCTTGCCGCCGAGTTCCATGCTGAACTTTTTAAGACCCGCGCTTTGCACGATGCGGTTGCCGGTGACGGTGGAGCCGGTGAAGCTGATGGCGCGCACATCGCGGTGCGACACCAGCGGCTCGCCCGCTTCTTTGCCGTAACCATGTACGAGGTTCAAAACACCTGCGGGTACGCCAGCTTCGAGCGCCAGCTCGCCCAGACGCGCTGCGCTCAAGGGTGAGAGTTCGCTCATCTTGAGCACAGCGGTGTTGCCAAAAGCCAGGCACGGCGCGACTTTCCAGGTGGCGGTCATGAAGGGCACGTTCCAGGGACTGATGAGGGCGCACACACCCACCGGGTGGAACAGGGTGTAGTTCAGGTGCGTGGGGGTGGGGTAGGTGTGGCCGTCCACGCGGGTGCACATTTCGGCAAAGTAATGGAAGTTGTCGGCCGCGCGCGGCACCAGCTGCTTGCCGGTCTGGCTGATGGTCTGGCCGCAGTCTTTCGTCTCGGTCTCCGAGATTTCAGGCACATGCTTGGTGATCAGGTCGCCCAGCTTGCGCATGATCTTGGCGCGCTCAGTGGCGGGGGTGGCGGCCCATTTCGGGAAAGCAGCTTTGGCCGCTGCGACGGCGGCGTTGACCTCGGCTTCGCCGCCAGAGGCGACTTCGGCCAGCACTTCTTGGGTGGCGGGGTTGACGGTTTCAAAGTAGTCGCTGCCTGCGACGCTTTGGCCATTGATGAGGTGGTTGATTTTCATAGCGGGTCTTCCTCGGTTTTTTTGTAGGAGCGACGCCCTCGTCGCGATCAGTGAAGCACTCGTTGAGCAATTCGCGACGGGGTCGTCGCTCCCACAGATTCAGGTCATGATGAAACAAGGGTGTTGGTGAGCGCCCCGATGCCTTCGATCTCGGTCACAACCACATCGCCAGGGTTCACGTTGACGATGCCGTCGGGCGTACCCGTCAAGATCAAGTCGCCGGGCTTGAGCGTCATGAAGCTGCTGAAGTATTCGATCAGCGTTGGCACATCAAAAATCATGTCAGCCGTGCTGCCGCTTTGGGTGACTTGGCCATTGACGGTGGTCTGCAATTTCAGCGCCATGGGATTGGGCACATCGGCCGCATCGACCAGCCACGGCCCAATGGGCGTGCAGGTGTCGCGGTTTTTCACGCGCAGGTTGGGGCGGTACCAGTTTTCCAGGTAGTCGCGGATGGCGTAGTCGTTGGCCACGGTGTAACCCGCGATGAAGTCATAAGCGTCGGCCTTTTTCACACGACGCGCTGTGCGGCCAATGACCACGGCCAGCTCGCATTCGTAATGCATGTACTTCACATCGGCGGGGCGCTTGGTGAAGGCCTTGTGCCCGATCAGCGAGGCTTCGCCCTTCATGAAGGCCAGCGGCTCTTCGGGGGCCTTGAAGGCCAGTTCCTTGGCGTGGTCGGCGTAGTTCAGCCCCAGCGCGATGACGGTGCGTGCTTGCGGCACGGGTGCGAGCGGAGGCAACCAGACGACCTCGTCAAAAGCCACACGGTGGCCCTTGTGCGGGCCTTGGGTGATGAGCAACTGGCCGTCAGATTCCACGGCTTGCTGGATGGCGCCCGACCAGGCGATGCGTGCGTGTTTCATGCGGCCTCCGCTTGAACAGTTTGAACCCAAGGTGCGAAGCCTGGCACCATCAAACAGACGGTATCGCCTGCACGGGCTCGAGGCCTTTGGCCTGACTCGAGCACATCGGTGCCCAGCATCAGCACATCGCCCGCTTGCAAGGTCATGAATTCGGCCACATCGGCCAGCAAACGGTCCATGGGCCGCACCACATCGGACAGGTGCACCGTCTGAACACGTTGCCCGTTGACCTGCACCGAAATGCTCAGTGATGTCAGGTCCAATGCCGACAGAGGCACGGGCGGCACACCGCAGCCCAAATAGCCGTCACGGCAGCGAAACTTGACCGGCGGACGGAAATAACTGCTGTGGGGCACCGACCAGTCATTGAGCAACACCACACCCTCAACGTGCCCTTGCTCGCCCATGACCAGACCCAAACAGGCCCCGATGTCCACCTCTTTGATCCCGTCTTGGAGCGTCAAAACTTTACCCGGGTTGAAAGTGTTGGCCGACTTGACATAAAGCACAGGGGCTTGCGGTGCCGCTTTGTGAGGGTCTTGCGTCATTTTCGGGACCCAAAAGTCCCATTCACGCCGAAAATTGAGCAAGGTGCCATACACCGTGCCCTGGGGTTGCCAATGGTTCATTCGTCCTCCTGGCCTTGCGGCCTTTGCTGTTCACATGCCGGGTCCACCTCCATGGCGATCACCGTGTCCAGCCACACATAAAGGTTTTGCAGGGCCTGTTTGCCCAGTTGTCGCTCCATCCAGTCGTAATGGGCTTCGATGCTTTGCGACAAAGCATGAACCTTCTCCAGACCGGCAGCCGTGGCGCGAACCACGGTGCGGCGTGCGTCTTGTGGGCAAGGGCTTCGCTCAATCAAACCGTCCCTGGCCATGCGAGTCAGCACCCCCGTCAGACTGGGTCCGAGCAAAAAAGCCTCTTTGGCCACACGCCCGGTTTCCACGCCTTCCGGGTCTTGTGCATGCTCTCCCAACACACGCAAAACACGCCACTGCTGATCCGACAGACCGTGGGCTCGCAAACTGGGACGGGTGTGCGCCATCACGGCCTCACGCGCCTGTAAAAGCAAAAGTGGGAGATTGCGGTGAACAAACGGTAGGGGGGTCATTTATTTAACATGTTAAATGATTAAGTCGATCCGCACCCGAGGGTTTACCCGTGTTTTGGCGCTTGACGAAAGCGCCGTACCGCCCATCCGATCACGATCCATTGATTTTTAAATATTTAACATGCATAAGAATAGAATTAAAAATATTAAGAACTCTTTTGTTCGCAATAAAAAGGGTCAACAGCCCCCTTTGAGTCCACCTTGACGACCTGCAGGGCAAGCCCCCCGATGGCAAAACGACCGATGAAAAACCTCAGCATCAAACTTCAACTGTCCCTCAGTGCCATTGCCATGGTCATCCTCTTGCTGCTCGCACAGTTGGGTTTGCAGTTTTACGTGATGCGTGCAGACATCGTTCAAAGGATTGAAAAACACGAGTTTCGCTTGCTGTCAGATTTCGCCACACACCTGGACGAAAGACTGCAAGACAACATCAGCATGTTGGCCAATGTGGCCTTGAATGTGCCTGCTGAGTCGATGGGCCAGACCGCAACACTCGAACGCTTATTGCAAAACGAGCATGCCTTGCTCACCACCTACGACGACTTGTATGTTTTTGACGCCAAGGGTGTCTTGCTGGTGGATTGGCCCATCAAGCCCGGACGCAGAAACCTGGACATGTCGTCAAGGGACTACATCCAAGACGTCATCGCCAGCAAAGAGCCCGTCATCTCCAAGCCATTTTTGGGCAAAGCCACCAAACAACCCATCGTGGTGATCGCGGCGCCCATCTTGGGCAAAAACAACCAATTGATCGGGATCATGGGGGGCGTGCTCAATCTGTACAAACCCAATTTGCTGGGCTCCATCGCCAACCGAAAAAACGGCGAAACAGGGTACTTTTACTTGGTCACCAAGGACCGACTGCGCATTGCCCACCCCGACACAGAACTGATTTTCAAAAAAGTTCCCGAAGGCAGCAGCAACGTCCCTTTTGAAAACGCCATGAACGGTTTTGAGGGCACCCAAGAAGGCTACACAACGCGGGGACTCAAAGGCTTGTTCACCTTCAAAAAGCTCACAACCACCGACTGGGTGGTGGCCTCGGTGGTTCCTTCGGCTGAGGCCTTTGCCCCCATTGAAGATTTGTTTCAAAAAATGATCTGGATCAGCATTTTGCTGATGCTGGTGATGGTGCCGCTCATGTGGACCTTTGTGGGGCGATTGGTCCGACCTCTGGGTTTGCTGGCCAAAGCCATGCACGAGACGGCCTCCAAAATGCGCGATGGCCGCCTGGCCGCGCCCATTGGGGCGCTGGGGGGCAAAGAAATCAAAACCGTGGTGCACGCCTTCAATGAATTTGTGGAAGCGCGCATCCGCGCCGAAAACGACCTGTCCAAAGCGCGCGATGCCGCACAAGCGGCCAACGCCTCGAAAAGCCATTTTCTGGCCAATATGAGCCATGAAATCCGCACCCCCATGAATGGCATTCTGGGCATGACCGAGCTGTGCCTTCAGACCCGCATGACGGCCGAGCAACGCAGCTATTTGGACATGGTGTCCACCTCGGCCAACTCCTTGCTGGCCGTGATCAACGACATCCTCGATTTTTCCAAAATAGAAGCGCGCAAACTGAGCCTGGATCCTCACCTGTTTTCACTGCACAGCCTGGTCCGCCAGGCCACCCGCACCTTGTCCTTGCGCGCATCCGAGAAAGAGCTGGAACTGGTGTGCGACATGGCCTGCAAGGTGCCCGATCAGGTGATCGGCGACCCTCTGCGCTTGCAGCAGGTCATCACCAACTTGCTGGGCAACGCCATCAAATTCACCGCTCAAGGCGAGATCGTCCTCAGTGTCAAGCCCATGGCCACCCCCCCGGGCAGCGAGGGCATCTGGCTGGAGTTTTCCATCAAAGACACGGGCATTGGCATTTCCCCAGACAAGCAAGCCATCATTTTTGACGTGTTCACCCAGGCCGACTCCAGCACGGTGCGCCGTTTTGGCGGTTCAGGTCTGGGTCTGGCCATCAGTCGCAGCTTGGTTCAGATGATGGGCGGCGACATCAGCGTGAGCAGTCAATTGGGTCACGGCAGCACCTTCAGTTTTGGCGTGAACCTGCAGCAAGCCGTCAGTGCGCCCTTGAACCAAAACGAGATTCCGCGTCAACTGGCGGGTCAAACCCTGCTCGTGGTCGACGACAACGCCAGTTGCCGCAAGGTTCTGAGCCAACAATTGCAGACCATTGGCCTGCATGCGGCCGCCGTAGACGGCGCAGCACAAGCCTTGCACTCACCCCAGTTGGCGCAAGCGCGTTGCGCATTGATCGACGTCAACATGCCCGACATTGATGGCTACGCCCTGGTGTCTCAGTTGAGGCAGATTCGCACAGCCACCCAGATGCCCATCATCATGATGGGGGCCTTGAGCGAACAAACCAGCCAGGAACAACTGGACCCACTGGGGATCCAGGGGTTTTTGGTCAAACCCATCGACACCCATGAATTGGTGTCCATGCTCAACACCTTGACCTGTCCTTTGGCTGAGGGCAAGGAAGAACCTGCCCCGAGCTCAAACTCACCCGCAAGCCCTCAGCGGGTTTTACTCGTCGAAGACACGCCCATCAACCAAACGCTGGAAACCATTTTGTTGACCCGCATGGGCTATGAAGTCACCATTGCCAACAATGGCGTTGAAGCCATCGAGGCCTGCACGGCAAGCACCTTTGACCTGATCATGATGGACATCCAGATGCCCGAGATGGGCGGCATTGAGGCCACGCAGGCCATCCGCGCCATGGAACTGGCTCAAAAGATGCGACGCACCCCGATCATTGCCGTCACGGCCAACGCCCTCAAAGGGGACCGAGAGCGTTACATCGAGTCGGGCATGGACGGCTATGTGTCCAAACCCATTGCGGTGGAGGCCTTGCGCACCGAAATCAAACGTCTGCTCCCCCAACCGACAAGGCCCGGCGCTTGATACGGTCAAGTCTTTGCACGCCTTGGCCTTGACGCTAAAGTGCATGCATGCACGCTTTCTTCAAAACACTGGGGCTGTCGGCCCCGATCATTCAAGCCCCCATGGCGGGTGTCCAAAATCACGACTTGGCCATCGCCGTGTGTCAAGCCGGTGGCCTCGGCTCCTTGCCTGCCGCCATGCTCAACCCACCGGCCTTGCAGGCGCAATTGCAGGCCCTGAAATCGGCAACGAACGGTCCGTTCAACGTCAACTTCTTTTGCCACACCACGCCCACACCCGACCCGGTGATCCAAGCACACTGGCAAGAAATACTGGCCCCCTACCGCCGTGAACTCGGACTTGACACAAGGCCCCCCAGCACCGAGCCCGGCCGATTGCCCTTCAACCACGACAGCGCCGATGTGCTGGAGGCCTTTGCACCTGCGGTGGTGAGTTTTCACTTTGGCCTGCCCGCACCCGACTTGCTGGCCCGGGTCAAAAGTTGGGGATCCATGGTGCTCTCGAGCGCGACCACCGTGCAAGAAGCCCTGTGGCTCCAAGCGAACGGGGTGGACGCCGTGATCGCACAAGGACTGGAAGCCGGTGGACATCGCGGGATGTTTTTGACCCAAGACCTGAGCACCCAAGTCGGCACCTTCGCCTTGTTGCCGCAAATCGTGCACGCCCTCGATGTGCCCGTCATTGCAGCAGGGGGCATTGGCAGTGCACAAAGCATTGCAGCCGCCAAAATGCTCGGCGCGCATGGCGTGCAAATCGGCACGGCTTATTTGTGCAGCCATGAAGCCACCACCAGCGCCTTGCACCGTGCAGCGCTCCAATCAGACGCTGCCCGACACACCGCCTTGACCCCGGTGTTCAGCGGCCGGCCGGCCCGAGGCATCGTCAACCGGGCCATGCGCGAACTCGGCCCGGTGAGCAGCCAAGCACCCGCCTTCCCGCTGGCCACGGCCGACATCACCCCCTTAAGAACGGCCGCCGAAGCCTTGGGCAGGACCGACTTCACGCCTTTGTGGGCCGGACAAAATGCAAGTCTTGCACGCAGCCTGAGTGCCTCCGACATCACCCGCGAGTTTGTGCAGGCCTGGCTGGATGCGCCCGAAATGGCCAAGCCCCACAGCAGCCCCACACCAGCGCCACATGCCCCCCTGAGGAACCACGACGCGGGCTAGAGCGCTGGCTTGGTCCGCCTGACCTCAAAGGCACAATCACCCCCATGGCCAAAGACAAATCGATATTCACCTGCACCGAATGCGGTGGCACCAGCGCCCGCTGGATGGGCAAATGCCCCAGCTGCAACGCCTGGAACACCCTGATCGAAGCCTCGGCCGAGCCCGCAGGCGGCAAAAACCGCTTTGGCTCGGTGCACGCCTCGCTGGCGCCCACGTCTGAAGTGCTGCCCTTGGCACAAATCGAAGCGGCCGACTTTGAACGCCACCCCACGGGCATCGACGAGCTCGACCGGGTGTTGGGCGGCGGCATGGTCGAAGGCGGGGTGGTGCTGATCGGCGGTGACCCGGGCATTGGCAAATCCACCTTGCTGCTGCAGGCGGTGGACGCCTTGCAGCGCAGCGGCATGAACACCCTGTACGTGACGGGTGAGGAAAGCGGTGCGCAAGTGGCCATGCGCTCGCGCCGCCTGGGCCTGCCCGACTCGCAAGTGCCGGTGCTGCCCGAAATTCAGCTCGAAAAAATCCTGCACACCTTGCAATCGCGCCAGCCGGGCATCGCCATCATCGACTCGATTCAGACGGTGTATTCGGACCAATTGACCAGCGCACCCGGCTCGGTGGCGCAGGTGCGTGAATGCGCGGCGCACCTGACGCGCACCGCCAAATCGACGGGCACCACCATCGTGCTCGTGGGCCACGTCACCAAAGAAGGGGCTCTGGCTGGCCCCCGTGTGCTGGAACACATGGTGGACACGGTGCTCTACTTTGAAGGCGACACGCATTCCAACTTCCGCCTGATCCGCGCCATCAAGAACCGATTTGGCGCGGTGAACGAAATTGGCGTGTTCGCCATGACCGAAAAAGGCCTCAAAGGTGTCAGCAACCCCAGCGCCATCTTTTTGAGCCAGCACGCCGAGCCCGTGCCCGGCAGCTGCGTGATGGTCACGCTCGAAGGCACGCGACCGTTGTTGGTCGAGATTCAAGCCCTGGTGGACAGCGGCGGCCCATCGCCCCGCCGCTTGAGCGTGGGCCTGGACCGCGACCGCCTGGCCATGCTGCTGGCGGTGCTGCACCGCCATGCGGGCGTGGCCTGCATGGACCAAGACGTCTTTGTGAATGCGGTCGGCGGCGTGCGCATCAGCGAACCAGCGGCCGACTTGGCGGTGATGCTGGCCATCACCAGCAGCTTGCGCGGCAAAGCCTTGCCCAAAGGTTTTTTGGCTTTTGGCGAAGTCGGCTTGGCGGGCGAAGTACGCCCTGCACCACGTGGGCAAGACCGCTTGAAAGAGGCGGCCAAACTGGGCTTCACGGCTGCGATCATCCCCAAAGCGAATGCACCCAAAAACCCCATTCAGGGCATGACTGTGCATGGGGTTGAAAGGATTGAGGAGGCCATGAGCCTCATCCGATCACTGACTTGATGACAGCTGAAATCTTCCTGCGTGTGTCATCTGCGCATCACCATCAAGTGCCGCACCCCAAGACCGCCAAAAGGCGGTCTTGGGGGGTGAGGTGCCTTTGTCAGGCCATCAAGGTTTGGGCAGGATCACCTTGTCGATCGCGTGAATCACACCATTGCTGGCCAACACATCGGTGGCGGTGATGTTTGCACTGCGTGCTCTTTGATCGGTGATGGCCAAAGCGGCATTGACCGTGAAGGTGTCCTTTTGCACGGTGGTGATGGGACTGCCCACAGGCACTTGCGCTTTCAACACCAAACCGGGCACCACGTGGTAAGTCAACACTTTCGTCAAAAGGGGCTTGTCCGCCAGCAAAGCGGCCTTGGTCGTGCCAAGTTCAGTCAACAGTGCCGCAAAGGCTGCATTGTTCGGGGCAAAGACCGTGAACGGTCCGTCGCCACTCAAGGTGGTGACCAAGTCTGCCGCAACCACGGCCTCGACCAGAATGCTGAACTCAGGCTGAGCTTCTGTGCTCAAAGCGATGGCCGTTTGCAGCACGTTTTTGTTAGCGGGCAGCAAGACCTTGTCGATGGTGTGTACCACCCCATTTTGGGCCACCACGTCTGCAGTCACCACGTTGCTGACGCGGTTGCGCCCGTCCGTGATTGTCAAACTCCGGCCCAGAGTCCCGGCTTTGAAATAACCTTTTTGCACCGTGGTGATGGGTTGGCCCACAGGCACCGCGCTCGACACCACTTTGCTGCCCAAGACATGGTAGGTCAGCACCGAAGTCAGGAAGTCTTTGTTGGCCAGCAACTCGGCTTTGCTTATCTTGAGTTCAGCCAACAAGTCAAGGAATGCCTGGTTGGTGGGGGCAAACACCGTGTAAGGCCCTGCTGCGCTCAATGTCGTTGCCAAACCTGCCGCATCGATGGCCTCGGCCAAAACGCTCAAGTTGGCATTGCTTTTGGCCAGTCTCACGACGTCCAAAGTTTCGTGCTCACCGCTACCGCCCTCTCCACAAGCTGACAGCAGTGCTGCACTCGCTGTGATCAAAGTGGCCAACCATCTTTTGATGTTCCATTGCATGATGTTCTCCTTCGCCCTGAAGATTGTTTAAAAAATCAGTATTTTTTACTACTGATGAGTTTAAATTTAAAACTTATCAGTTTTTTTGTCAACGCTTAAGAATAATTTTTTAACCGAAAGTCATCAAAACAAAGAACTTCAATGGTTTGAATGGGTCCAACAGAGTGGCAGAGATCCTTTGACCGCAGGTGATCACAAGGCACAATCGGCCCCCATGAATTTCAACAAAATACTTGCGCCACTGGCCATTCTTGTTTTCACCATTGGGGCTTGGCAGGCTTTTCAGTGGGCGGGCATTGCCCTGGCCGTGGGCGGCGTGGTCATGTGGGTGCTGCTGCACTTCACCCGCATGGTCACCATCCTCAAAAAAGCCGCCGACCGGCCCATTGGCCATGTGGCCAGCGCCGTGATGCTCAACGCCAAGCTGAAAAAAGGCGTCAATTTGATGCACGTCATCGCCATGACGCGCTCTTTGGGCCAGCTTGTGACCGACAAAGACGCCCAGCCCGAGATCTACACCTGGACCGACACCAGCGATTCGGTGGTCACCTGCACCTTTGTGGGCGGCAAGTTGACCGAATGGACCCTGATGCGCCCTGAAGTGCGCCCCGAAGAGCCAAACCCTTAAAATCCACGCCAACCCTGTTTATTGCAGCTAATTCAAAGGACACTTTCATGAGCGTTGTCATTCCCTCCATGTCAGACCGTGACGGCAAAATCTGGATGGACGGCCAGATGGTCGATTGGCGCGATGCCAAGATCCATGTGCTGAGCCACACCCTGCACTACGGCTGCGGCGCTTTTGAAGGCGTGCGCGCTTACAAAACCGAGCAAGGCACCGCCATCTTCCGCTTGGCCGAGCACACTGAGCGCCTGTTCAACAGCGCCAAGATCTTGCGCATGAACATCCCCTTCACCCAAGCGCAGGTCAACGAAGCCCAACGCGCCGTGGTGCGCGAGAACAAGCTGGAAAGCGGCTACATCCGCCCCCTGACCTGGATTGGCGACAAAAAGCTGGGCGTCAGCCCCAAGGGCAACACCATCCACCTGATGGTGGCCGCCTGGACCTGGGGCGCGTACCTGGGCGAAGAAGGCATGAAGCGCGGCATCCGCGTGAAAACCAGCAGCTACACCCGCCACCACGTCAACATCACCATGACGCAGGCCAAGGCGGTGAGCAACTACACCAACAGCATTTTGGCCAACATGGAAGTGACCGACGAGGGTTACGACGAAGCCCTGTTGCTCGACACTTCGGGTTTTGTGTCTGAGGGTGCGGGCGAGAACATTTTTGTGGTCAAAAACGGCGTGATCTACACCCCCGACTTGTCGGCCGGTGCCCTGAACGGCATCACCCGCAACACGGTGTTCCACATCGCCAAAGACCTGGGTCTGGAGATCGTGCAAAAGCGCATCACCCGCGACGAGGTTTACATCGCTGACGAAGCCTTCTTCACCGGCACCGCCGCCGAAGTCACGCCGATTCGTGAACTCGACCGCATTGAACTGGGCAAAGAAGGCTATGTAGGCAGCCGCGGCCCCATCACCGAGAAGATCCAAAGCGCCTTCTTTGACATCGTCAACGGCCGCAACCCCAAGTACGCCCATTGGCTGACTTTGGTCTGAGGAGCACCGATGAGCACCCAAGCTGTTGAACTGCTGGCCACCGACCTGAACCCCCAAGGCGGTGTGTTTTGCCCCAGCCCCAAAGCCGACATGAAACTGTGGAACAGCCACCCCAAGGTTTATTTGGATGTGGCCAAAACCGGTGAAGCCAAGTGCCCTTATTGCGGCACGGTTTACAAACTGAAAGCGGGTGAAGTGGTGGCACACCACTGAAGTTCGCGCTCAGCCATCTTGCCGATGGCAGGGCCGCCCCACGGCGAACACTCAGGTGTTCGCCGTTTTGCTTTGGGGCAAGCTCACTTCGAAACAAGCACCGCCACCCGGTCGGTCTGCGCACCGCACCCGCCCGCCGTGGCGCTCGGCAATTGACTTGACCAGCGACAGCCCCAAGCCCACGCCACCCACACGCTCGCTGGCCCCAGGCAAGCGGAAAAACGGCTCAAAAATCCGATCTCGGTATTCGAGGGGCACGCCAGGGCCACGGTCACCCACCGCAATCAGAACTTGTTGACCCAGGGTTTGCAAAGACAGCTCGATGCCACCGCCCTGCGTTGCATCCTGGCTGCCAGCCCCGTACCGCCCCGCGTTTTCCAGCAGGTTGCGCACCAAGCGCCGAAGCAGTTTGGACACGCCGGGCACTTCGAGCTGGGCCAGGCCCTCGGGAACCTCAAACCTCGCCCCCACCCGCGCACACTCTTCGGCGCACAAGCCCACCAAATCCACAGACTCCACGGTGCCGATGTTGGCCTCTTGGGCGTCCAGGCGGCTGGCCAGCAAGATCTCGTCGATCAGTTGGTCCAGCTCGGCCATGTTGCGCAAGATTTCGGCGCGGCTGCGGGCCAAAGCGTCCGAATCGGTCGGGCTGTTCATCAGCTCCAGACCCATGCGGATGCGCGCCAGCGGCGAGCGCAACTCGTGTGAGGCGTTGGCCAGCAAAGACTTTTGCGAAGCCATGAGGGCCTCAATTCGCTCGGCCGCCGCGTTGAAGCGCTCGGACAGGTCGGCCACCTCGTCGTCGCCCTGCACCGGCACACGCACCGACAAGTCGCCCTCACCCCAGCGCTGCACGCCGCGCTGCAGGCCTTCGAGGCGTTGCGTGAGCCTGCGCACCACCGGGTACAGGCCCAGCGCCACGGCCAGGCCAATGAGGCCCAGCATCCAGAAAAAACCCGAGGGCTTGGCCCACCAAGGCATGTCCTGGCGCAGGTGCGGCGGCAAACGACCCTCTGAACCGTGCCCTGTACCGGGCATGCCGTGCATCGCGGAGGCGCGGGGGTGCTCGGCCGAGCGTTCGCCGCTGCGCTGCACTTGCAGCGGCAGGGTCTGGCCGCCCGGCAAAGGCACCTCAAAGACCAAAGGCGCACCCGGCCCGGCCCGGGTGGTGCTGGCCAGCACATCGCCCTGGGCGTTCAGCACCAGCCATTCACGCGGTGCGGGTGGCGCAGCATGGTGCTCCACCGTGGCCCGCCAGGCCCAGCCCACCACCAGCATGAGCAGCGCCACGCCCGCCACCACGGCCAACCAAATGCGCAGGTAAAGGTGGCGTGACCAGTGTCGTGACAGGCTGCGAATGGGCATGATTGGCGCTCAGTCTTGCTGGCGGGCAAACACATAGCCCACACCGCGCACGGTGAGGATGCGTTGTGGCGCTTTGGGGTCGGCCTCGATGGCGGCGCGGATGCGGCCCATGTGCACGTCGATCGAACGGTCGAAGGCCTCGAGTTCACGGCCCCGCACCGCCTCCATGATCTGGTCGCGTGTGAGCACACGCCCGGCGCGTTCGGCCAGCGCCACCAACAGGTCGTATTGGTACGAGGTCAACTCGCAGTCCTGCCCCTTGACGCTCACGCGGCGGGCATCGCGGTCAATTTCCAGCGAGCCAAACTGCATGAGTTGAGGGGGTGTGTCGTTCACCTTGTTTTTGCGTCGCAAAATGGCCTTGATGCGGGCCAGCAACTCGCGCGGCTCAAAGGGCTTGGGCAAGTAATCGTCGGCACCCATCTCCAGACCAATGATGCGGTCCATCGGGTCGCCTTTGGCCGTGAGCATGAGCACCGGCACTTGGCCCACGCTGCCGGGCAGTGCGCGGATGCGTTGGCACACCTGCAGGCCGTCCATGTCAGGCAGCATCAGGTCCAGGATCACCAGCTCAATGCCCGGTGTTTGTAAACGGTCCAAACCACTGCGGGCATCGGGCGCATGGGCCACGGCAAAACCGTTTTGCCCCAGATAGTCCGCCACCATGCCAGCCAGGCGCACATCGTCTTCGATCATCAAGAGTTGTTGCATGGGGTGATCATCCTCCAAGCCGAAGAGCCCAGGGTTTCGCTTTTGTAAAGCTGGGTAAATCCTGGACCCTACCTCACCGGGGGGCCATGGCTTCAAGCCTTGCGCGCATGCACCCTGGACGCCAGCGCCACCAGCAGCAGCACGGGCAAGCCCAACCAGGCCGTGGCCGTGAAGAAGCTGGCGTAGCCGTGGGCATCCACAAACTCCCCCGAAAACCCGGCGATGAACTTGGGCAGCAGCAGCATCATGGAGCTCAGCAGCGCGTATTGCGTGGCCGAATAGCTGATGTTGGTGAGCGAGGACAAGTAAGCAATGAAGGCCGCAGACGCAATGCCGCTGGCCAGGTTGTCGGCCGAGATGACCCAGATCAAGGCCTGCACATCGTGGCCCACGCCGCTGAGCCAGACAAACAGCAAATTGCTGGCCGCACTGAGCGCCGCGCCCAGCATGAGCACACGCATGACACCCAGCCGCGCCGACAGCACGCCGCCCACAAACGCCCCCACCAATGTCATGATGACGCCATAGACCTTGGTCACACTGGCCACTTCGCTTTTGGTGAAGCCCATGTCGACATAAAACGGGTTGGCCATGATGCCCATGACCACGTCGGAGATGCGGTACACCGCGATCAGCGCCAGCAGCAGCACCGCTTGCCAGCGGTAGCGCAACCAAAAATCGGCAAAGGGATCGAGCACCGCGCCCTTGAGCCACTCGGCCACGTTGCGCGCTGGCGCAAAAGGCGCGGGCACCGGCTCGGGCGAGGCCAGCACCACCCCCATGCCCGGCAGCATGCTCAGTGCCATGACCAGATAGGCCGCTTGCCAGGCCGATTGTGAGTAACCCGCAGCTTGTTCGCCTTGCGCCCAGGCCGCCACCCACAACACGCCCGCCCCGGCCCAGATCATGGCCAGGCGGTAACCCGTCTGGTAACTGGCCGCCAAGGCGGCTTGGGCGTTGACCTCGGCCGACTCGATGCGGTAGGCGTCCAGCGCAATGTCTTGTGTGGCCGAAGCGATGGCCACCGCCAAAGCGCACGCCACCAAGGGCCCGAGCAATTGCGAAGGGTCGTTCAGGGCCATGCCCACCAAGCCCAGCGCAATCACCAGCTGCGACACCAGCAGCCAGCTGCGCCTGCGCCCCAGCTGCCGTGTGAGCCAAGGAATGGGCATGCGGTCCACCAGCGGGGCCCACATCCATTTCACGCCATACGCGAGACCCACCCAGCTGAGGTAACCAATGGTGCTGCGGTCAATGCCCGCCTCGCGCAGCCGAAAACTGAGCGTGCCCAGCACCAACAGCAGCGGCAAGCCCGCTGCAAAACCCAGCGCCAGCATGCGCAGGCTGGCGGGCTGCAAATACAGGCGCAGCGCCTCGCGCCAGGTGCGCACCGTTGGGGTTTGGGCAAGGTCAGCGGGGGGGAGAGTGGCGTTGGACATCATGGAATTATCAGCGCCTGCGAGCCAAGTGACCCAGCCACGCCCACAGGGACACACGGTGGCTCGCTTGATTTCTGGCCATTCGTTATCATTTGCGAACTATGTGCTTTATTTGCAATTTCAAAACCCCTGCCGCCCACGACCCTCACGATGTCAAGGCCCCCCACCCTGCCCGGTGGCAAGCACGACGGGCATTCCTCCTGGCGGCAGGTGCCGGTGCCGCAGGGTCTGCCTTGGCACAAGTGGAAGTCGGCTCTTCATCTGGCCTTCGCAAACTGGTCCCCGCTGAAACCCTGGAAGCTTCAGCACGCCAGCAATACGCCCAGGTTTTGGCCGAAGCGCGTGCCAAGAATGCCTTGGCCCCTGAAGGACATCCACAATTGCAGCGTCTGCACGCCATTGCACAAAGACTCATCCCGCACGCCGCACCGTGGAACCCCCGTTCACGCGAATGGAAATGGCAAGTCAATCTGGTGGGCAGCAAACAAATCAATGCCTGGTGCATGCCGGGCGGCAAGATCGCTTTTTACACAGGCATCCTGGACCAACTCAAACTCAACGACGATGAAGTGGCCATGATCATGGGCCATGAAATGGCGCACGCACTGCGCGAGCATGCCCGCGAGCGATTGGCCAAAACACAGGTGACCGGCATGGGCCTGTCCATTGCCTCACAACTGCTGGGCCTGGGCTCTTTGGGAGATGCGGCGGCCAATCTGGGCACACAGTTGTTGACCCTGAAATATGGCCGTGACGATGAAACCGAATCCGATCTGGTGGGCTTGGAGATGGCTGCGCGTGGCGGCTTCCGCCCCGAAGCCAGTGTCAGCTTGTGGCAGAAAATGTTGGCCGCCAATGGCAATGGCGGCCCATCCTTTTTGTCCACCCACCCCAGTGGCAGCAACCGCATTGAAGAATTGCAGGCCAACTTGCCCAAGGTTCAACACCTTTACGAACAAGCCCGCCGGGGCTGATGCACGCAGCACTTTGCCCCCCTCTGGGTGTGTAACCACCGAGCGGCTGGCAAACCGGCCACCTCAGATGCACCCATGGCATACAGAACTGGGCTCAGGTTCCGCCCACATAGGGGTTGCTTTTGCGCTCACGGCCAAAGGTGCTTTCGGGGCCATGCCCGGGAATGAACACGGTGTCATTGCCCATGGGCCACAGGCGTTGGGTGATGCTGGCGATCAAATCGTCGTGATTGCCTTGCGGAAAATCCGTGCGGCCAATGCTGCCAGCAAACAACACATCCCCCACAAAGGCCCGTTTGATCTCCGGTGAATAAAACACCACATGGCCCGGCGTGTGCCCAGGGCAATGGCGCACCTGCAAAGTGTGCGCCCCCAGGCTCACCGTGTCGCCATCGGCCAGCCAACGTGTGGGATGAAAAACCCGGGCGGGGGGAAATCCATAAGCGGCCGCCGCCTGCGGCAGTCCATCAATCCAGAACTGGTCTGCCGGGTGCGGCCCGATGATGGGCAATCCGCCCAGCTGCTCGGCCAAGTCGGCGGTGCCCGAAGCGTGGTCCAGGTGCCCGTGGGTGATCCAAATCTGCTCCAAACGCAGGCCATGGGTTTTGACGGCAGCCAATATCAATTCGAGATCGCCCCCCGGATCGACCACCGCCGCTTGACGGCTTTGGTCGTCCCAAACAAGGGAGCAGTTTTGCTGAAAAGGCGTGACAGGGATGGTTTGGTATTGCAGCATGCTGCAAATTATCGACCATGCGCTCAACGTGATGGGATCAACAGAACAGGCCGACACGGGCGTGTACAGTCCAACGCAGCCAGCGCCTTTTGATTTTTGGCTTTTGCGCTGCAACGATTGTCTGTTTGCACACCACTTCACCCGGCTATTTGACCCAGCACCACAGCGTTGCCATTGCGGGGGCGGATAAGCTGCTCATCCGCGCTCTGCTGAACAACAACCAATTCCACGACCCCCTGGATGAGGCCCTGAACTTGGGCATCTCCTCGGCCACCTGGCCTTTGTTTGGCTTGCTTTGGCCCTCTGGCCAACACATGGCCGATCGCATGGCCAAACGCCCGGTATCCGTCGAGCGCATTTTGGAAATTGGCTGCGGTCTGGGGTTGGCCAGTCTGGTGGCGCATCGGCGAGGGGCCTCGGTCACCGCCAGTGATTGCCACCCCTTGGCGCACGCCTTTCTGGATGAAAACACGCGATTGAACGGTTTGCCCCCCATGGCTTACTGTCACGGCCTGTGGGGCAAGGCGGCCTTGCGCGAAGATGGTTTGCCCGTCTTGACGACCGCCCAGGATGCCCTGCCCAGCGGCGTTTTTGACCTGATCATGGGCAGCGACATCTTGTATGAGCGCGATGACGAGGGCACGCTGGCCAGTTTCATCCAGGCGCATGCCGCCAGCCGCTCGGAAATCTGGGTGGTCGATCCCAATCGGGGCAACCGTGCGGCCTTTCACAAGCAGATGGCCCGGCTGGGCTTTGCCCGTCATGAACAGGTGCTGGATCAGCCCGCGCACGAGGGCGTGGCCGCCTACAAAGGCCGCATGCTCACCTACACACGCGGCTGAAGCCTCAGCGCGGCAACCAGCCCAGCCCCTTGGCGTGCAGGCTGTGGATGTAGAGCCGGTCCGCTGTCTCGGTCACGCCCGTGCTCTCGGGGTAAAGGCCGCTGGGGTCTTGCAGGTCTTGGACGACTTGGCCGTCTTCGGTGAAAGCCATCACATGGCCGTAGGCTTTGGGAATGGGCCACAGGGCACGGGGCAGGCGCAGCGTGACCTTGCGCATGAAGGGCTGGTCTGCCAGCTGGTCGATGGTCGGATTGCGCGGTTTGGCAAAGCCCAGCCAGATCTTGCCGTCCCGCCCCCGCATCAGGTTGTCGGGGTAACCCGGCAGGTTGTCGAACAACACGCGGGCCTGTGCGCCGCCTTGGGCCACGTCCAGGTTCTGGGCGTTGACGTCGATTTTCCAGACGCGGTATTTGCCCGTCTCATTCACAAACAGGTGTTTTTCATCTTGGCTCAGCGCCACGCCGTTGGCAAAGCTCAGGCCCCGGGCCACCACGCGGGTTTGGCCGCTGGCCGGGTCAAACTCCAGCACCCGGCCCGTGGCCGCTTGCTCCAGGATGTCGAGCACGCTGGCCTCGAAGGTGCCGCCCCAGTCCTTGGGGGCAAAACGGGTGGACGCATCGCTCAGGTACATCTTGCCGTTTTGGGCCACCACCACCGCGTCGGCATAACGGATCGGGTCGGGCTGACCGTTCACCGCCACCTTGTCGGTCAGCAGCTGGATGGATTTGTCGGGCGCAATCGACAGCAAGCCCTTGACCGCATCGGCCGCGATCAGGTGGCCACGGGCGTCAAAGTCAAAACCCAGTACCCTGCCACCTGTCTGGGCAAACACCTCTTGCTGCGAGCCGTCTGGCTGCATGCGCAAAATGCGGCCACTCTCCACCGTGGTGTAGAGCTTGCCGTCAGGCCCCATGGCGATGTGCTCCGGCCCCGCCTCGGCACCCAGGTCGATCATGTTGAGCTTGGCCAGCTTGTGGTTGACCGCATGTGGCCCGGCATAGCCCGGTGCAGCGGGTGCATGCCAGCTGACCGGCTCGATCGGGACCGGCCAAAGGCCAAAATAAGCCAGCCCTGCCAGCAACAGCACACCCAAAACACCGAACAGCTTTTTCACAGCGCCTCCTTGGTATGGCACCCCACGGGCCAAGGCAGCCATTGAAACAGTTTCAGAGCTTCAAGGTCCTCAGAGCAAACCCTCGTATGCGATGGTGATCGGCGCGTGGTCGGAAAACTTTTCGCCCTTGTAGATGTGCTCGGTGCGGGCTTTTTCGGCCACAGCGGGCGTGGCCAAGTGGTAGTCCAAGCGCCAGCCCACATTCTTGGCGTAGGCTTGGCCGCGGTTGCTCCACCAGGTGTAGCAATCGTCAGTGGTGTGCGGCTTGAGGTGGCGGTAGACGTCGACCACACCACCTTCAGTGGTCAGCTGTGTCATCCAGGCACGTTCTTCGGGCAAAAAGCCGCTGTTCTTGAGGTTGCCCTTCCAGTTTTTCAGGTCGGCTTGTTGGTGTGCGATGTTCACGTCGCTGCAGACAATGAAGTCGCGCTCGGCTTTGAGGGCCATCAGGTGGGGGTACATCTTGTTCAAGAAGCGAAACTTGGCTTCTTGCCGCTCGGGGCCGGACGAGCCACTGGGAAAGTAGACGCTGATGATGGACAGCTTGCGCTGCGGTGTATCGAAGCGTGTTTCCACATAACGGCCCTCTGCGTCGAACTCGCCGCCGTCAAAGCCCACCACCACGTCACTGGGTTCGTGGCGGGTGTAGACACCCACGCCCGAATAACCCTTTTTCTCAGCAAAGTGGAAGTGGCCTTTGAGGCCCGCGAGTTCCTCAAACTTGCCCGCCACATCGGGGGCCTGGGCTTTGACCTCTTGCACGCAAATACAATCGGGTTTCTCTTGGGCCAGCCACGCGGCGACCCCTTTGGTCGTGGCCGAACGGATGCCGTTGAGGTTGAGGCTAGTGAGTTTGAACAAGGATTTCCCCATGGTGACAGGACAGGCAAGCAGCGCCGAAATGCAGGCGCTCGCTCAGGAATTTGTGCAGTTTGCAGTCGACTCAGGCGTATTGCGCTTTGGTGAATTCAAAACCAAAGCGGGCCGCATGAGCCCATACTTTTTTAACGCCGGCCTGTTTGACGATGGCGCCAAGCTCAGCCGACTGGCGCAATTTTATGCAAAAGCCCTGTTGGCCAGCGGCATCGAATTCGACATGATTTTTGGCCCCGCCTACAAGGGCATCCCCTTGGGCGCGGCGGTGGCTGTCGAGCTGGCCCGCTTGGGCAAGAACGTGCCCTTTGCCTACAACCGCAAAGAAGCCAAGGACCACGGCGAAGGCGGCTCGCTGGTGGGCGCTCCCCTCCAAGGGCGCGTGCTGATCGTGGACGACGTGATGAGCGCAGGCACCGCTGCACGCGAATCGATTGCGCTGATCAAGGCCGCTGGCGCCACGCCGCACGCGATTGCGATTGCGCTGGACCGACAGGAAATGGCCACCGAAAAGCAGGCTGACGGCTCGGTCAAAGACGTTCCTCACAGCGCGGTTCAATATGTGCGCCATACCTTGGGCATGGGTGTGTGCTGCATCGCCCAGCTGTCCGACCTGCTGGCCTATCTGTCGGCGCAAAGCGGCCATGAGCTGGGCCAGCACCTGCCCAAGGTTCAGGCTTACCGCGACCGCTACGGCGTTTGACGCAACCCGGTCGCACTGGCCACTGTTTTCTGGTGCGACTGCGGTCACAACTTCTTGGTTTGAGATCACAACTGTCTTTTCGACGGTTTCAGGTCATTTGCACACGACCAAAACATCAAAATCAAATTAATTTGATTTTTTTACAAATATCTACTTAAAAAAACAAAGCTGGCTTTGCCCTTCTTCCAGCAGCGTTTCCGGATCGGCCAAGGCACACCGATTCGCTTTTGTTTTTTCCAATTTTTCCTGTTTTCTCCTCTGAAAACACGCTGAACTCACCACACCACGCTGGTCGATTCAGCGCCTGCTTGCACACACCAGCGAACGCCAAATACGCTACTTTTTTGTCTGAAATTTTTATTTCAGATGCACTTCGTGCTCGCTTGTACTCCATTTGGCGGATTCGCAACTTCTCTTTTTTCACGAGAATTTCAGTTTTAACGTAGCTGGTAATTCACCGCTCATGATTCATCTTGATTGCCAAAAATACTTTCTTCGTTCAACAACGAAGACAAAACCATCTCAAGGATTTTGGGCTGTGATGCAACGCGCCTGTCCTGGCCTCTTGCTGGCCAGCATGGGCCTGACCGTTCAGGCTCAAACCTTGACCGAAGTGGTCAATCAGGCCCTGCAAACATACCCATCTGTTTTGTCGGCTGCGGCCAAGGCCTCTGCTTCTCGTTCTGACATTGCGCGTGCCCGCAGCGCCCACTACCCACAGCTGGGCATGACCGCCACGGCCAATGCCTTTGCCTCTGACACCTTCCCAGCGGGCACCTCCAGAAGTTCGCTGTCCCCCACGGCCAAAGTGAACTTGTGGTCGGGCGGCAAAATTGAAGCAGAGGCGCAGCGTGCGCAGGCCTTGACGCAGGCGTCGGAATACCTGCAAGCCAGCACCTTGGATGAAGTGGCTCAGTTGGCCGCAGAGGCTTATCTCAATTGGGCGAAAACAGCCGATCTCTACCGCTTGGCTGTGCTCAACGTCAATGCCCACGAAGAAACATTGAGCGACATCCGAAAAATTGCCCAAGCTGACACCGGTCGTCGCGTGGACTATGAGCAGGCCTTGGTTCGGATGGAAAATGCCACACTGAGTCTGCAGCAACGCAAATCAGACTTCGCTCAAGCGATTCAGCGCGTCAGGCGCTTCTGGACTGCAGACATGGGCTCTCGGCCTGAAGGCCTTGAAGACGCCGTGACCGACTCGGGCGTTTTGGGCAAAATTCCTTCGTCTTTGGCTCAAGCGGTCGAGATGGTCTCGCTTGACCTCCCCGCCATTGCTCAAGCCCGAGCGCAAGTTGAGGCCGCACAAGCGGGTGTTCGTGTGGCCAAAAGCCAATTTTGGCCCACCGTGGATTTGTCAGTCTCCAAACAAGCCAACACGGCCAATGGCCGCCAAGAGGCTTTTACACAACTCCAAGTCAATGCGCCTTTTTACAACGGTGGCGGCACGGCCGCGCTGGTTGAAGGGGCTGTCGGTCAACTCAAAGCTGCCGAATTTGCCCTGGAAGAAGCCCAACTTCTGGCCCGTGAAAAGGCCGCATTGGCCTGGCAAGAATGGGCTTCTGCTCGCGCCCGCTCTGTCACGGGAGCCTCTCAATCCGATGTAGGCGACAAACTCGTGGAGGCTTATCGCCAACAGTTTCGTGTGGCCCGACGCTCCTTGCTGGACCTGCTGAACATTCAGGCCGACGCCTTCAATTACCGCAGCTCTGCCCGCGCGGCCTTCCATGACGAGCGCTTGGCCCGTGTGCGTCTTCTGGCCGTCACTGGCGACTTGGCCAAACGATTCACGGCCGAACCCGGTCGTGTCCTGACTCCCGCCCAGTGAGCGATTTTTTTCAAAGTGACCGACCATGGCTCAATTGATTCCCATGCCAACCGCAGTTGGCGCAGCCCCCAAGCCCTCAGCGGGCCAGGACATCCAGGCTGACCCATTTTTGCTGTGCATGACCATGGCCGCCAAGCAACTGGGGCGTCCTGTGCACGCTCAGGTTTTGCGATCCGGTTTTGCACTCGATGCGCGAGGCCGTGTGCCCTTGGCAGCTTATCCCGACATGGCGCACAAAAATGGCTTGATGGCCGCTTGGTCGCGCGTGCGCTTGTCCGAGATTCCTCATTACGTGCTGCCCGTGTTGATGCCTTTGATGGATGGCCGGGCCTGCGTGCTGCGCAGCATCGAGGGCAAGGAGGCTGTTGTCTGGTGGGCAGACAAAGGGATGGAGGACCACAAAATCGCGTTGCCAGAGCTGCAAAGTCTGGCCCGCCCCGAGGTGCTGGCCATCAAGCTCCCCCCCTCACGCCATGACCAAACTCTGGCCCCCATGGCAGGCTCTGCTTTCAACTGGTTTTGGGGCACTTTGTGGCGATTTCGCGCTTTTTATGTGGAATCGATGGTGGCCACGGTGGTTGCAAATTTGTTAACACTGGCCAGTGTGTTCTTCACCATGAACGTGTATGACCGGGTCGTTCCGACCGGTGCTTACACCTCGCTGTGGACACTGGCGATCGGCACCACAGTGGCCATTTTCATGGAGTTCATCATGCGCTGGCTCAAAGCCCGTTTGGTGGATTTGGGTGGAAAAAAAGCCGACCTGGCCATCAATGCCACTTTGCTTCGAGAAATCATGGCCATTCGACTCGAGCACCGTCCTCAGTCGGTCGGCATTTTTGCCAGTTCCATGCGTGACTTTGAGTCGCTTCGTGACTTTTTCTCCTCAGCCTCCTTGGTGGTTTTGGCGGACATGCCTTTTGTCTTGATGTTTCTCGCCCTCATTGCCATGGTCGGAGGAAACCTGGTCTGGATTCCTGCACTGGCGGTGCCTTTGCTGATCGTCATTGGCTTGCTGTCTCAAAGGCCTTTGATGAGTGCCATGCGGGAAAACATGAAAGAGTCGGGCGACAAGCAAAGCGTGCTGGTTGAGTCGGTTTTGAATCTGGAACTGCTCAAAGCACACAACGCTGAAAGCTACTTGCAGCGTCGCTGGGAGGTGGCCAATTTGGCCGGTGCCGACTCTTACAAGCGCATGCGCAGCCTGACCAACTGGATCATGGGCTTCACCACGGCGCTTCAGCAATTCATCACGGTGGCCATGGTGGTGGGCGGTGTTTACATGATTCATGCCAATCAGCTGACCTTGGGTGGTTTGATTGCCTCTGTGATTTTGGCTGGCCGTGCCATCTCTCCTTTGGCCAGCGTGATGTCTTTGGCCTCGCGTTACCAACAAGCCAGCTCAGCACTGGAAACCCTCGATGGCTTGATGAAGCGACCCCGTGACCGCATTCACGGTCGCAACTACCTTGTGCCCGAGAGCGTTCAAGGTGGTTTGCAGGCGGATGCGCTGGAGTTTGCCTACCCAGGCCAACACAAAATTCCAGTCATCAAAAACTTGTCCATGTCGATTGCACCCGGCCAAAAAGTGGCCATGCTGGGCCGTGTCGGCAGCGGCAAAAGCACTCTGCTGCGCTTGATGGCAGGTTTGTACGCCCCGTTGGCGGGCAATGTGCGTCTTGATGGTGTGGACATGCAGCAAATTGAGCCCACAGAGATGCGCAGCCGCATCGGCTACGTGGGCCAGGATCCGCAGCTGTTCATGGGCACGGTCCGCGAAAACCTGGTACTGGCCGACAGCTGGATCAGCGACACCAAGATTGTCGAAGTCCTCAAAACCTTGAACATTTACGACATTGTGTCCAACCACCCGCTGGGTCTGGACATGCCCATCACCGAAGCCGGTGGTGGTTTATCTGGTGGCCAGCGTCAACTTTTGTCGATTGCACGAATGATGCTGCGCAATCCGCAACTGGTCTTCATGGACGAACCGACAGCGAACATGGACCAAAACACCGAGGCCCGCGTGATTCTTGTGCTGCGCGACTGGTTGCGCGGACGCACTTTGCTCATGTCCACTCACCGCCCCCAGCTTTTGGAATGGGCCGATCTGATCGCCGTCATTGATTCCGGTCAGTGCGTGGCCTGGGGTCCCAAGCAAGAGATGCTCGACAAGTTGTCTCGCGGCATCGACGTCAATGGCACTAAACCACAAGGAGCTGTCGCATGAGCACGTTAACGCGCAAGAGCAAGGGCTTTGGCATGCCCACGGTCGAGGACGATGAGCGTCAAGCCAGTAAAACCCTGATATGGGCCACCGCCATCACCTTGTTTTTGGGTCTGGGATGGGCTTCATTTTTTGAACTTGATGAAATCACACGCGGTCAAGGCAAGGTCATTCCATCCAGCCGTGAACAAGTCATCCAAAGCCTGGACTCGGGTGTGATGAGTGAAATGTTTGTGCGTGAAGGCAGTGTGGTAGAAAAGGATCAGATTCTTTTGCGCATTGACGATGCACGTTCAGGCGCGGTTTACCGCGAAGCGCAAGAAAAATACTTGGCACTTTTGGCCTTGTCATCCCGCTTGAAAGCCGAAGCTTACGGAACATCTCTGGTCTTTCCCGATGAACTGAAAGCTGAACCCGCCCTGATGCGCCAGGAACTGCAAGCCTTCAATGCCAGAAAACTGGCTTTGTCTGAATCCCTGCGATCGCTGGACGCATCCCTATCTTCCGTGACCCGTGAACTGACCATCACCGAACCCATGGTCCGCCAAGGGGTCATGTCTGAAGTGGAATTGCTGCGCTTGAAACGCCAACAGTCCGAATTGATGGGACAAAGGGCTGAGCGACAAAACCGCTACCTCACCGATGCCAACAACGAATTGGTCAGGGTCGCTTCAGAGCTTTCTCAAACCAAAGAAAGCGCCACCGCACGCGAGGATGCGTTTCGGAGAACCACCATCAAATCACCGATGAAGGGCGTGGTTAAAAACGTCCAGATCACCACGGTCGGTGGTGTTGTTCAAGCGGGCCAATCGATTCTTGAAATCGTCCCGACTGAAGACGAAATGTTGGTTGAAGCTTACGTCAAGCCGGCAGAAGTGGCCTTTTTGAAAGTCGGCCAGCCTGCGGTCGTGAAGTTAACCGCCTACGACTTCAATAAATACGGTGGCCTCGATGGTGTGCTTGAGCATTTGAGTCCAGACACATTGCGCGATGAAAAGCAGCGAAAACCCGGTAACCCGGTGGAGCTCGAGGAGGGTCTTTACCGAATCATCATTCGGGTCAAACCCAGTCCTGAATTGCGCAATGGTCTTCGCCTCACCCCCTCACCAGGCATGACCGCCTCTGTCGAAATCAGAACGGGCTACAAGACCGTTCTTGAATACATCTTCCGTCCTTTGCAAAACGTCTCTCAGGCGTTGCGCGAACGTTAATCCAAATTTTCTTTCCAGGAGCCAAACCATGGGCGATGAACACACTCTTATTCTCGATGACGTCATTTCCGTCGAAGAACCCACCTTGTTGATCCCCAACAAGACAACACCCCATACCCCTCAATTTTTGAGTACGGCAGAAGCAGCCAGAATGTTGGGCTTGTCCACCACACTCGTTCAGACACTGGTTGACCAAGGTGAACTCAAGGGCTGGAAAACACGGGGCGGACACCGCCGTATTTCGCTCGACTCCATCATGGACTATCAAACCGTTTCACGGCATGCCGTGAATCGTCATGCCAAGTCCACCAGTAAACCTCGGGTAACGGTGGTCATTGAAACACCGGGTTTGATGAACAGCTTCATGCAAGATTTTCTTCAATGGGGCATTCCCATTGACGTTAACTTTTTTGAGTCCGTGACTGAAGCACTCTTGGATCTTTCGAACAAGCGCCCTGACATGATCGTGGTCGAGATGTCCATGCCACGAGCACTTCAGGAAAAAACATTTCAAGCACTTGAAAACTTCAACAAACGTGGCCACACCCCCTTGTCCGTGGTGTTGATCACGCAAGAAAAAGGACTGGCGTCTTCCATGCCATTTGGCGCAGCTTCTTCCATTCAGTTGGTTCCAGGCCCCTTGTCCTCTATCTGGTTGCATGCATATCTGACCGGTGTGGTGGCATCATGCAAGAACTGAAATTCACGTCGTTCAACAGGTCATCCTCGTTGTCGCGCAGTCCAACTCGCCCAGGACAAAATGAATCCCTCTTGCATGCCAATCGGTCTTCTGCAGCACACATGGATCAATTTGCCGAGGTCTCAGAAGACCCGAAAGGTCGATTGATCCGGAATTTGCGTTTGCACTTGGAACTGGACCCCGCTGAGTTGGCCACGCAAGCTTGCATTTCTGTGGCCCAGCTCTATGAAATCGAGCAGGGACTTTCAACGCGTTTTTACTCATCCTCCTTGCGCGAGCAAGCAGCCAAACGTGTTGCGAAATTGCTCAATGCGGATTGGGATAAATTGGAAGAAACTGCTGTTGCATTGAAGCCCTCCAACAAGGTGGTTCAATTGCAATGGCCCATCAGCAACAAGCCCGCCCCAATGGTTCGTCAACCAGAGTGGTCATCGCTTTCCGATTCACACATCAGCACGGCAGCAGCTCTTGACCAACCCATTGCATTGGTTTTGTCTACGCCTTGCAAAGATCAGGTCATGCCTGAATCTCAAGCAACACCCTTGATCGGTCCTGATCAACC
Organism: Limnohabitans sp. 2KL-3; assembly: GCF_001269405.1. Taxonomy (NCBI): domain Bacteria; kingdom Pseudomonadati; phylum Pseudomonadota; class Betaproteobacteria; order Burkholderiales; family Comamonadaceae; genus Limnohabitans; species Limnohabitans sp. 2KL-3. The sequence continues at coordinate 317,538 of NZ_CXON01000001.1, forward strand.
CTTGCATGCGCCGATGGGGCAAGCTCGTTCGGCTTACCTATGGCGAAGTCTGATGCTTTTGTTGGGGGGCTTTCTGGGCTATGCCATTGCCGTGTGGAGCCCCTATGAATTGGTCTGGCCTTCGCAATTGATTTGGCCTTCTTCTCTGACGTCGGCCCTAGAGCTTGTGTGGCCTGAAAAAGTTTCTTGGCCATTTTCTTTTTGACACCGTCATGGGCATCGATTTCATTCAAGCGTTTGAATGGAACTTGGTGCGGCTGGCGGGGATCGAACCCACGACCCTTGGCTTCGGAGGCCAATACTCTATCCACTGAGCTACAGCCGCATGCTGTCAAGCCTTTGCATTATCTCATGGCTTGTCATTCATCCTGTTGGATGCAAGGTCTGTGAAGGTCAGGTCGCTATAATATTGTGTTGATTCCGGACCACCTGAAGGCCTACTGGCCAAGCCCCACAAGAGGATTTCATGAGCGACAACAGTCACGATCACCACGAAGCACACACCGGCCCGGTGAAAACGCCCAAGCAAATGCTTTTGCTGAGTCTTGCTTCCTTCATTATTCCTGTGTTCATCATCATTGGTTTGGTGTTTTACGTCACCTCGGCCAACAAAACTGCACCGGGATCCAGTGACAGTGAAAGATCTGTTGCACAACGCATCCAGAAGATTGGCACCATTGAAGTTCGTGATGCCAATCGCCCCTTGAAGGCCGGTGAAGAAGTTTACAAAGCGCAATGTGCTGCTTGTCATGCAGCGGGAGCCGCTGGCGCACCCAAATTTGCGGATGCTGCGGCTTGGGGTCCTCGTATCAAACAAGGTTTGGAGACATTGGTCACCTCTGCACTCAAAGGCAAGGGTGCCATGGGCGCTCAATCAGGTGGCGACTTCAACGATGTCGAAATTGCGCGTGCTGTCGTTTACATCACCAACAACGCCGGTTCCAAATTCGACGAACCTGCCGCTCCAAGTGCTGAGAAAAAGTAATTTTTCACGCACCAAACAACCGACCTCAGGGTCGGTTTTTTTTATGTGTTTTTTTCTTGAACGATGCTTTGTGGACTCATCACGTAGTGATTTTGACCCGGTAGCGCTTGGGATTCACATTCTTCCAAAACACAGTTGCCTTTTTCCAATGTTTCGGCCACCAGGCCCACATCCAGACTGTGTACCAAACCAAAACCAAGGTCCGTTTTCAGATACACACGTCCCAGCTCATCCATCAGGCATGCAAGCGCTTTTGAGCTGACGCCCGTATGTGCAACGGGCGTAAAGGGTTCATTGACACGCCACACGTAAGGCGTGATTTCAAGTTCTACAAAAACCTTTTGGGGGCCATTCTGAAAATAACAACACCCTTCCTCATCGACTGCATAATTTCGGTTGATGAACTCGATCAATTTTTCGTGTTTGAGCAAGGATCCTTTGCTTCCTGCGACCCCGCTTTGAAATGAGCCCAAGTTCTGAACACGCTCATCACGCATGAACCATTGCCCACGACTGTCCAAAGCCAACCATCCATAGCAATCGGGAACATTTGGCCATTTGGCCATGGCTTTTTTGACCAGATCATCCATGTTGAGCCATCCTCTCATTCATCATCACGCCTGAGGCATTCAAAAGCCACTCACCGACTGCATCGGGCATGCCTCGCACATGTCCGGGCCATGTTCCCTGTGCAAATCCGACATGGCCGCCTTGCTGGGGTTGCCAGAGTGTCACGGAAGATGACACATCGCTTTGTTTCGGCAGACTGAGCATGGGGACAAATGGGTCATTTTTGGCGTTCAAAGCCAAGGCGGGCAATTTGATTTGTTTCATCAGTGGTTTTGCAGAGGCTTTCAACCAGTAGTCGTCTGCATTTTGAAATCCATGCACAGGCGCTGTGAACACATTGTCAAATTCATACAGATCTCGCGCTGCTTTGAGTTTTTGGGCATCAAATAAACCTGGATGCTGGGCGAATTTGGACATGGCTTTGGGTTTCATGCTTCGCAAAAACATCCTGGTATAAATTTGACGATTGACCCCTTGACCCATTGCTCGACCACTTTCGGTTAAATCCAACGGTGCGCAAATGGAAGCAATGGCATCCACGGATTTCAAGGCTTCTTCACCATGCTCACCTGCCCAGCGCATCAATGCGTTACCGCCCAGAGAGACGCCTGCTGCAACCATCGTTTGTCCACCGGCTTGATGGTGCTCTTGGCGCAACTTGTTCAATATCCAATGGATTTCTTGGTGATCCCCTGAGTGATAGGCACGTGGTCCATTGTTCAACTCACCACTGCAGCCTCTGAAATGCGGCAACACGAAATTCACATCTTGCTCGGCGGCCCAATCAGCAAAGGCCACAGCGTAATGGCTGCTTGAGGAGCCTTCCAAGCCATGAAAAAGAACGATCAATGGTCTGTGCGGGCTGCTGGCCCTTTGTTTGTCCACGTCAATGAAATCACCATCAGGGGCATGCCATCGTTCTCTGACTTGAGGTGAAGAGGTTGAAAATTGTCGACGTGCGAACAATGCAGGCCATATGGTTTGTGCGTGTCCTCCCGGTAACCAAGTCGGCGCGACATAGTCCATCATGTTCAATTCAACACCTTGTAGATAACTCAACGATTGCACACAGTTTGTCTAGAGTTAACCTCACATCGAGGGCCCGTACAACTCAAGCTATCCAGCATGGTGAGTTTCAACATCGTTTCCATTTCCATCTTTTTCATCGTCAGCCATTGCGATCGTGGACTGTGTTTTTGTCCATCCAACCTCATGAAAACAAGCGTTCATGGATGTTTGTTTCATCCTTGATGTCAGCTGAGTTTACACATCAACATGGCGCATCCCAAAACAAAAAACCCGGAGACATTTCTGTTCCGGGTTACTTTGATGCATCGGTTAAAACCAATTTCAGCTGATCACTTCTTGCGGTATTTACGCAATGCCGACAACTGTGCAGCCAATACAGCAAGCTCTGATGTTGCACGAGCCAGGTCGATTTCACTCTTTGCATTTTTCAGTGCTTCTTCAGCCGCTGACTTCGCTGCGTTGGCTTTTTCTTCGTCAAGGTCTTTGCCTCGAATCGCGGTGTCAGACAGGACCGTCACACAGTCGGGCTGAACTTCCAGAATACCACCGGCAACGAATACAAATTCTTCGCCACCGTCAGCCTTCTCGATTCGAACTGAACCCGCTTTGATCCGAGTGATCAGCGGCGTGTGACGAGGATAAATGCCCAGTTCGCCAGATTCACCGGGTAAAGCCACAAATCGAGCTTCACCCGAATAAATGGATTCTTCGGCACTGACCACATCTACGTGGATGGTGTTCATGTTTTCTCCTTAAAAGGTACGTTAAAGCGGGCATTGGGGAGATTGAAAAAGCCCCCCAATGCGCTGCCTTAAGCGGCCTTTTTAGCCTTCTCGAAAGCTTCGTCGATGGTGCCGACCATGTAGAAAGCTTGCTCTGGCAGGTGATCGCACTCGCCAGCCACAATCATCTTGAAACCACGGATGGTTTCGGCCAAGGTGACGTACTTGCCGGGTGAGCCGGTGAACACTTCAGCAACGTGGAATGGCTGCGACAGGAAACGCTGGATCTTGCGAGCACGGGCCACGGCCAACTTGTCTTCTGGCGCCAAGTCATCCATGCCCATGATGGCGATGATGTCGCGCAGTTCACGGTAACGCTGCAAGGTGCCTTGCACAGCGCGGGCTGTTTCGTAGTGGTCTTGACCCACAACCAAAGGATCGAGCTGACGGCTGGTGGAGTCCAGAGGATCCACAGCAGGGTAGATACCGAGCGAAGCGATGTCACGCGACAACACGACGGTCGAATCCAAGTGCGCGAAGGTGGTCGCTGGCGATGGATCGGTCAAGTCATCGGCTGGCACGTAAACGGCTTGGATGGAAGTGATCGAACCGACTTTGGTCGAGGTGATACGCTCTTGCAGACGGCCCATTTCTTCGGCCAGCGTTGGCTGGTAACCCACAGCAGAAGGCATACGGCCCAACAAGGCGGACACTTCGGTACCGGCCAGTGTGTAGCGGTAGATGTTGTCCACGAAGAACAACACATCTTTGCCTTCGTCACGGAAGGATTCGGCGATGGTCAGACCGGTCAAGGCGACGCGCAAACGGTTGCCTGGTGGCTCGTTCATCTGACCGTACACCATGGCCACTTTGGACTCAGGCAGGTTCTCGAGGTTCACGACGCCGGAGTCGGCCATCTCGTGGTAGAAGTCGTTACCTTCACGGGTACGTTCACCCACACCAGCAAACACGGACAAACCGCTGTGCGCCTTGGCGATGTTGTTGATGAGTTCCATCATGTTCACGGTCTTGCCCACACCGGCACCACCGAACAAACCGACCTTACCGCCTTTGGCGAACGGGCAGACCAAGTCAATCACTTTGATGCCGGTTTCCAGCAATTCTTGTGATGGGCTCAGTTCGTCGTAAGCTGGCGCCTTGCGGTGGATGGAAGATGTCAATTCTTGGCTGACAGGACCACGTTCGTCGATGGGTGAACCCAACACGTCCATGATTCGGCCCAGTGTGGCTTTGCCCACGGGCACGGTGATCGCCTTGCCTGTGTTGAACACCATCAGACCACGGCGCAAGCCGTCGGAAGAACCGAGCGCAATGGTGCGCACGATGCCATCGCCGAGTTGCTGCTGCACTTCCAATGTCAGCGCAGAGCCTTCCATTTTGAGTGCGTCATAAACTTTGGGCATCTGGTTACGTGGAAATTCCACGTCGACCACAGCGCCAATACACTGAACTATTTTTCCTTGGGCTTGCATTTTTCGCTCCAAATAATTTGATTTAGCAGAACTGTGAATCAACCGCTGATCGCGGCTGCGCCAGAGACGATTTCAGACAGTTCTTTGGTGATGGCGGCTTGACGGGTCTTGTTGTAGACGAGTTTGAGTTCGCCAATCACATTGCCAGCATTGTCTGTTGCAGCCTTCATGGCGACCATTCGCGCTGCGTGCTCAGAAGCCATGTTTTCTGCAACTGCTTGATAAGCCAGCGCTTCTGCATAACGGACCAACAAATCATCAATCACCGACTGTGGATCGGGTTCGTAGATGTAATCCCAACCATGCGACACCGTACCTGCTGCCTTGGTATCTTCTTGCATCTTGGACGAGGACAAGGGCAAGAGCTGATCAATGGTTGGCACTTGCGCCATGGTGCTGACGAACTTGTTGTAACACAGGTACACAGCACTGACTTCACCTGCGGCATAAGCATCCAGCAGCACCTTGACAGGGCCAATCAGCTTTTCCAAGTGAGGCTTGTCGCCCAAATGGGTGACATGGGCCACCACTTTGGCATTGACGCGGTTGAGAAAACCCAAACCTTTACCACCAATGGCCACAGCCAGTGGCGTCTTGCCTTCTGCTTGCGTTTGACGCAATTGACCCGTCACGGCACGCAACAGGTTGGTGTTCAAGCCACCGCACAGCCCTTTGTCCGTGGTCACCACGATGAAGCCGACGGACTTGCCGTCGTTTTGCTTCATGAAGGCGTGCACGTACTCAGGGTTGGCCTGCCCGAGGTGAGTCGCAATGGTGCGAATCTTCTCGCTGTAAGGCCGGGCCGTACGCATACGCTCCTGCGCCTTGCGCATTTTGGAGACAGAAATCATCTCCATGGCTTTTGTGATCTTCTTGGTGTTTTCCACCGATTTGATCTTGGTGCGTAGTTCCTTGCCCGATGCCATCAGCGGCTCCTTTTGATCAGGTAGAAATTAAGCAAAGCTTTTCTTGAAAGCAGCCACGGCGGTGTTCAATTCGGCTTCAGCCTCTTTGTCCAGCGCTTTGGAACTTTCGATCTTGGCCAGCAAGGCGGCACACGAATCTTTCAGGTAAGCGTGCAAGCCATGCTCGAAGGACAAGACTTTCTTGACATCGATGTCGTCCATGAAGCCTTTGTTCACGGCAAACAGGCTGGCACCCATCAAGCTGATCGACAAGGGGCTGTACTGGGCTTGCTTGAGCAATTCGGTCACGCGGGCACCACGGTCCAACTGCTTGCGTGTGGACTCGTCCAAGTCAGAGGCGAACTGCGCAAACGCGGCCAATTCACGGTACTGGGCCAAGTCGGTACGGATACCACCAGACTGACCTTTGATGATCTTGGTCTGAGCAGAGCTACCCACGCGGGACACCGAAATACCGGCGTTGATCGCAGGGCGGATACCGGCGTTGAACAAGCTGGTTTCCAAAAAGATCTGACCGTCGGTGATCGAAATCACGTTGGTGGGCACGAAAGCGGACACGTCACCGGCTTGGGTTTCGATGATAGGCAAAGCTGTCAAAGAACCAGTTTTGCCAGTCACTGCGCCTTTGGTGAAGGCTTCGACGTAGTCGGCATTCACGCGGGCTGCACGCTCGAGCAAACGGCTGTGCAAATAGAACACATCGCCAGGGTAAGCTTCGCGGCCTGGTGGGCGGCGCAAGAGCAGCGACACTTGACGGTAAGCCACGGCTTGCTTGGACAGATCGTCATACACGATCAACGCGTCTTCGCCACGGTCACGGAAGTATTCGCCCATGGTGCAGCCAGAGTAGGCCGACACGTACTGCATGGCAGCAGATTCAGAGGCGGAAGCGGCCACCACAATGGTGTATTCCATCGCGCCAGCTTGTTCCAGAGCGCGCACCACGTTTTTGATCGACGAGGCTTTTTGGCCAATCGCGACGTAAACGCAGGTCATGTTCTGACCTTTTTGGTTGATGATGGCGTCGATCGCAACGGCTGTCTTGCCGGTCTGACGGTCACCAATGATCAATTCGCGCTGACCACGGCCCACGGGCACCATGGAATCGATCGACTTCAGGCCAGTCTGCATGGGTTGGTCAACCGACTTACGTGCGATCACGCCAGGGGCGACTTTTTCGATCACGTCGGTCATTTTGGCGTTGATGGGGCCTTTGCCGTCAATCGGCTGACCCAAGGCGTTCACCACACGGCCAATCAGTTCAGGGCCTACGGGCACTTCCAGAATACGGCCAGTGCACTTGACCGTGTCGCCTTCAGAGATGTGCTCATATTCGCCCAAAATCACGGCACCGACCGAGTCACGCTCGAGGTTCAGGGCCAGACCAAATGTGGCATTGCCATCAGCGGTCGATGGGAATTCCAACATCTCGCCTTGCATCACGTCGGACAAGCCATGGACGCGAACGATACCGTCGGTCACCGACACCACGGTACCTTGGTTACGGATATCGGCGCTGGCGGACAGCCCTTCAATGCGGCTCTTGATCAGTTCAGAAATTTCTGCGGGATTGAGTTGCATGACTCTTTCCTTCTTTCTTTAAATATGTCCGGTCTCAATCCGCTTAAGCGGTGAGGGCCGATTTCATTTGTTCCAGTCGGGCCTTGACGGAGGTATCGAGGACCTCGTCACCCACCACCACACGGATGCCACCAATCAAGGAAGTATCCAACTCGACGCTCACGTTGAGCTTGCGCGCAAAGCGCTTTTCGAGCGTGGCCGACAAATCAGCCAAAGCTGAAGCGTCAATGGGGAATGCACTGTAGACCACCGCATCTGCGGTGCCACCTTGCGCATTCATGAGAGCCCGGTACTGCTGTGCAACGACAGGCAGCGCACTGAGACGGCGGTTTTCGATCACCAGGTGCAGGAAATTCTTGCCAGCCTCAGGCAGTGCTGTGCGCAGCACGCCAGAGATCAGATCGAATGCCTGCTCGTCGGACACTTTGGGGCTGTCGATGAACTGCTGCAGTTGCGCGTTGTCGGCAACAGCAGCGAGTTCTTCCAGCCAAGCGGCCGTGCCAGCAAGATCGGATGCCTGCGCTTTGAAAAGCGCTTCGGCATAAGGGCGGGCGATGGTAGCAAGTTCTGCCATGGTCTTCTCTGGCTGGAGCTTTTTACAGCTCGGTCTTGAGGCGGCTCAGCAGATCAGCGTGGACACCGGCATTGACTTCCTTGCGGAGAATCTGCTCGGCGCCTTTGACGGCCAAGGCTGCAACTTGCTCACGCAGAGCTTCGCGGGCCTTGACTGCTTGCTGCTCGGCTTCGGCCTTGGCAGCGGCGATGATCTTGTTGCCTTCTTCGGTGGCACGTGCTTTGGCTTCGTCAACGATGCCATTTGCACGGCGCTCGGCGTCAGCCAAGCGCGTAGCCGTCTCGTTGCGCGACTTGGCCAACTCGGACTCGACTCGCGCATTGGCGCTGGAGAGTTCGGCTTTGGCTTTGTCGGCGGCAGCGAGGCCGTCAGCGATTTTCTGTGCCCGTTCATCGAGCGCTTTTGTGATCGGGGGCCACACGAATTTCATCGTGAACCACACCAGAATCGCAAAAACGATCATCTGAATGAACAGAGTAGCGTTAATGTTCACGGTTCAGTCCTTCTTCTGTTGGAAGAGGTACGTGGATTACTTCAAAACGAAGGGGTTGGCGAAGGCGAACAGCAAAGCGATGGCCACACCGATCAGGAACGCAGCATCAATCAGACCCGCCAAGATGAACATCTTGGTTTGGAGTTCGTTCATCAATTCAGGCTGACGAGCCGAAGACTCGAGGAATTTGCCGCCCATCAAAGCAATACCGATCGAAGCGCCGATAGCACCCAGACCAACGATCAAACCGCATGCCAATGCCACCAGGCCGAGAATGTTTTCCATGAGAAGCTCCTAAAAGTTAGTGGAAAAAAGAAAAAAGAAACAAGGGAAAAAGTGTCATCAATGTGCGTCGTGCGCTTGACCTGTGTAGATCAGCGTCAACATCATAAAGATGAAGGCTTGCAAGGTGATGACCAGGATGTGGAACAAAGTCCACACGGTACCGGCGACGATATGACCAATGGCCAGACCCACGCCAGTTGCCGACAATGCCCAGCCGCCACCCATGAGGGCAATCAACATGAACACCAACTCACCCGCAAACATGTTGCCAAACAGTCGCATGCCATGCGAAACCGTCTTGGCCAAATATTCAATCATCTGCATCAGGAAGTTCACTGGCCACAAAGCCCAGTGATCACCAAACGGAGCAGCAATCAATTCGTGCGCCCAACCGCCCAAGCCTTTGATCTTGATGTTGTAGACCAAGCAGATGAACAAGACTGAACAGGACAAACCCAATGTGGTGGACAAATCAGCTGTTGGCACCACACGCATGTAGTCTTTGAAGCCCAAAGCCGGACCCGCAGCATGCCATGCAGCAGGAATCAGATCGACCGGCAACATGTCCATCGCGTTCATCAGGAAAATCCAGACGAACACCGTCAATGCCAATGGCGAAATCAGTTTGCGGCTCTTGGCGTTGTGGATCACGCCCTTGGCCTGGTTTTCAACCATTTCAGACAGGATCTCGACCGCTGCCTGAAAACGTCCAGGAACACCCGAAGTTGCCTTGCGAGCAGCCGCCCACAGCACAACACAGCCAATAACACCCAAAACGAGGGAGAAAAAGACCGAGTCCAGGTTGAACAAACTGAAATCAACGATGCTTGTTTGCTTCACTCCCTCAAATGAGAAATTCATTTGCAGGTGTTGCAAGTGATGCTGGATGTACTCTCCAGCCGTTGGGGCGTGTGCGCCAGCGTTTTCAGCAGCCATAAATCACCAATCAGTTCAAAAAATAGTCGGTTTCGATTTTTGTTGTAACCAGCCCAGCGCCATGGCCAACCAGTACATCTTCATCGTCACCACAAAGCTTGCCACCAAGGCAAACCAGCTCAAATTAGAAATCACTTTGGGCGCAACCAGAAGCAGCGCCACAGTCAATGCAATCTTGACCAACTCCCACACCATCAAACCCACCAAGGCTGAGCCCGGCTGAGTCCGTCGCATTTGCCGATTCAAAGCCCTGACAAACACCACGGCAGGAATGACCACTGCCACTGAACCCCAAGCCACAGAAGCCGCCATAGCAGCATCCCCTGTGACCAAGCCCGTAAGCAAGACCATCAATACACCAACCCCCGCCTGCAAACCCAGAACTCGCCAAGGCGAGGCTTGTGGGTTGTTTTGTCGCCATGCTTGTGCTTGTGCGACCGTCAAGGGCTTGAATTCAGCTTCTTCGCCTTCATCTGCAAGCTCTTCGCTGTTGCCGCGTCTTTCGGTTTGTGTGGATGAGGCGATTTTGACCATCTCAAATTACAACCAGGTTACGCACTTGGCAAATGCTGCAAAGCCTCTGATTATACGTAGAAACCCGTGCCTGTTCATTTTTTTTGATACGCCGCCCCTACAGTCTAAGAAGTTTCGCCTTCGCACCGACTCAGGTGACAATCGAACCCTTGTTCGTTCAACGACAAATTACAAATTGATCAAGGGGTTACGGCATGTACGATTGGGTTAAATTTCTGCACTTGGGTGCAGGCATTGTTTGGCTTGGTGGGATGGCATTGGTCATTTTGGCTTTGCGCCCCGTGGCGATCCAACTTTTACAAGCGCCTGAGCGTCTGCGCCTGATGTCTGACGTTCTTTCCCGATTTTTCTTCATGGTCTGGATCTCGATTGCCTTGATTCTGGCCTCCGGTTTCTGGATGTTGTCGATGGCGGACATGAAGCTCGCCCCGACAGGTTGGCACGCCATGTCAGCCCTGGGCCTGCTGATGTGCCTGATTTTTGCCCACATCTGGTTTGCGCCCTTTCGACGTCTGAAAGCTGCCGTGGCAACCTCCGATTGGCCCGCTGCGGGCAAGGCTTTGGGACAAATTCACCCCTTGGTACTGACCAATTTTGCGTTGGGCTGGCTCGCGGTTTTGGCCGTCACCGTCTGGCGTTAAGCTTGCGTGTCTAAGGGACTATTTCATGAGTGCTTCTCTCACACCACCGGCAGGCATCGACCCTCGCAAAGACACCCTGATCGAGTACCCATCGGTCTTTCCGATCAAGGTCATGGGTGCCATGGTCGACGGCTTTGCCGAGGCCATGTGCCAAGTTGCTTTGCAATTTGATCCTGGCTTTGATCCCGCTTCCATCGAATTGCGACCCAGCAAAGGCGGCAACTACCTGGGCGTGACGCTCAGCATCACGGCCACCAGCCGCGAACAACTCGACGACCTGTACCGCGCCCTGACCTCGCACCCCATGGTCAAAATCGTGCTTTGAGCATGGACATCCGGCTTCTTGGGCAAGTGGACTATTTGCCAACCTACGAAGCCATGCAGGCGTTCACGACCGCGCGCACGCCTGAGACGCCCAATGAACTTTGGGTGTGCGAACACCCGCCTGTGTTCACCCAAGGGCTGGCGGGGCAAGCCTCGCACCTCTTGATGCCCGGCGATATTCCGGTGGTTCAAACCAACCGGGGTGGGCAAGTCACTTTTCATGGCCCCGGCCAAGTCATGGCTTACCCCTTGGTCAACCTGCAACGCGCCGGGTACTACGTCAAAGAATACGTCTTCAAGCTGGAAGAGTCGGTCATACGCACCCTGGCGCACTTCGGCGTGACAGGCCACCGGGTGGCGGGTGCGCCGGGCATTTATGTGCGCCTGGACGACCCCTTCAGCCACGCAGCCCTGGTCGGCCCGGCCCCGGCAGACGACCCATTCAAGGGCTTGGGCAAGATCAGCGCCTTGGGCATCAAAGTCAGTCGCCACTGCACTTACCACGGCGCAGCCCTGAACGTGGCCATGGACCTTCAACCCTTTGAGCGTATCAACCCTTGTGGTTATGCCGGCCTGAAAACCGTGGACCTTTTTACAATCGGTGTTGAAACCACTTGGGACGAAGCCGCCCGGGTGCTGGCGGGCGAACTCGCTGCCCGACTCTGAAACACCTCCTGACCTGCCGCCGAGCGGCCACCGAAAGAATCCGATGAGCAACATCCCGACCGAACGCCAAGTGGTACGCGAAGCGCAAAGCGTTGAAAACTACGACCCCATGGCCAAACAAAAGGCCGCCGCCAAACTCTCGCGCATTCCGGTCAAGGTCGAGCAGGCCGAGGTGTTGAAAAAGCCCGAATGGATCCGTGTCAAGGCGGGCTCGCCCACCACCCGTTTTTACGAAATCAAAGACGTGCTGCGCGCCAACAAGCTGGTGACTGTGTGCGAAGAAGCCAGCTGCCCCAACATCGGTGAATGCTTTGGCAAGGGCACGGCCACCTTCATGATCATGGGCGACAAATGCACTCGGCGCTGCCCGTTTTGCGACGTGGGCCACGGCCGCCCCGACCCGCTGGACGTGAACGAGCCCGACAACCTGGCCAAGACCATTGCGCAGCTCCAACTGAAGTATGTGGTCATCACCAGCGTGGACCGCGACGATCTGCGCGACGGCGGTGCCGGGCACTTTGTCGAGTGCATTCGCAAAACCCGCGAACTCTCGCCCACCACCCAAATCGAAGTGCTGGTGCCCGACTTCCGGGGGCGCGACGACCGCGCCCTCGAGATCTTGAAGGCCGCGCCGCCCGATGTGATGAACCACAACATGGAAACCGTGCCACGCTTGTACAAGGAAGCGCGCCCCGGCTCGGACTACCAGTTCTCACTGAACTTGCTGAAGAAATTCAAGGCGCTGTTCCCGAATGTGCCGACCAAGAGTGGCCTGATGGTGGGCTTGGGCGAAACCGACGAAGAAATTCTGGACGTCATGCGCGACATGCGCGCGCACAACATCGAGATGCTGACCATCGGCCAATACCTCGCCCCCAGCAACAGCCACCTGCCGGTGCGCCGCTATGTGCACCCCGACACCTTCAAGATGTTCGAGGCCAAGGCCTATGAAATGGGCTTTTCACATGCAGCGGTGGGTGCGATGGTGCGTTCGAGCTACCACGCGGATCAGCAGGCGCATTCGGCGCATCTGAGCTTGGCAGACAAGGCTTGAGCCTGGCCATTGACTGGCCCATTCACACGGAGCACCCCATCATGACCGACACCAGCGCTTACACCCCTCCCTCCGTCTGGACTTGGAACAAGGCCAACGGCGGGCGATTTGCCAACATCAACCGCCCCATCTCAGGGGCCACACACGAGCAAGACCTGCCGCGAGGCCAGCACCCACTGCAGCTGTACTCGCTGGGCACGCCCAACGGCGTCAAGGTCACCGTGATGCTCGAAGAGTTGCTGGCCCTGGGGCACGCAGGCGCCGAATACGATGCGTGGCTGATCCGCATCCAGGAGGGCCAACAATTCAGCAGTGGCTTTGTCAGCGTGAACCCCAACTCCAAGATCCCGGCGCTGCTGGACTGCAGCGGCGAGCAACCGGTGCGGGTGTTCGAATCGGGTGCGATTTTGCTGTACCTGGCCGAAAAATTTGGTGCTCTGGTGCCCACCGACCCCGCCCGACGCGCCGAATGCCTGTCGTGGTTGTTCTGGCAAATGGGCAGCGCCCCTTATTTGGGTGGCGGTTTCGGGCATTTTTATGCCTATGCGCCGGTCAAGATCGAATACGCCATTGACCGCTTTGCCATGGAGGTCAAGCGCGAGATGGACGTGTTGGACCGCCGCTTGGCCGAGAGCCGCTTCATCGCCGGCGACGACTACACGATCGCCGACATCGCCATCTGGCCCTGGTATGGCGCTTTGGCCAAAGGTCTGCTGTACGAAGCCGGTGAATTTTTGCAGGTGCAGGAATACACCCATGTGCAGCGCTGGGCCGAAGAACTGGCGCAACGCCCTGCCGTGCAGCGCGGTCGCATGGTCAACCGCGTGATGGGTGCCCCTGAATCACAGTTGCATGAACGCCATGATGCGGCTGATTTTGAGACGCAGACTCAAGATAAAAAATCAAAATCCAAGGATTGAGGCTTGATAAATTTCGGCCACCAGTCAACTCGACATCATGCTGGCCGGATCATCACTGTCCATCACTTGCTGAGCCCACAGCGCCAACTTGGCACTGTCTGAGCGCAAAATTTGTTGCTTGACCGCCAAAATTTGCGAGGGGTGCATGGAAAAGCTGCGAAGCCCCAAACCCAAGAGCAATCGGGTCATGCTGATATCTCCCGCCATCTCGCCACAAACAGAAACACTTTTACCGCTGACTTGCCCTTGTGCAATGGTGTCTGCGATCAAGCGCAGCACAGCAGGATGAAGCGGGTCGTACAAATGGGCCACCGACTCATCGGCTCGATCAATGGCCAAGGTGTACTGAATCAAATCGTTGGTGCCGATGGACAAAAAATCAAAGTATCGTGTGAACAAGCGCAAGGATAGGGCTGCCGCAGGAATTTCGATCATGGCCCCCAAACGCACGGGTCCATGGGCTGTACCCCTTCGATCGAGTTCCTGCCTGGCCTGCGAAATCAATGCCAGGGTTTGACGAATTTCGCTCCCATGAGCCAACATGGGCACCAACAAATTCACTTGACCATGCGTTGCTGAACGCAAAATCGCACGCAGCTGCGTCAGAAACATCGAGGGATCCGCCAAACTCCACCGGATTGCACGCAAGCCCAGTGCGGGGTTCAAATGCGATGCATCATGACGGGCTTCATCAAGCGGCTTGTCTGCGCCCACGTCAACAGTTCTGATGGTCACGGGCAAACCCTTCATGCCATCAACAGCGCGGCGGTAGGCCTCGTATTGCTCTTCTTCACCGGGCAAGTTCCCTTGACGGCCCATGAAGAGAAACTCACTGCGAAACAAACCCACACCGACTGCCCCCGCCGAGATGGCCGCTTGCGTATCTTCAGGCATCTCAATGTTGGCCAATAATTCGATTTTTTGACCATCCAGCGTGATGGCCGGTGTGTGGCGCAATCGGACCAAGCGCTCTCGCTCCAATTCACCTTGCCGTTGTTTGAAGCCATAGTCGGCCAAAATAATGGGCGATGGATCCACAATGATCACGCCAGCGTCACCGTCAATGATGACCCAATCATCTTGCTTCACCAACTGGCTGGCCGTACGGGCCCCCACCACAGCGGGGATGTCCAAACTCCGAGCCACGATGGCTGTGTGAGATGTTTTGCCCCCTACATCGGTCACAAACCCGGTAAAAACACTTTGCTTGAATTGCAACATGTCGGCGGGTGATAAGTCGTGTGCAACCAAAACCAGTGGCACATCCGTATCACCCAATTGAAGGTCTTGTTGCGGCCGCAAGGGTCTTTGGACCTTGACCATGGGTGAACCTGAGCCCTTGAGACTGTGCAACACACGCTCGGCAACTTGTTCTACGTCAGCTTTTCTCTCTCGCAAATAGGGGTCATCCATCTCGTCAAATTGACGCGCGATGATTTCCAGCTGGCTGGTCAATGCCCACTCGGCGTTATAAAGCCGCTCTTTGATCCAGTGCGCGACACTGGCATTGAGTTCCTCATCTTGCAGCAGCATCAGGTGCACATCGAGCAAAGCGGCCAGTTCGTGTGGCGCGTCTTTGGGCATGTCACGCTGCAAACGCTGTAACTCATCGATGACGGCATCTCGTGCTGTACACAAACGCTCGATTTCAACCGGTATTTGGTCCGCTTGGATGAAGTAGTGCGCCACATCGACACGACTCGACGCCACCAAAACAGCCCGCCCGATGGCGATGCCTCGGGCGACCGCCAATCCATGGATGCTGAACGTCATGGGTAAAGCTCCAAAGCCCGATTTTTATGAAGCACGAGCACCGTCATTCGCCCTCACCAAATTTATCGGCCATCAATGCGAGCAATGCATCAAGTGCTTCTTGTTCTCTTTCACCAGAAGTTTCAAGAACAACCTCACTCCCAATGCCCGCTGCCAGCATCATCACGCCCATGATGCTTTTGGCGTTGATGCGTCGCTCACCTTTGCTCAACCAGACATCACAGGGAAAACTGCCTGCCAATTTTGTCAGTTTGGCGGATGCGCGTGCATGAAGACCCAGTTTATTGCTGATGGTCGTGGTGGCTTGAGGCATGTCTTGTTCCTGTTTGATTTTGTGGGGCTGTACTTCCAACGGGCATGACACCCTGTGTTCCACCTGCGTGGGCACGTGCCGCCAGTGACTCCAAACTTTCGTGTCGGTAACAAACACTGCGCAGCAACATGGGCAAATTAACCCCAGCGACCAGGCGGGTTCGCGAGCCATCACCCAACTGCTGCGCCACATTACAAGGCGTTGCTCCAAACACGTCACTGAGCAACAACACTTCTTGCGTTGCCAACGCTGTCATGGCGTTGTACGCTTGCTGCAGGCTGTCCTCAGGGGCATCATTGGCCAACACATCGAGGGCCAAAACGCCGGCCGCACAATCCGGAAAAACATGCAATGCGCAATCGCGCAGAGCGCTGGCCAGTGGCGCATGAGCAATGATGAGGATGCCGATCATAAGCAGGTCATTATCAGGCTTGAATCGGACGTTTCAGCAAAAAATACACCCACGACAACCCCGAGCAAACACCAAAACAAGCCAAAGCCATTTGATAAGCCGCTGGCTTTTGAAGGCCCATGCCCAGACCGGCATCGACCATCAATCCAATGCCCCACTGAACAACAAAAATTCCGGCAAAAACAACCAGGTTGTAAGCAGACAATGCACGGCCTGCCAAATGGGGTGGAAATGCCATGCCCACGGCTGGCTGCGCCAACGCAACCACCGTGCTGGAAACACACAACAAAGCCACGCCAACAGCTGCACCCGTGCCGATGGATGGGCCCATCCAAGCCAAGCTGGCAATCACGACAAAACTCATGGGTAATCCCCAGGCTATCAAACGCTCCACAGGGATACCTCTGCGGGCCAAGCCAGGGCTCATCAATCCCCAGAGCCAAAATGTGACCAACATGCACAGATTGATCAAAAACAAGCCTTTTGCTGCCTCAGTCGGTGTCCAGCCAGCGACCTGCGTCATCCAGGGCCCAGCCCACAAGGTCTGAATGGCCACCATCCCTCCGTAGCTGAAAAATCCTATGGGCGTCATGCGCCAAAAATACGCACTGCGCCAAATTTCCCGGTAACTGCCATCATCTTGGATGACTTTGGCCGCAGGATCCTCGTTGGTGCTGGTTGTTCGCCATAAAGGGACCACCATGAAAATCAAGACCATGGCCAAGGCAATCATGATGCCCAACATGACAAAAAGCGCTCTCCAGCCCCAAATGGGCATCAACCACTGCACTGGCAATGTGGCCGCCAGCATGCCCAACGAACCGGTCATCAGCATCCATGAATTGCTTCGCAATTGGTCATTGGCGTCAAACCACCGTCTGTAGCCTGTCAAGGGGGCCATCAAGCATGCGCTGACCCCCATGCCACACAAGACTCTGGCGGCCAACAACCCTGTAAAGCTGTCCGCCCAAGCAAAAGCCAAACAACCCAACACAGCAAACGTCAAGAAAGCCAACACGACCTTTTTGGGGCCATGGCTGTCCAACAGACGGCCCAGTGGCAATTGGGTGAATGAAAATCCAAGGAAATATCCACCTGCCAACAATCCAAGGTCTTGCG
Organism: Limnohabitans sp. 2KL-3; assembly: GCF_001269405.1. Taxonomy (NCBI): domain Bacteria; kingdom Pseudomonadati; phylum Pseudomonadota; class Betaproteobacteria; order Burkholderiales; family Comamonadaceae; genus Limnohabitans; species Limnohabitans sp. 2KL-3. Next base: position 334,888 of record NZ_CXON01000001.1, read on the forward strand.
CATTGAGACTGAATTCGTCAGTGAGTGTGGGTGACAGTGTGGCGGTGATGGCCCTGACCAATGCGGAAAAGAAATAAGCCAGCGCAAATGCCAAGAACACCACCACTGCACTTCTTCGTGACAAGCGATCGGAGTGCATGGTGTTGTGAGCCAATGTGACGGCGGTCATGGTCGAAGTCCCTCAAACAAGGTATTGGCCAAATCTGGCGAAATTTTTGGTGCGTAAACCACTGCATGGATCAATCGCACCCGATCACCATCGGCCACAGCCCCCCATACGGCGTCGATATTGACAGCTTGGCCATTGGCACTGAAACCCTTGGCTTGTAGTCGTAACGAAGCCTTCATGGGCAATTGGCCTGGACGATGCCACACTTGCTGTTGAACAGGCGTCCCAACGGTGTCCGCCCGCATATTCTCAAGTGTGACTTTTTGCCAGCCCTCCATGAGTGCATTGGCATCTGCACCCGTTTGCAACTCGACCGTCATGAAGGCGAGCATAGACCCTGAGCTTTCACAGCCCACAACTTGCAATTGGGCAGGCATGTTGTTCATGACGACAGACCGCTTGGCTCGATCAGGCTTGCAAGGCAATTGGACTTTAAAGGCGGTCCCCTCCAAAGTGACCTCGCGCCAGTTTTGATCTGGACTGCATGCACTGAGCCACAGCGTTGGCAACAAACAGGCCAAAAGGCCAATGCGAATACTTTTCATGGGGGTGATTATCCTGATCAGCAGAACTGTTTGGTTTTGGCGACAATGCAACCATGAATTCACTCGATGGCATCCGCGTTCTTGACCTCTCCCGCGTTCTTGCGGGCCCTTGGTGCACCCAAACCCTGGCCGACCTGGGTGCAGATGTGATCAAAATTGAACGCCCAGGCACAGGCGATGACACCCGAACCTGGGGACCTCCTTTTTTAAAAGACGCACAAGGCCAAGACACGGCAGAGGCGGCTTATTACCTGGGTGCGAACCGCAACAAACGCTCACTCACTTGCGATATCGCCCAACCCGAAGGTCAGGCCCTGATCCGGGACCTGGTCCAACACTGCGATGTGTTCGTTGAAAATTTCAAAGTCGGTGACATGGCCCGCTACGGCCTGGACTACGCCAGCCTGAGCGCGCTCAACCCCAAATTGGTGTATTGCAGCGTGACTGGTTTTGGCCAAACCGGCCCCTACCGTGAACGTGCCGGCTACGACTATGCCGTGCAAGGCATGGGCGGCCTGATGAGTGTGACGGGCGAGCGCGACGATTTGGGTGGTGGGCCTCAGAAAGTGGGCGTGGCCGTGACCGATCTGTTCACCGGCATGTACGCCACCGTGGGCATTTTGGCCGCACTGCGGCATGCCGATCGCACCGGCCAGGGTCAGTATGTCGACATGGCCCTGCTGGACACCCAGGTTGCCATGCTGGCCAACTTAGGCTCCAACTACCTCGTCAGCGGCAAGGTCCCTGGCCGTGCGGGCAATGCGCACCAGAACATCGTGCCCTACCAGGTATTTGAAGTGAAGGCTCCTGAAGATGCCCCCGATGGCACCCGTGATCACCTGATTCTGGCGGTCGGTAATGATGGGCAATTTGTCAAATTTTGCGCCGTGGCCGGCTGCCCCGAGTTGGCTCAAGACCCCCGTTATGCCTTGAACGCCGATCGGGTTCGTCATCGCGCAGAGTTGGTCCCCCTGTTGGAGACCATTTTGAAAACCCGCACCAAAGCAGAGTGGTTACCCACATTGGAAGCAGCCAAGGTGCCGTGTGGTGCCATCAACACCTTGAGCGAAGTTTTTGTGGACCCGCAAGTTCAAGCTCGGGGCATGGTTCGCCAATGGCAGCACCCGATCAAAGCCGACCTGCAGTTGGTGGCCAGCCCCATCAAATTGAGCCGCACCCCCGTTCGTGAAGATTTTCCGCCCCCCATGCTGGGGCAGCACACTGCAGAAATCCTGTCCGAAGTACTGGGTTGGACCGCTGCGCAACTGGATCCTCTGCGCGGCAAAGGGGTCATCTGATGGCCAATTTTTTACTGGTTCACGGGGCCTGGCATGGCGCCTGGTGCTGGCAACGTGTTTTGCCAGGCCTCATCCAAGCAGGTCACCGGGCTCACGCCGTCACGTTGACTGGCGTGGGCGAACGTGCCCACTTGCTGCGCCCCGACATCGATCTGGAAACCCACATTCAGGACGTGATGGCCGCTATGGATGCCGAAGAAATGGACGATGTGGTGCTGGTGGTGCACTCCTACGCCGGCATGCTGGGCACCGCCGTGGCCGCCCGCAGGCCGCAGCGGCTTCAACATCTGGTCTACCTGGACGCCGTATTGCCCAAGCCCGGCGAAAGCTGGAGCAGCACCCATGCGAGTGCCACCCGCAACGCACGCATCGCCGCAGCCCATGCTGATCCCTTGAACGCCTTTCCAGCCCCGGACCCATCGGTGTTTGGTTTGAGCGACGTTGACCACGCTTGGGTCCAACGCCGTCAAACACCCCACCCGGGCGGTCCTTACACCCAAGTGCTGGACTTTGATCCTCTGCAAGTGGCGCGTGTTCCCCGCACTTTCATCAACTGCACCGAACCACCGCTGGGCACCATCGACATCAGCCGACTGCGCATGCGTGACCCCAAATTTTGGGAAGGTGCGTGGTTGCCTGGCTCGCAGGTGATCGAGATGAAAACAGGCCATGACCCCATGGTCAACGACCCCGATGGCCTGTTGAAGCTCTTGTTGGCCTTGACTTGACGGTCTGCTATGGGTGCGCCGACTGCCGGTGAGGTTCATGACTCATCGCAAGGCGCCAAACACCTTGCTGAGCATGGCGCTACCTGCTTGCGCCGGGTTTTGGCGAATCTTCTTTTCTTCTTCGCCAATCATGAAATACAGCCCATCCAGTGTTTTGGCCGTCACATGGTTTTCCAGCTGTGCATTGTCTTTGGACAACAAACCCAAGCCCGACAGTTTGCCTGCCAGCGCATTGAACTGCTCGACCACACCGAGTTGACCCAACACCTGTTTGACCTGTGGCATGAATTCCTCGGTCAACGGCATCCGTGTTTTGTCGATAAAAAATCGGGTCACCGAGGTGTCACCACCTTGAAGAATGGACTTGGCATCTTGCACTGACATGCTCTGAATCGACTGGGTCAGTAATTTTTGCGACAAAGGCACGGCAGCTTCTGCAGCGCGGTTCATCTGCAAGTTCAGGGCGTCCAGCTGCTTGCTCATGCCCATGGTTTTGAGCATCCTGGTTCCCTTTTGCATGAACTCAGGCAAACCGATACGGACTTTGTCATTGCCCATGAAACCATCTTGAACGCCCAGCAGGCCAATCGCTGCCGCAGCCCCTTTCTCCAACGCTAACTTCAACCCTTGCGATGCATCGCCTTGGCTCAAATCAGCCAGACTGAAGGCCTGTGCAGGTCCAATCACCACCATGCCTGCGGACATGGCAAACGTATTAAACTTTCTACGATGAAGATGCACTTGAAAACTCCCTTGAATTTACAGCCTTTGGGCCGACGTGTTTGGTTGATGGCTTGCGCTCTTGGCATATCTGCAGTCCTATCCGGCTGCTCGGCTGAGCGTGCGCCCGCATCTTCCTTTGTTTTGCTGGATGGTTCGACCCTCACGTCTGCGCAATTGCAAGGAAAAGTATCTTTGGTTAATTTTTGGGCCACCAGCTGCACGAGCTGTGTCGCCGAAATGCCTGAACTGATTGCCACCTACAACAAGTTCAAAGGCCGCGGCTACGAAACGCTGGCTGTGGCCATGAGCTATGACCCACCCAGCTATGTGGTCAACTTTGCCCAAACACGCCAACTGCCCTTCAAGGTGGCCATTGACAATACAGGATCATTGGCGCGTGATTGGGGAGACGTCAAACTCACGCCGACGACTTTTTTGGTTAACAAGCGCGGTGAAATTATCAAACGCTTTGTGGGCACACCCAACTTTGTTGAACTGCACCAATTGATTGAAAAGCTGCTCGCCGAAACCTGACAGCAGGAATCAGAGCGACGGGCAGCTCATGTTTGTGCGCTTAATCTTTGCGGAAATTGTCGTGGCAGGCTTTGCACGATGCCGCAGCAGGTCCAAATGCAACTTTCAGAGCATCCAGGTTTCCCGCTTTGGCGGCCACGTTCAATTTCACAATTTCGGCTTGCATCTTGTCTGAAGCCTCCTTGAATTTGGCCGACTCTTTCCAGATTTCGGGCTTGGCGCGTGTATCTCCCTTGTCTGTTCCTTCACCATAGGCTGCCCACGGCAATTTGGACATGACGGCCACCAATTCGGCATTCTCTGCGGCGAGTTTGGCGTCATAAGGTGCACGACCGTTGGCCATGGCACCCAGACGTCCAAAATGTGCGGCCATGACCGAGTAGCTGGCCTTTCGGTATTTGATGGCATCTTCAGGCTTTGCAAATTGCGCCTGCGCTGGTATGGCCAAAGTCAAGGCCAGCAATGTACCCATCAGGGCAAATGTTCGTTTCATTTATAACTCCAATCATGTGATTCAGGTGCTAAAGGATTTATGCTTATTAGCAATTTCAGTTTCTCATATTTCCTTATTTTTTGCATGGATGAAAGTGCCTATGTTCAAAGTTCGCATTTGGGATCTTCCCACCCGCCTCTTTCATTGGCTTCTTACGGCCTGCGTGATCGGCTTGGTCATCACCGGCAATCTCGGTGGAAACGCCATGGTCTGGCATTTTCGTTTTGGTTATGCGGTCTTGAGTTTGCTTATTTTTCGCTTGGTATGGGGTTTCTTGGGTGGGCATTGGTCCCGCTGGTCACAACTGCCTTTACACCCCTCCAATGTCTTGGCTTATGTGCAAGGACGATCGCCTTCACTGCACCTTGTCGGCCATAACCCTTTGGGTTCATGGTCCATTTTGTTGATGCTGTTTTTTCTGGGTTTTCAAGTGGCCACGGGACTTTTCAGTGATGACGAGATTGCCAACAGCGGTCCACTGTCTTCGCTCGCTTCAAGCGCTGTGGTTTCGTTGGCAACGCAGTGGCACAAGCAATGGGGCAAGCTTTTTTTGATCCTGCTCGTGTCGACACACCTTTTTGCTGTGTTTTGGTATTGGTGGCGAAAAAAACAGTCACTTGTGCCAGCCATGTGGCACGGGGACAAAAAGCTGCAAGTCTCGGTTCCTGATTCCCTGGACACAGTGCGCACCCGTTTGATCGCCCTTGCTTTGTTTGGCGTGGCGGTTGTCCTTGTCTTTGCCCTTGTTTCTTTGGCTTCCTGATTTTCTGATTGGCATCCACTCTTTCAGACTGTAAACTGAATTTTTTACTTTTTTTATCTACCGCCTTGGCCAATCCCAACGTTCACCTGCGCCCACCCTCTTGCGAATCTGACCTGTCTCTTACACGCGAGATCTTTCGGGAGTACGCCAACAGCCTGAAAGTTGACCTGTGTTTCCAGGGGTTTGAAGAAGAACTGAGCGGTCTGCCTGGCGACTACGCAGAGCCTCGTGGTGCACTTTTGTTGGCTTGGGTCAATGACTCGGTTGCAGGCTGTTGCGCCCTCAGACCTCTTGATTCATCCGATTACACCAACGCTGCAGAGATGAAACGACTTTATGTCCGTCCCGCATTTCGCGGATTGAGACTGGGTCGACAATTGGCCGAAGGTATCCTGGATGCTGCACGCAGCGCGGCTTACAGTTGTGTATTGCTGGACACCCTGGACGACATGGAGTCTGCTCGTGCTCTGTACGAAGATCTAGGCTTCGAAGAAATTCCGCCTTATTACCACAACCCGCATGCGGGAGCGCACTACCTGAAAGTCGACATCGATTGAATTTGCATCAAAAAAGGGACCCATGAGGTCCCTTTTTTTGCGTTTCGAAAAACTCAAGCTTGGGCTTGAGCCAGCAAAGTTGCGGCATCGCTGATTTCGAATTTTCCCGGACCTTCTACGTTCAAAGTGGCGACTTTGCCATCTTTGACCAACATCGAGTATCGGTTGCTGCGCAGACCCATGCCTCGCGCTGTCAGGTCCAGCGTCAAGCCTGTGGCTTTGCTGAAGTCACCGCTACCGTCACCTAGCATGCGCACTTTGGCGCCGGTTTTCTGTTCACGGGCCCAGGCACCCATCACAAACGCGTCGTTCACGCTCACGCACCAGATTTCGTCAACACCAGCAGCCTTCAAAGCATCGTGGTTTTCAACATAACCAGGTACATGCTTGGCCGAGCATGTGGGTGTGAACGCTCCTGGCAGGGCAAACAAGGCAATGGTTTTGCCCGCAGTGGCCTTCGCGACATCGACCGGATTGGGGCCGATGCTGCAACCGTTGCCTTCTACTTCAACGTATTCCATCAGCGTGGCTGCTGGCAATGTGTCTCCGACTTTGATCATGTTGTGCTCCTTGTTGTGTTTTGGCGATATTGCCGGGGTAAAAAAAAACGACCCACCATTGTGGGTCGTTTTCAAAAAGTTTGCAGCAGTTGGCCGTATGGGCTTAAACGGCAGCAGCTTTCTGAACCAGGCGCGTAGCAACCCAGTTTTTGGTCTTCGAAATCGGACGGCTTTCCGTGATTTCGATGGTGTCGCCCAGGTGGAATTCACCTGTTTCGTCGTGCGCGTGGTACTTGCTCGACTTGGCCACGATCTTGCCGTAGAGCGCGTGTTTCACACGACGCTCGACCAGCACGGTCACGGTTTTGGCGCGCTTGTCGCTGACCACCTTGCCAATCAAGGTGCGCTTGAGGGATGTTTTAGCTTCCGTCATGGTCACTCCTTACTTGGCGGCTTGCTTTTGGGCAAGGATGGTTTTGGCACGGGCGATGGCACGGCGAGTCTGGCTCAGCGTACCGGTGTTGCCGAGTTGTTGTGTGGCTTTTTGCATACGAAGGCCAAAGTGGGCTTTTTGCAGCGCTTTGATTTCGTCTTTCACACCAGCAACGTCTTTTTGGCGCAATTCAGCAGCGTTCATTTCTTATTTCTCCTGAATTATTGGCCAATCATGCGAGCCACGAACGTGGTGCGCAAGGGCAGCTTGGCAGCGGCCAATTTGAAGGCTTCACGGGCCAACTCTTCAGGCACGCCCACGATTTCGTAGAGCACCTTACCGGGTTGGATCTCGGCCACGTAGTACTCGGGGTTACCTTTACCGTTACCCATACGCACTTCAGCAGGCTTGGTGGAAATCGGCTTGTCAGGGAACACACGAATCCAGATGCGGCCGCCACGCTTGACGTGACGGGAAATCGCACGACGTGCGGCTTCGATCTGGCGGGCCGTCAAACGGCCGCGATCTGTGGACTTCAGGCCGAAGTCACCGAACGCCACCGTGTTGCCACGGGTAGCGACGCCGGTGTTGCGGCCCTTCTGTTCCTTGCGGAACTTTCTGCGAGCAGGTTGCAGCATGTTGTTACTCCTTATTGACCGTCAGCTGCTGCAGCTGGCGCGGCGACTGTGCGTACGCGCTTAACGGCGGGTTTGGCATCACCACCTGCACCGGCGGGCTTGTCGCTACCGTCAGTGGGGGCTGTGTTGGTGCCTGCGGGACGACGTGGGCCACCACGGCGATCGCCTGCGGGGCGCTCACCTGGACGTGCATCACGGCGTGGACCACGTGGGCGGCGCTCTTCTTCAGCACGTGGCTCGGCCAGTGCTGGAGCATCGTTGCGGCCCAGTGTGTCGCCTTTGTAGACCCAGACCTTGACACCAATGATGCCGTAGGTGGTCTTGGCTTCGGAAGTGGCGTAGTCGATGTCAGCGCGCAGGGTGTGCAATGGCACACGACCTTCGCGATACCACTCGGTACGCGCAATTTCGATACCGTTCAAACGGCCAGCCGACATGATCTTGATGCCTTGGGCACCCAGACGCATGGCGTTTTGCATGGCACGCTTCATGGCGCGGCGGAACATGATCCGCTTTTCGAGCTGCTGGGTGATGCTGTCAGCAATCAGTTGAGCATCAATTTCGGGCTTGCGCACTTCTTCGATGTTGACCGCAACAGGCACGCCCAAGCGAGCAGCGAGTTCTTTCTTGAGCAACTCGATGTCTTCGCCTTTCTTGCCGATCACCACACCTGGACGAGCTGAGAAGATGGTGATGCGGGCGCTCTTGGCTGGGCGCTCGATCAGCACGCGGGAAACCGCGGCGTTCTTGAGCTTGGCCTTGAGGTACTCACGCACCTTGATGTCTTCGGCCAGCATGCCAGCGAAGTCTTTGTTGCTCGCGTACCAGCGGCTAGCCCAGTTGCGGCTCACGGCCAAACGGAAGCCGGTAGGATGGATTTTTTGTCCCATGTTTCTTCCCTGGCTTAGTTGCCGACCGTCACATACACATGGCATGTGGGTTTGCTGATACGGTTGCCACGGCCTTTGGCGCGGGCGGTGAAACGCTTGAGCGTGGTGCCTTGTTCGACGTAAATGGTTTTCACCTTCAACTCGTCGATATCAGCACCATCGTTGTGTTCAGCGTTGGCGATGGCGGACTCGAGAACCTTCTTGACGATGCCCGCAGCTTTTTTCTGCGTGAATGTCAGGATGTTCAGAGCTTGATCCACTTTTTTACCGCGAATCAAATCGGCGACCAAGCGGCCTTTATCGACCGACAAACGGACGCCCCGGAGGACTGCACGTGTTTCCATGGTCTTTCCTTATTTCTTCTGGACTTTTTTGTCCGCAGGGTGACCCTTGAATGTCCGGGTCAGTGCGAATTCGCCCAATTTGTGGCCAACCATTTGGTCGGTCACATAAACAGGAACGTGTTGCTTGCCGTTGTGAACGGCGATGGTCAGACCGATGAAATCGGGCAAAACCATGGAGCGACGCGACCATGTCTTGACGGGCTTTTTGTCTTTGGTGGCAATGGCTTTTTCAACCTTGGCCAACAAATGGTGGTCAACGAATGGACCCTTTTTGAGAGAGCGTGTCATTGTCTAACCCTTACTTCTTGCGACGCGACACGATCATGACCTGTGTGCGCTTGTTGTTACGGGTACGGTAGCCCTTGGTGAGGTTGCCCCACGGGTCTACTGCATGACGGCCTTCGCCGGTACGGCCTTCGCCACCACCGTGTGGGTGATCCACAGGGTTCATGGCCACGCCGCGAACCGTTGGACGGATACCCATCCAACGCTTGACACCGGCCTTGCCCAACTGGCGCAAGCTGTGCTCTTCGTTGGCGACTTCACCAATGGTTGCACGGCACTCGATGTGGATCTTGCGAACTTCACCGGAGCGCATACGCACTTGAGCGTAGATGCCTTCACGAGCCAGCAAAGTTGCCGAAGCACCTGCCGAGCGGGCGATTTGAGCTCCAGCACCGGGCTTGAGCTCGATGCAGTGGATGGTCGAACCCACGGGGATGTTGCGGATCGGCAAAGTGTTGCCTGCGCGGATGGGGGCTTCAGCACCCGACATCAGGGTTGCACCGGTTTCAATGCCACGGGGAGCAATGATGTAACGGCGCTCGCCATCGGCGTAGCACAGCAAAGCAATGTGCGCGGTACGGTTTGGATCGTACTCAATGCGCTCGACTTTCGCCGGGATCGCATCTTTGTTGCGCTTGAAATCGACCACGCGGTAGTGGTGCTTGTGACCACCGCCTTTGTGGCGAGTTGTGATGTGACCGTTGTTGTTACGGCCCGACTTCTGGTGCTGGGGTTCCAGCAACGGAGCGTAGCCTTCACCTTTGTGCAGGTGGTCACGGGTGACCTTCACCACGCCACGACGGCCTGGGGATGTCGGTTTGATCTTGATGACAGCCATGATTACGCAGCCTCCCCGGACAGGTTCAGCTCTTGACCTGGTTGCAGCGTGACATAAGCCTTGCGAACGTTGTCGCGACGGCCGATGGTTTTGCCAAAACGCTTGGTCTTGCCCTTGGTATTCACCACAGACACGCCTTTGACCTCGACCTTGAACATCAATTGCACAGCGGCTTTGATTTCAGGCTTGGTAGCATCCTGCAGCACTTTGAACGTCACAGTGTTGGATTTTTCTGCAACCATGGTGGCCTTTTCGGACACGATGGGAGCCACCAGCACGGACATCAGACGACCTTCGTCAAACTTCACGGCGCTCATGCAAACATCTCCTTGAGTTTGTCCATGGCACCTTTGGTCACGAGGACTTTCTTGAAGTTCACCAAAGACACGGGATCGGCGTAACGTGGCTCAACAATCAGGATGTTGATCAGGTTGCGCGATGCCAAGTACAGGTTTTCGTCGACTTCGTCAGCGATCACCAGCACATTGTCGAGACTCATGGCCTTGAACTTGGCAGCCAGCTGCTTTGTTTTTGGGGTCTCAACCTTGAACGAATCCACCACAGCCAAACGGCCTTCGCGGGCCAACTGCGAGAAGATCGAAGCCATACCAGCACGGTACATCTTCTTGTTGATCTTCTGGGTGAAGTTTTCGTCGGGCATGTTCGGGAAAATCCGACCACCGCCACGCCACAAAGGCGAGGAAGTCATACCAGCACGAGCGCGACCAGTGCCTTTTTGTTTGAAAGGCTTTTTAGTGGAGTGGTGAACTTGTTCACGGTCCTTTTGAGCGCGGGTGCCTTGACGGGCATTGGCCTGATAAGCCACCACGATTTGGTGGATCAGGGCTTCGTTGTATTCACGACCGAACACGGTTTCAGGCGCGTCCACTTTGGAGGCGGCTTGACCTTGGTCGTTCAGGAGTTCGAGCTGCATCAGTTCGCTCCTTTAGCTTTGATGGCGGGACGCACGGTCACGAAACCGCCCTTGGAACCAGGAATGGCACCCTTGACCATCAACAGGCCACGGACTTCGTCAACACGGATGACGGCCAGGTTCTGAGTGGTGCAAGTCACATCACCGAGGTGACCCGACATTTTTTTGCCTGGGAACACGCGGCCTGGATCTTGAGCCATCGAAATCGAACCGGGCACGTTGTGCGAACGGCTGTTACCGTGCGATGCGCGCTGCGATTTGAAATTGTGACGCTTGATCGTGCCGGTGAAGCCTTTACCAATGGAGGTGCCTTGCACGTCCACTTTCTGGCCCACAGCAAACACAGCAGCCACGGGCACAGTGGCGCCAGCGGCGTACTGGGCAGCCGTGTCGGCGGTCACGCGGAATTCTTGAATGATTTCACCGGCTTCAACACCGGCTTTGGCCAAGTGACCAGCGATAGGCTTGGTCACGCGCGATGCCTTGCGGGCACCAAATGTCACTTGCAAAGCGACATAGCCATCGTTCTCTTGGGTTTTGACCTGGGATACGCGGTTGTTAGACACATCCAGCACTGTGACAGGAACAGAATCCCCATCATCAGTGAACAGACGCATCATGCCCACCTTGCGACCCAGCAACCCGAGGGAGTTGCTCAGACTCATTGTTTTCTCCAAAACTTCCACCGAAGCCACTTCAATTGGCAGCCCCGTTTGGTATGTGAAAGACTGTTAATAAATCTCACCCCAAAAAGAGGTGAGCCTGAAATTATAGCCCGACTCACCATTTCTGGCAAATCGGGCCTGATTTCAAGTTTTTGGATGGCTTTTCAACCACCCCAAACCGCATTACTGCAGCTTGATTTCGACGTCCACGCCTGCGGGCAGATCGAGTTTCATCAGGGCGTCCACAGTTTTGTCTGTGGGGTCCACGATGTCCATCAAACGCTGGTGCGTACGGATTTCCAACTGGTCACGGCTGGTCTTGTTGACGTGCGGCGAACGCAAGATGTCAAAACGCTTCATGCGTGTTGGCAAAGGCACGGGGCCCTTGACAATCGCGCCAGTGCGCTTGGCGGTGTCAACGATCTCGGCAGCGGACTGGTCGATCAGTTTGTAGTCAAACGCCTTCAGGCGGATGCGGATTTTTTGCTTGGATGACATGTCAATTCCTTGTGGTGAGTGTTTGCTTGCTGCAGCGCAAAGGCCTGGCCTTTGCGCCACTGATCCACAAAAGAATTAAGCGATGATCTTGGCAACAACGCCAGCGCCAACGGTGCGGCCGCCTTCGCGGATGGCGAAGCGCAAGCCTTCTTCCATCGCAATGGGGTTGATCAATTTCACAGTGATCGACACGTTGTCACCCGGCATCACCATCTCTTTGCCTTCTGGCAATTCGATCGCGCCGGTCACGTCCGTCGTACGGAAGTAGAACTGAGGACGGTAGTTGTTGAAGAACGGCGTGTGACGGCCACCTTCGTCTTTGGACAAGACATAGATCTCGCCCGTGAAGTGGGTGTGGGGCTTGATCGAGCCTGGCTTGCACAGCACTTGGCCGCGCTCGACGTCTTCGCGCTTGGTGCCGCGCAACAAGATACCGACGTTGTCACCGGCTTGACCTTGGTCGAGCAACTTGCGGAACATCTCAACGCCTGTGCAAGTGGTCTTGACAGTGTCTTTGATACCGACGATTTCGATTTCTTCGCCGACTTTGACGATACCGCGCTCGATACGGCCAGTCACCACAGTGCCGCGGCCAGAGATGGAGAACACGTCTTCCACGGGCATCAAGAATGCACCGTCCACTGCACGGTCAGGCGTAGGGATGTAAGTGTCCAAAGCGTCAGCCAACTTCATGATGGCTTGCTCGCCCAGAGGACCCTTGTCGCCTTCCAGAGCCAGCTTGGCGGAACCTTGGACGATGGGGGTGTCGTCGCCTGGGAAGTCGTACTTGGACAACAACTCGCGAACTTCCATCTCGACCAGTTCCAACAACTCAGCGTCGTCGACCATGTCGCACTTGTTCAGGAACACGATGATGTAAGGCACGCCCACCTGACGGGCCAACAGGATGTGCTCGCGGGTCTGGGGCATAGGGCCGTCAGCAGCGGAGCAAACCAAAATAGCGCCGTCCATCTGGGCAGCACCGGTGATCATGTTCTTCACATAGTCAGCGTGGCCAGGGCAGTCCACGTGGGCGTAGTGACGGTTTTCTGTTTCGTACTCAACGTGAGCGGTGTTGATCGTGATACCACGAGCCTTCTCTTCGGGAGCCGCGTCGATTTGGTCGTACGCTTTGGCGGCACCGCCGAACTTGGCAGCCAACACGGTGGTGATGGCGGCAGTCAGGGTGGTTTTGCCGTGGTCAACGTGACCGATGGTGCCCACGTTGACGTGGGGTTTGGTCCGTTCGAATTTTTCTTTAGCCATTTTTCAATCCTTAAAAAGAGCAATGCCCGTGTGTTGGTTTAATGTTTGCATCAGGTTGCTTGATCACTCCGCACGGGCACAGAATGGCACTTGATCGCAGACAGTTTCTGAAATTTCAGCTCTGACTTTGGCTTGCTTTTCGCTTGGCTTTAGTCAGAGGTGCCCGAGCAAATTCGCAGGCGAATTGGGTCCGGCACACTTGTGATTACTTTGCTCTTGAAGCCACAATGGCTTCAGCCACGTTGCGAGGCGCTTCAGAGTAGTGCTTGAATTCCATGGTGTAGGTGGCACGACCTTGCGACATCGAGCGCAGTGTGGTCGAGTAACCGAACATTTCGGACAAAGGCACTTCGGCCTTGATGGCTTTGCCACCACCGACCATGTCGTCCATACCTTGGACCATGCCACGGCGTGAGGACAAGTCGCCCATCACGTTACCGGCGTAGTCTTCAGGTGTCTCGACTTCCACAGCCATCATGGGCTCCAGAATCACGGGCTGGGCTTTGCGGCAACCTTCTTTGAAACCAAAGATGGCGGCCATCTTGAAGGCCATTTCGTTCGAGTCCACATCGTGGTACGAACCGAAGTGCAGAGTGACTTTGACGTCCACCACGGGGTAGCCGGCCAACACGCCTTGACCCAAAGCTTCGATCACGCCTTTTTCGACCGCAGGGATGTATTCGCGCGGAACCACACCGCCCTTGATGGCGTCCACGAATTCAAAGCCCTTGCCTGGTTCCTGAGGCTCGACCTTCAGAACCACGTGGCCGTATTGACCCTTACCACCGGACTGACGCACGAACTTGCCTTCGGCTTCTTCGACGGTCTTGCGGATGGTTTCGCGGTACGCCACTTGAGGCTTGCCCACGTTGGCTTCCACACCGAATTCACGCTTCATGCGGTCCACGATGATTTCCAGGTGCAATTCGCCCTGACCACCAATGATGGTCTGGCCAGACTCTTCGTCGGTTTGCACGCGGAAAGATGGATCTTCAGCAGCCAAACGTGACAAAGCGATGCCCATTTTTTCTTGGTCGGCTTTGGTCTTAGGCTCAACAGCTTGGCGGATCACGGAGTCAGGGAACACCATGCGCTCCAAGGTGATCACGGCGTTGGGATCGCACAAGGTTTCGCCTGTGGTCACGTCTTTCAAGCCCACACAAGCGGCGATGTCGCCCGCACGGATCTCGTCGACTTCTTCACGGTTGTTGGCGTGCATCTGAACGATACGGCCAATGCGTTCTTTCTTGCCGCGCACCGAGTTGAACACGGTGTCGCCTTTTTTCAGCACGCCAGAATACACACGCACAAAAGTCAACTGGCCCACAAAGGGGTCGGTCATCAACTTGAATGCCAAAGCCGAGAACTTTTCGTTGTCGTCGGCCTTGCGGATGATTTCTTGCTCGTCTTCGTCAAAACCCTTGATGGCTTTCACGTCCAAAGGCGAAGGCATCAGTTCCAAGACGGCATCCAGCATGCGCTGAACGCCTTTGTTCTTGAAGGCTGTGCCGCACAGCATGGGCTGGATTTCGCTGTTGATCGTGCGAACGCGCAAGCCTTGCGTGATTTCTTCTTCGCTCAAGTCGCCTTCTTCGAGGTACTTGTTCATCAGCTCTTCAGAGGCTTCAGCAGCCGCTTCGACCATCTTTTCGCGCCACTCTTTGGCCACTTCAACCAAGTCAGCAGGAATTTCTTCGAAGGTGAACTTCATGCCCTGGGAAGCTTCATCCCAAATGATGGCTTTCATCTTGCGCAGGTCAACCACGCCGGTGAAGTTTTCTTCAGCGCCGATTGGAATGACGATTGGCACGGGGTTGGCCTTCAGGCGCAACTTCATTTGATCCACAACTTTGAAAAAGTTGGCACCAGTACGGTCCATCTTGTTCACAAAGGCCAAACGTGGCACCTTGTATTTGTTGGCCTGACGCCACACGGTTTCAGACTGGGGCTGCACGCCGCCCACAGCGCAATAAACCATGCAAGCACCGTCCAAAACACGCATGGAACGCTCAACTTCGATGGTGAAGTCAACGTGGCCGGGGGTGTCGATGATGTTGATGCGGTGGTCTTCGAAAGAGCCGTCCATGCCCTTCCAGAAGCAGGTGGTGGCAGCCGATGTGATCGTGATGCCACGCTCTTGCTCTTGCTCCATCCAGTCCATGGTGGCAGCGCCGTCGTGCACTTCACCAATTTTGTGGTTCACGCCGGTGTAAAACAAAATACGTTCGGTCGTGGTGGTTTTGCCGGCGTCAATGTGCGCCGAAATACCGATGTTGCGATAACGCTCGATGGGGGTGATGCGAGCCATATATTTCTCCAATGATTAAGTACCAAAGCCCGCCACCCCTTTTGGGGCCAGCGGGCTGGCTTCTGACAGTGTCGGGCTTCTTTGTGAAACCCTTGTGAATCAGAAGCGGAAGTGCGAGAACGCCTTGTTGGCTTCGGCCATGCGGTGAACTTCGTCACGCTTTTTCATGGCACCACCACGGCCTTCGTTGGCCTCGAGCAATTCGTTGGCCAAACGCAGGGCCATCGACTTCTCACCGCGCTTGCGTGCGGCTTCTTTGATCCAGCGCATCGACAGGGCCAAGCGACGAACAGGGCGCACTTCAACAGGCACCTGGTAGTTCGCACCACCCACGCGGCGGGATTTGACTTCCACCATGGGCTTGACGTTGTTGATGGCGATGGAGAACAGCTCGACAGGGTCTTTGCCAGTTTTCTTTTCCATGGTTTCCAAGGCACCATAAATGATGCGCTCAGCAACCGCTTTTTTGCCGCCTTCCATGATCACGTTCATGAACTTGGACAACTCGACATTGCCGAACTTGGGATCCGGCAGGATTTCACGTTTAGGGACTTCGCGACGACGTGGCATATTTCACCTCATATTGCTTCAGTTGGCGTCTTTTCAGACACCGCGAGCGTTATTCAAAACACTCACTTACTCGACCCACCAGGACAATTCCGGGCTTCGGGTCACTTCGCTGATTCACCGCGCCACGCGGGAAACAGCACCGAAAAATTTCAACCCGAAAGGGCTTACTTGGCCTTTGGCTTCTTCGCGCCGTACTTGGAGCGAGACTGCTTGCGGTCTTTCACGCCTTGCAAGTCCAAAGAACCGCGGACGATGTGGTAACGCACACCTGGCAAATCCTTGACACGACCACCGCGCACCAGAACCACCGAGTGTTCTTGCAGGTTGTGGCCTTCACCGCCGATGTAGGAGATGACCTCAAAACCGTTGGTCAAGCGCACTTTGGCAACTTTACGCAGAGCGGAGTTAGGCTTTTTAGGCGTTGTGGTGTACACACGGGTGCAGACACCACGACGCTGTGGAGAGTTTTGCATCGCAGGGCTTTTGGACTTGATCGTTTCGACCTCGCGCCCCTGACGCACCAATTGATTGATGGTTGGCATTGTTTGTAACGTCCCTAAACGTTGAATTTAGACAAAAGAAACTTCCCCGCCCCAAAAGCGGAAAAGCCCGCCAGTATAACCCCCTGGCGGGCTGATGGCAAGTTATCCACAGCTGCTGGGCTTGCGAAACTCCGAATTCACTTGATCCAAAGTCGAAGAGCATCCCATGCACGGCCCAAAACACCTGATTGCTCAACAGATTCCAGGGCAACCAAAGGCACTTCGAACAAGGGTCTGTCAGATTGGAGAATTTTCAAACTGCCCACAACTTGCCCTTTTGTAAAAGGTGCCACCAAGGGGTCTGGGCGCACGACTTGGGTTTTGAGTTGACTGGCACTCCCGGCTGGCACCGCCACCACCAAGGGCTGGGCCGATCCCAGCTTGAGCACCGGAGATTGACCTTTCCAAACCGCAGGTGTGACCACCGCTTGGTTGGCATCAAACAACTTGACGGCATCAAATGCTGCATAGCCCCAGTTCAGCAATTTTTGGCTTTCGTTGGCGCGGGCATTTTCACTGTCAGCACCCAAAACAACGCTGATCAAACGACGAGAGCCCACATTGGGAAAGTCACGTTTTGCCGATGCCACAAGACAGTAACCTGCTGCTTGTGTGTGTCCGGTTTTCAACCCATCCACCGTCGGATCTCGAAACAGAAGCAAGTTTCGATTCGAGTCATTGGCGGCAGGCGTGCCCGCATATCGGTATTTTTTGGTAGCGTAATAAGTGATGTATTCGGGAAAATCACGCATCAAACGTGTCGCCAAGGTGGCCAAGTCACGCGCAGAGGTGGTGTGCCCCGCAGCCGTGAGGCCTTCAGGATTTTTATACACCGTGTTTTTCATGCCCAATACCGCAGCTTGATCGTTCATCAATTGCACAAAGCGGTCTACCGTACCCGCGACCCCTTCGGCCAAGGCCACGGTGGCATCGTTGCCCGACTGAACGATCATGCCTTTGATCAAATCCTCGACAGGAACCTGCATTTTCGGATCAATGAACATCCGAGATCCGGGCATTTTCCAAGCGCGTTCTGACACCGGGAGGGTCTGCTTGAGATTTATTTTTTTACTTTTTAAGGCATCAAACACCAAGTAAGCCGTCATCAATTTGGTCAATGATGCGGGCTCCACACTCATATCGGGGTCTTTGGCGGCCAACACTTGGTTGGCCGTCACATCCATCAACAAGTAAGCCTTGACCGCCATTTCGGGGGGTTGAGGCATTTGGGCTTTGACATGCAATACGGCGGCAAGCAAGCAAATGCCCACACAAATTTTCATCAAATTTTTCATAACTCTTTTAACTACTCAGGCTTGCACATGCCCGACGACCAAGGTTTTGAGCAGCGGCAATTGTCCGTGAAAGAAATGCGACACACCGGGAATCACCGTGATGGGCAAGGATTGAGGCCTGGCCCAATCCATGACGCTTTGCAATGAAACCGTATCGTCTTGCTCGCCGTGAAGCACCAAGGTTCGTGCGTGAAGTTCCTGTGGGACAGGTGCCACATCGAAACGCGATGCGGCCGTCCCCACCAACACCAGTTTTTCTGGCGCTCGCTCCGTGCCCAGCATGTTCACCACATGGCTGGTGACAAATGCCCCAAAAGAAAAACCAGCCAAAGCCAGCGGCCCTGATGCCGCGGTTTGGGCGATCACGCGCACCATGTCCAAGGCTTCTCCTCGGCCCTCATCGTATTGACCCGCACTGGCTCCCACACCGCGAAAATTGAAACGAACAGCTTGCCAACCACACTGAACAAATGCCCTGGCCAGTGTTTGCACCACCTTGTTGTGCATGGTGCCGCCAAACAAAGGATGGGGATGGGCAATCACGGCCGTTCCCCGCGCTTGCAGACCCGCAGGCACATCCAGCAAAGCCTCGATCACACCCACCTCGCCCTCCAAGGTGAGGTTCTGAGTTGCCGAATTCATCAACGCCCCAAATGTTCCGGGGACACCAAGCGTTCGACCACTTGGCCATTTTTGAGGTGGGAATCCACGATTTCATCAATGTCATCGTTGTCCACATAGGTGTACCAAACGCCTTCTGGATACACCACGGCTACGGGACCCGCTGCGCAGCGGTCAAGGCACCCCGCCTTGTTGACGCGGACCTGTCCGGGGCCCGCCAGCCCCAAGGATTTGACACGGGACTTGCAGTGATCAAAAGCCGCTTGGGCGTTCTGTTGCGCACAACATGCCTCATTGTTTTTCCGCTCATTCAAGCAAAAGAAAATGTGGCGTTGGAAGTACGGCTGAGGTTGGTTTTCGTTGCTCATGATTTGATTCTAGGCCCCAGCGCTTTCACGTGCGACCCAAAGGGCGCTCACGGGTCAAGCCCTCGACCAAATAGGCCAGTAATGCATAAGGCCACAACCAACCCAACCACTGAATCAGTCCATGAAAACGGATAAATCGCCCCTGCTCCCAAGTCTGCAAGGTCATCGCAAAGTAAACGTCTGCCGAGGCATCGTTGAGCAAACTCAGCTGCAACAACAAGGCAGCCAAAGCCACAGACCAGCAAAAACGCGCTGAACTCCACAACACAGCACTGGCCAAAAGCACAGCCAACAAGACACCGATCAACACCTCGGGACTGACCCAACCCCAAGCATGTGCTGGACCATAGGTCAATGCAGCCGAAAGGGCGCTGGCCATCAAGCCCATCAGCAAGCATAAAACCGCCAGGACCAGTCGTTGCTGCCAACGGCGCACAACGCCGTACATGAGCAAACAAGGCAAACACAAACCCAATGCCACACACAAGACCTCTGTCATGGGAAGCAAAGGCTCCAACTCCACCTCTCGAAGAGGCCACCACTCCAACCAAGGCGTATCTTGCAAAACCTCGACCAAGGCCGTCTCCAGTCTTTCGAGGACCTGCCCCAAACCAAAAGGCACGGGGGCTGGGAACAAAAGGGCCAAGGGCCACAAGGCCAACAAAGCCAGTGCACCACTGGCATCCGGCACAAACCAGCGATGCCGAAAACGATGCCATCTCGCGATCAAGCCGACCCAAGCCAGTCCACGCGATGTCAAAGCGCCCAACCAAGCCCCCAACACATTCAAACTCAGATCGACATTCGAGGGTACCCGCACAGGCAAAAGGGTTTGCAAAGACTCCATGCACAAGGAAAGCACGCCTGCAGCGATCGTGGTCAAGACAACGGCTGGCCATCCCCGATGCGACCGATGCAAGGCCAAGGCCATTAAAAACCCCAAAGGCGCATAGCCCAGAAGGTTCGACAGCACATCAAAGCCCGTCCAATATTTAGGCCAAGGTGCCGTCAAAAAATGCCAAGGGGCGATGCCTTGAAAACGCCAGTTGTCAAATGGGTAAAGGCTGGCATAAACAATCAGGACCGCATAGATCCACATCAAAGGCCAAGCGGCGGTCTTGCGCATGGCGGATTGCGCTGGGTCAAGCCCTTAAAAAGGCTTGACCACCACCAAAATGACGGCCACCAACATCATCAAAACAGGGGCCTCATTGAACCAGCGAAACCAGACGTGGCCATGCGGTGTCTGACCATTTTTGAATTTGCGCAGCAACACCCCACAACTGTGGTGGTAACCGATCAAAAGCAGCACCACCGCAAGTTTTACATGCATCCAGCCCTGCCCGGAACCACGCCCGATCCCAACCACCAGCCACAACCATAAACCCAGCGCCAATGCAGGAATGGCCAAAATGGTCATGAAGCGATAGAGCTTTTGGGCCATCAAAAGCAAACGCGCTCGCTCCGCCAGCGAGTCGGGCGCCACCATGGCCAAATTGACGTAAATGCGTGGCAAATAAAACAAGCCCGCAAACCAGCTGGCGATGAAGACGATGTGTAAGGCTTTGATCCAGAGCATGTGACAAGTGTAGTCAGCACTTCACGGGTCCGGGGGAGATGCCGACGGGTTTGGTCAAAAAAAACCCCCGGCCATGGCCGAGGGTGGGAAGCCTTTTTGCTGTCACACATCAAGGCGCCCGCTCAGGGAGGAAAAGCGGGAGGCAGCATGCTGCCCACATTGAATTTATCAAATATCAAAACCAATAACAAGAAAAAATTTGTTGTTCATGACATTTTTGACACACTCAATCATTCAGAGCGTCACCTATCTCAAGGGAGACGGAGCACCCGCTTGTGTTTTTGGTGTTTGGTGCGACTTCAGGCACAATTTTCCTTATGAACCCCGTCGCCCCCTTCCCCTCCAGCCGCCCACGCCGCTTGCGCCGTGACGAATTCACCCGCAACCTGGTGCGTGAGCACCGGGTCACAGCGCACGACCTGATCTACCCGGTCTTTGTGCTGGACGGGCAAAACCAGCGCCAGCAAGTCGGCTCCATGCCCGGCGTGGAGCGCTTGTCGCTTGACCTGCTGCTGCCGGTGGCCGAAGACTGTGTCAAGCTGGGCATCCCGGTGATGGCGCTGTTCCCAGTGATCGACGCCAGCTTGAAGGACCCGACGGGCAGCGAAGCCATGAACCCCGACGGCCTGGTGCCGCGCGTGGTGCGTGAGCTGAAAAAACGTTTTCCCGAATTGGGCGTGATGACCGATGTGGCGCTCGACCCCTTCACCAGTCACGGCCAGGACGGCCTGCTCGACGAGACCGGCTACATCCTGAACGACGAAACCACGGCCGTGCTGGTGCAGCAAGCCCTGACCCAAGCCGAAGCGGGCGTGGACATGGTCGCGCCCAGCGACATGATGGACGGGCGCATCGGGGCGATCCGCCAGGCGCTCGAAGCGCGTGGCCTGATCCACACGCGCATCATGGCCTACAGCGCCAAATACGCCAGCGCCTTTTATGGCCCCTTCCGCGACGCGGTCGGCTCGGCCAGCAACCTGGGCAAGAGCAACAAAAAGGTCTACCAAATGGACCCCGGCAACACCGACGAAGCCCTGCGCGAAGTCGCCATGGACCTGGCCGAAGGGGCCGACATGGTCATGGTCAAGCCCGGCATGCCTTATCTGGACATCGTGCGCCGCGTGAAAGACGAGTTCAAGGTGCCCACCTTCGCCTACCAAGTGTCGGGCGAGTACGCAATGATGAAGGCCGCTGCGCAAAACGGCTGGCTGGACCACGATTTGGTCATGATGGAAAGCCTGCTGGCCTTCAAGCGGGCGGGTGCCGATGGCGTGCTGACTTACTTTGCCCGCGACGCCGCACGCTGGATCGCCGCCCATTGAAAGACGCCCACAGCCCTGCAGACGCCCCCGGTTCTCGGGTGTTCGGCATCCAGGGCAGCCAGGTGCAGGCCTGGCCTTCGCAGGGCTCTGAGACCGCCTTGCCCCAGGCTTTGCCCGAGCAAGGCTTTCTTTGGTTGGCTTTTTCCCGCTCGCATTTTGAGCAGCACCTGCCCGCCATTCAGGCCAGCCTGCAGCAGCTGACAGGCCAAAGCTTGGTGGACCTGCATGTCTCGGACTTGCTCAACGGCCAACTGCCTTCGCGCTACGACTTCACCTCGCACTACGACCTGCTGGTGTTTCGCCGATTGGCGCAGCAAACGGGCACTGCACCCCGGCACAGCGAAACCTTGTCTGCACACCTCCCAAGCAAACGGCCCGGCCCGCCCATCTTGCAGCGCATCGACACCAGCCCGGTGGGTTTTGTGGTGTTTGAGCGGGTGCTGCTGAGCGTGCACCCCGACGACTGCGCCGTGCGCGAAGCCTACGCCAGCCGACTGTTGAACGCGACGGGCGACAAGGCGCTGAACGTCGACCCCCGCTCGGCCGGGGCACGCGGCATTCCCTTGAGCCCCGCCGACATGATGCTGCGCATCGTGAACCAGATGGTGGACGCCTACCTGGACCTGCGCCGTGAACTGAGCCGCCAGCTCGACCACTGGCAGGCCGAACTGCTTCATCCCCGCGCACGTTTTCGCCGCTGGGACGCCCTGCTTCAAGCGCGATTGGCCCTGCACCAGCTTGAAGACCTGTGCGACGACCAGCACACGGCCATGCTCAACTGGAACGAAACCCTGGACGACTGGGTGGTGAGCGATGACCCGGCCGCGCTGCGGGAACACGAGCTTTTGAGGGTGCGCTGCCGCGATGTGCTGGAACACATTGACCGGGTCGTCCACCATGTGCGTCGCCTGGAGCACAACACCGAAACCGCTGTGCAAATGCACTTCAACGCCCAAGGCAACCGCACCAACGACATCATGCGGACCCTGACGGCGCTGACGGCGATTTTTTTGCCACTGAACCTGATCGCGGCGGTGTTCGGCATGAACTTCGAATTCATACCCTGGCTGCACACTGCCAGCGCCTTTTGGTGGACGCTGGGCGGCATGGGGGCCATTGCCACGACCATGGGCCTGGTGTTCTGGCGCAAGCGCTACTTGGCGCAGACTGGCGATTGAGCGGCCAGATCAGCCCAAGTGCTGCTTGAAAAACGCCAACGTGCGCTCGCGCGCCAACTGGGCCGAGGGCGCATCCCAAGAACCTCGCTGGTCACAGTTGAAGCCGTGGTGTGCGGCATAGGTGAACACCTGAACTGAAGGATGAGCCTTTTTAAAGGTCTCAACCGTGTCCAAGGGAATCCACTTGTCCTCCTCGGCAAAGTGCGCCATGACCGGCACGCGAGGCTGGCGGGCGGTTTCGGCCTCTGTGGTCACACCGCCGCCGTAATAAGGTGCCGCCGCGCTCAGGCCGGACAAGGTGCAGGCCGCACGCCAGGTCAGCAAGCCACCCCAGCAATAACCCACGATGCCCACCTTGCCGCCTGAGGCCTGGGCCGCGTGGTCAATCGCGGCTTGAATGTCCTGCATCACGCTGGGCGCGGGCAAGGCCTCCGCCGCCGTTTTGTAGCCAAAGCCCTCGCCCATGTCGGCATCGGTGTAGCCCAGCTCCACCCCAGGTTTGACGCGGTGAAAAGCCGCAGGCGCAACGGCCAGGTAACCCTCGGCCGCATAGCCATCGGCCACGGCGCGGATGTGGCTGTTCACGCCAAAAATTTCCTGAATCACCACCACAGCCCCCTTGGGCGTGCCAACAGGCCGGGCCTCGTAGGCAGGCACCACAGTGCCGTCTGCGGTTTGCAGTTCAATCATCGTTCCCATGTGTTTTCCTTTCAATTCAAGCTGCGCTCAACGGGCCAGCGCACGCTCGACGAAGTCAAGTCGGTCCTGGCCCCAAAAAATTTCGCCATCGACCACATAACTGGGGGCACCAAACACCCCCACATCAATGGCCGTTTGGGTGTAGCTTTCATAGCGCTCTTGCACTGCTTGGCTGCGCGAAGCCTCCATCAGCTGCTCCGGCAAACCCTGCTCAACAAGCAGTTCTGCCAACACCTTGTCGTCGGCCATGTTGCGCTCTTGCGCCCAGCAAGCCGCCAAAATCGCGCCTGCGATCTTCATGGCGGCTTGTGAGCCTTGTGCCAGATCGGCGGCAATGATCAGCCGGGCCGAGTCGTCGCCACCCACAGGAAAATACCTGGGCTTGAGGTTCAAGGGCACATTCAGGTGCTGGCTAAAACGCTGCAACTCCACCAAACGGTAGGCTTGTCGCTGCGGCGCACGTTGCCCCAAAGGCAAGCCGCCCGAAATCGGGAAAACTTTTCCGCCAAGATCAATGGGCATCACCCGCAAGTTTGCGCCTGTGCGCTGCACGATGTCGGCCAGGCGTTGGTGGCCCAAATAAGCCCAGGGGCTTTGGGGGGCGAGGTAATAGTCCACTGTGCGACCCATGCTGTCTCCTTGTGTGTTGTGTAATCTTTGCAGATGCGGTTGTAACCGCAACAAACCATTCTTGCAGGAGACACACGATGAACAAGGTCTTGTTGGTGACGGGCGGCAGCCGGGGTATCGGGGCCGCCACCGCCCTTTTGGCAGCCCAAAATGGTTGGTCAGTGGCCGTGAACTACACCGCCAACTCACTGGCCGCCGACGAAGTGGTGCGCCAGATCCGCGCCATGGGCGGTCAAGCCATGTCGGTGCAGGCCGACGTGGCCGAAGAAGACCAGGTGCTGCGCATGTTTGAGCACATCGACGCCAAATTCGGCCGCCTGACCGGTCTGGTCAACAACGCAGGCGTGGTTGACGTCAAAGCCCGCGTCGACGAAATGAGCGTGGCCCGCTGGAAGCGCATGTTCGACATCAACGTGATCGGCAGCCTGATTTGCGCCCGCGAAGCCGTGCGCCGCATGAGCACACAACACGGCGGCGAAGGCGGCAGCATCGTCAACTTGTCGAGTGCCGCCTCGCGCTTGGGAGCGCCTGGCCAGTACGTGGACTACGCCGCCGCCAAGGGAGCGATCGACGCCTTCACCATCGGCTTGGCCAAAGAGGTGGCCGCCGAAGGCATCCGCGTCAACGCCGTGCGCCCGGGCCTGATCGAAACCGAGATCCACGCCTCGGGCGGCCTGCCCAACCGCGTGAAAGAACTGCAACACTTGGTGCCCGCCCAACGTGGTGGCACCGCCCAAGAAGTGGCCGAGGGGATTGTGTGGCTCTTGTCAGACAGCGCCAGCTACACCACCATGAGCTTTCTGGACATCTCAGGAGGCCGCTGATGGCACAGATCAAGTATTACTGGGAAGACTTCGCCCCCGGTCAGGTGCGCGACCTGGGCACCATCACGCCCACCCGAGAAGAAATCATCGCCTTCGCCACCCAATTTGACCCCCAACCCTTTCACCTGAACGACGAAGCGGCCCAGGCCTCGGTGTTTGGCGCTCTGTCGGCCAGCGGCTGGCACACCTGCTCGATGGCCATGCGGCTGATGGTGACCAACTTCTTGTGCGAAACCTCCAGCCTGGGCTCACCGGGCCTGGAAGGCATCAAGTGGCTCAAGCCCGTGTACCCCGGCGACACCTTGCGTCTGCAAAGCACCATGCTGGAGACCAAACCCATGGGCAAGCGCCCGGATGTGGGCATGACACGCAACCTGTGGGAGATGTTCAACCAGCACGGCGACAAAGTGCTGCACATGGAAGGCTGGGGCATGTTCAGAAGGCGCACGCCAGCAGCCTGAGGCGGAGCACAATCGGGTGATGGACTTCAAACCACTCATCACCCTGCTGGCCATCGTCAACCCGCTGGCCATTGTTCCTTTCTTCATTCACTACACCCAGGGTTTCAGTCGGGCGCAACGCAAGAAAACGATTTGGGTGTCGTCCTTTTCTGCCTTTGTGGTGATCGCAGCCAGCGCCTTGCTGGGCCTGCAAATTCTGGAGTTCTTCGGCATCTCGCTGGCCAGCTTCCAGGTCGGCGGTGGCATGCTCTTGCTCACGTCCGCCTTGTCGATGCTCAACGCCCAACCCGCTGAATCCCGCGCCAACGCCGACGAAGTGCACGACGCCGAAGCCAAAGCGGCCGTCGGTGCCAGCATTGCCGTGGTGCCACTGACCATCCCCCTGTTGACCGGCCCGGCCACCATGTCCACCGTGGTGATCTATGCCGAAAAGGCCAAGAATTTCGCCCAACTCGGCACCCTGGTCGGCTACGGCGTGGTGATTGCGTTGGCGACCGCCTTGTGCTTTTCATTGGCCACGCCCATTGCCCGCATTTTGGGCAAAACCGGCATCAACGTCATGACCCGCCTCATGGGCCTGATCCTGGCCGCACTGGCCGTTGAGGTGATGGCTGATGGCCTGCACAAGCTGTTTCCGGTGCTGGCGCGGGGGATTTGATTCCAGCAGCACTGACCGTGTTGAAGCGGCTCGATGCGCAGGACACTGACGCGTCCAAGCCTTGAGCCCATGCTCACCCGCTGAAGGCTTCTTCCGCGTTGATGTTGAAGAACTCGACCGCCTGCTCCCACACTTTTCTCTGCTGAGCGACGAATCGCGAAAAATCCCGCTCCGACAGATTCAACGCTGCCAAACCACGCTCTCCTCTGAATGCGCGGTATTCCGGCATGGCCATGATTTTTTGAAAATCCAATGCCAAGGACTCAATCAGTGGTGTTGGCACATTGGTTGGTGCCAAAACGGCATCCCAGGAATAGTAAAAAAATGAGCCCTTCAGTCTGTTGCCCAGCAACTCCGCGAGCGTGACGACCGCTTGGTTTCTGTGGTTCATCACCGGCCCATCGCCAATGTTGACCAGAAAACTCAGGCCTCGGTCCAGATAGCGATGACACGAGCCTTTGTCCACCATCGCCGTCGTCAGCTCACCACTCAACACACGCTCAATCGCATTGGCATCGCCCTGCGTGACCATGTAGGTGCCCAATGGCTGCGCCAATCGGGAAATCATTTCCGAAAACAAATGCCCGGCAGCGCCCACCCCCGAAATACCGCACTTTCGACTGGCCAATGGCACACGCTTCAAATCATCCAGCGTTGCGACAGTTTCTTGACGCGCAATCAAGACAGGATCATCACGGTAAAGAGACGCCACATAGCGAAATTGATCGACCGCTCTCACGTTGTGCATCGGGCTGGCCACCACCCCCGCCGTACTGACGACCGCCCCTGCAATCAATAGACTGGGGCGCTGTGGACGGCTGTGTCGCTCGGCATACTCCACCGCCTTCATGCCGGTATACCCATGCTGGTGCGCCACTTGGACAGGCAAACCGGTCATGTTGGACAGCGCCACTTGGAAGTACCGGGCCACCTGACTGGTGATGCCATTGGCACCAAAAGGCACCACCAGTTCAATCCCCTCCAGGTCATGTGTTGGACTGTTTGCCCCCTTGGTCAGGGCAGGTGCCCCCAAGCTGCAACCCAGGCCCAAGGCTGCCAGTTTTTGCACAAAATCACGCCGCCGCATTCCGCCTCCCCCGATTGAGCCTTGCAGCGTGCGAATGACCGTCGGCCTTTGAAGCCTGATCCATGCTGCTTTGATGTTCTTTGAATCATTCATTATTACCAAAGAACTCAAATTGTTCTGCCATTTGTTTCGGCGCGGTAGCTCATGGCATTCAGGCTGGCTCAAAGCAGGCGGCCATGGTGCGCAAAATGGGCTTACAAAATGGACGCGCACGTAAGTGCACGCCAAATCCTGGCAAGTCAGTGCCAGGAGGATTTGCTCAACAAGCGCTTGTTGATTGGGTTTCTAAACCTGCAGATTGCAGGATAGGCGGATTTCTTCCACTTTCACGCCGCCCAGCTCCAGGGCTCTTGCAGGAACCGCATCCCGCTCAAACCCTGCCGCTTGGTAAAAACGCATCGCCCGGGTGTTTTGTGCCAAAACCCACAAGCAACAACGGCGATAAGCTTGTTCACGCAAGGTGGTTTGAGCCGCCCACCACAACTGACGCCCCACACCTGTAGACCAAACAGCAGGCGATGCATACAAGGCCCAGATTTCGGCATCCCCCTTGGCTGCATCCTGATCACGACAAGGATTTCAGCCACGCCCCTGGCATCTTCAGGCTCTGCAAGACGAATTCGCATCACTGCCTCCTTTTCAAAGTGAACCACCGGTCAGGCACCCATTTGTGCTTCACGATGAAGGTGCGCATCATTCAGTGTATTTTTGAATTATTGATCCAGCCCTGAGAAGTTTGAAGTGGAAGGCTTGCCTTGGGGACAGTGATCAACGATGGGGGCTTTGTGGGAGCCCCGCCCTCGGGGCGATGGGTGGTGGTCTACGAGGCTCTTTCGCGGCGAGGGCGTCGCTCCTACAAAAAGGCGTTCATGCAAACTTCATCGGGCCGGATCAATAAGTCAATTTTTTGCCCAGTTCACTGTCCAAAGTGCATGAGAGCCCAAAACATTTCCCTTCCAGAAACCTTGAAGACCTTCGTGGATCGTCAAGTCAGCCAACGCGGGGACGGCACCCACAGTGAGTTCGTGCCTAAACCGATCCGCAAGGACCAGGATCGGCTGCAATGGCGAGAACAACTCCTGGCTGGTGCGAGTTCCGCCCCCACGGCACCGGTCAGTGCCACGTACTTTGATGGCCTGCGGGATCGGGTTCGCCAAGCCAGATTGAGCTCACCTTAGCGGCATTGAAACAGCAGTGCCAAGTCTCTTCGCTGGCTATACATCACACCCCAAATCCCGTAGCCAATCCTGCCCTCAAATGCACCACCAACGCTGCCACGGCGCGGGGCACATGCGGCGCGTAGGGGCGGATGGCGTAAATGGTTTCGGCAAAGGCCCCCACGGGTTTCCAGCCGGGCAGCACGCGGACCAACTGGCCTTTGCGCAATTCGGCTTGGGCGCTGAAGTCGGGCAGAAGGGCAATGCCTGCGCCGGTCATGGCCGCTTCGCGCAAGGCCTCGCTGTTGTTGGCAGCGAAGTGGCCACTCACAGGCACCGTGATGCGTTCACCCGCTTGTGAAGGCTCACGCGGCTCGAAGGTCCATGCGGGCGTGTCTTGCGAGCGGGGGTAGTGCAGGCAGTTGTGGGTTTGCAGCTCGGTGGGGGTTTGCGGTTCGCCGTGTTGACGGATGTAAGCGCGAGTGGCCACCAGCACCGATTCGGTCGCACACAAGGCCCAAGCCACATGGGTGTCGGGCGGGCGGGCGGTGTGGCGAATGGCCAGGTCGTAACCCTCGGTGGCCAAGGCGCTCAGGCGGTCGGACAGGTCGAGTTCGATGCGCACATCCGGAAAATCTTTCAAAAAAGCGGCCATCAGCGGCACCAGCTGCTGGCGGGCCAGCGCCACCGGGGCCGTGACGCGCAGCAAACCGCTGGGCTGTTCGGCCAAGTCGCGCACTTGGGCAAAGCTTTGCTCGATCTGCTCGAACGAGGCTCGCGTGTCATCCACCAGCCGCTGCCCGGCCTCGGTCAGACGCAGGCTGCGGGTGGTGCGCTGCACCAGGGTCACCTTGGCGGTCCGCTCCAGCTCGGCGATGCGCTGGCTCATGGCAGCCTTGCTCACGCCGAGACGGGCGGCAGCGGCCGTGTAACTGCCCTGTTGCGCCAGCACGCTGAGCCAGTGCAGGTGGGTCCAGAGGGTGTTGATTTTTTGCTCTTCCATGCAAGCATTGTTCACCATTTTGAACAATCAATTCAGCTTTACGGGCTTGTGAGGGGTGTCGGGGGTGCCTACACTCAGGACTCTTTCGGCGCTTTTTATCGGCAAGAGCTGGATACAAAGCGCCGAATTTTGGTAGGACCCCACCCCTGTCGGCGATCAAACGGTCACCACATGATCGGAGATTCGCCCACGGGGTGGGTTCCTACAAAAGACAAATTCACGAGCAACAGGCGCAAGCCACAAGGAGCACACCATGAGCATCACGAACATCGGTCATTACATTGGCGGCCAAGTCGCCGCTGGCACTTCGGGCCGCAGCCAACCCGTGACCAACCCCGCCACCGGCGCCGTGACCGGCAGCGTGGCCTTGGCCAACAGCGCCGAAGTGGCCCAAGCCGTGGCCGCCGCGCAAGCCGCTTTCCCCGCCTGGGCCGACACACCGCCCCTGCGCCGCGCCCGCGTGATGTTCAAGTTCCTGGAGCTGCTGAACACCCACAAAGACGAGCTGGCCCACCTGATCACCGCCGAGCACGGCAAAGTGTTCACCGACGCGCAGGGCGAAGTCTCGCGCGGCATCGACATCGTCGAATTCGCCACCGGCATCCCCCAACTGCTGAAGGGCGACTTCACCGACCAGGTCTCCACGGGCATCGACAACTGGACGATGCGCCAGCCGCTGGGCGTGGTGGCGGGCATCACGCCCTTCAACTTCCCAGTCATGGTGCCCATGTGGATGTTCCCGGTCGCCATTGCAGCGGGCAACACCTTCATCCTCAAACCCAGCCCGACCGACCCCACCCCGTCGCTGTTCATCGCCGATTTGCTGAAAAAAGCCGGTCTGCCCGATGGCGTGTTCAACGTGGTGCAAGGCGACAAAGAAGCCGTGGACGCGCTGCTGGAGCACCCCGACGTGAAAGCCATCAGCTTTGTCGGCTCCACGCCAATTGCCAACTACATCTATGAAACCGGCGCCCACCACGGCAAGCGCGTGCAGGCCCTGGGCGGCGCGAAAAACCACCTGGTGGTCATGCCCGACGCCGACATCGACCAGACCGTGGACGCGCTGATCGGCGCAGGTTACGGCTCGGCTGGCGAGCGCTGCATGGCCATCAGCGTCGCTGTGCTGGTTGGTGATGTGGCGGACAAAATTTTGCCCAAGCTGATCGAGCGCACCAAGGCCCTGCAAGTGCTCAACGGCGAAAACCTGGCCGCCGAAATGGGCCCCATCGTGACCGACGCTGCGCGTCAGCGCATCAAGGGCTACATCGACGCGGGCGTTGCCGAAGGTGCTCAACTGCTGGTCGATGGCCGCGAGTTTGACGGCGCGAAGGCCGGTGCTGGTTGCGAACAAGGTTTCTGGCTGGGCGGCACGCTGTTTGACAACGTGACCACCGACATGAAGATCTACAAGGAAGAAATCTTTGGCCCCGTCTTGAGCTGCGTGCGCGTGCCCGACTTCGCCACCGCCGTGCAAATCATCAACGACCACGAATTCGGCAACGGTGTGAGCTGTTTCACCCGCGACGGCAATGTGGCCCGTGAATTCAGCCGCCGCATTCAAGTGGGCATGGTCGGCATCAACGTGCCAATCCCCGTGCCCATGGCCTGGCACGGTTTTGGCGGGTGGAAGCGTTCGCTGTTTGGCGACATGCACGCTTATGGTGAAGAGGGCGTGCGTTTCTACACGAAGCAAAAGTCCATCATGCAGCGCTGGCCTGAGAGCATTGGCAAGGGGGCTGAGTTTGTGATGCCGACCGCCAAGTAATCATCACTTCTTGCAGGTGTGAATGGCCTCGTTGCGCTTCGGCGTGCCGAGGCCTTTTCTTTGGCTTCTCGCGTTGCGGGTCTGGAGAAGCGTTAAGCACTCACGAAAGTGAGCGTGCGTGCCGAGCTGTTGCTGTGGTGACCTGCTTGAGGGACTCGTTTCGACCCAAAGTAGACGTCACCCATGCCAAAGAACGGACCCAACCCAAGGCATACGAGTTCTTCAACTACCTGCTGCATTTGGCTCACTGACCACGACAGCCCTATGGGCTTCGTTTTCGATGTCGATGGTTTGGTGAAATTTGTGAAGTCCTACTTCGTTCAGTGCCCGTTTAAAGCGAGCAGCCAAATCGGGTTTCAGCGATGCCAGCTTTTGGGTGATGCGCTCTGATTCTGGCTCCAGTTCCTCAGGTTCGACAACACGCCAGATGAGACCCCATGATTGCGCATCTTCGGCGGAGAACTCATCGCCCAAGAGCATGAGTGCTTTGGCCCGGGCAACACCCACATAGGCAGGAAGGGTAGCAATCAGTCCCCCCGTCACAAACACACCAAGGGATGCCTCGGGCAGTTTGAAACGAGCACTGGATGCAGCAATCACCACATCTGCGTTAAGCATCCATTCCAGGCCCGCTCCAACGGTCCAGCCATGAACCGCTGCAACGACAGGCTTGGACAAGCCGACGATGGCTTGTGCAACCGCTTGGACAGAGGTCAAGTCTTCCTCGGTTGGAGCGGCAGCGATATCCCGCCCTGCGCAGAAGGCTTTGCCATTGCCTCTGAGTAATACGACTTTGACGGATCTGTCTTCATTGGCTAAGTGCAATGCTTCGAGTAGTTCGTGAGACAGCTCGTTGTCAATCGCATTGAGCTTTTCAGGTCGGTTCAACGACAAGATCATGGTCCCGTCATGGATTTTGCAGAGGAGTTTGGGATTGGTCATATTCGGTGATTTTGTTGCATATCTTTCACTGCATGTGAGCAAAATGATTTGGGTGGATGCGCTGAAAGTGACTGCCCTCGCAAATAACGCTCATCGCTACCGTCCGTTAATGGCCGAAACGGGCCCCTCGAAATTGAATGAGCGCAGCGCCACGAGCGCCTGCTTACCGCCCCACCCAAGTCGAAAACTCCAACGGCCGAATCCCAAACCGCACCGCATTGCCCGCATGCAACGCCGCAAACTCTGCCAGCACCAGCGCGGTGAAGTGCGCGTGCTCGTCCGGCGGCACCGTGTTGGGCATCTTGCTTTTCACCGCCTGCTCGGTGGCGGCTTCGCCTTGGCGCACGATGGCCGCGACCACTTCGGCCAGCGCTTGCCGGTGACGCAGCCGAAATATGTCGGGCGGCACCAGGGTTTGCTGAATGGCCACGTACTGTTGGCATGAGCGTTCATAGGCCCACACAAACACGTCGCGCAGCAGCTCCACGCGGTTGAGTTCGTACACGCCCAGCATGGCGTGCACATAGGCCTGCTGCGGCACGTCGATGAAGGACAGCGGGCACAGGTTGTGGCGGATGAAGGGGATGTTGGCGGCCAGCCGCGAGACGCGTTTGTTCACGTCTTCAAACGGCTGCAGGTAGGGCAGGTGCACCATCAAAAAGAAGGCTTGCTCGAACGGGTCGGCAATCTCGGCCGCCATCTGCACCACGATGCCCAGCAACTCTTCCAGCCGCTGGGGCAGCGCCAGCGGCAGGTAAACGCTGCCGCCGATCTCCACCGGGCGGCGGCGCACGCGGCCCACGGCGGTGGGGTCGGCCATCAGGCCGTCCGACAAAAAAGCGTGCAACGCGATCACGGTGTCGGTCTGCACACGGGCATTGTCGGGGCTGAGCACCAGGTATTCGATGGCCTGTTTGTGGTTCAAGATCATCTGCGTTTCCAGCGCGTCCTTGCCTTCGGCGGCTTGGCCAAACGCGATCAGCCGCTCGGTGTCCAAGCGGCTGTAGGTGTTGCCCTCCAGTTGCGACGAGGCCCAAGACAGGTCGATCAGCAAGCGGTTGAGCATGTCCCGCGCGAAAGTGCCCGCAGGGGTTTGCGCGGCGGGCGAGCGGCCCATGGTGTGCAGCTGCTCGCGCAAGTCCAGCGGCAAGTAGGCGGTGTGGTTGGGCTGGTATCGCTCCAAGAACGATGGCCGGTAAGCCACTGGACGGCGCAGGTGGCGCGGCTGGGTCACGTAGGCGCGGACCTCGGCCCCTGGTGCCGACACGGGCAGGTCATCAGGCGGCGGGGCGATGCGCCAATCGACCTCTGGCTCTTGTGCGCGAATGGCGGCAGATGTCGTGCGGCGGTAACGCGCCGTGCGGCGATCGCCCAGCATCTCGATGCGTTGCTGCGCCACCAGCAAGGCCAAGCGCCGTTGCAGTGTGCGGCGGTGGATCGGGGTTCCCCATTGCTGCGCGAGGGTGTCAATGCCCACGCCATCGGCGGCGGTGACGATGAGTTCGAGCAAGCTGTCCAACTCTTGTGTGGGGGTCAGGCGTGGCATGAGACGGGGTTTGAAGAAGTGTGTGGTTTGCGACAATCAATTGTCGTAAAACATTTTATGCGACACAAAAATTGTCGCAAAGACCTATTTTGACGCCCTTATGCGCCAGCTCTTTAGGTCCTATTGATCCGGCCCTGAGAAGTTTGAAGTGGAAGGCTTGCCTTGGGGACAGTGATCAACGATGGGGGCTTTGTGGGAGCCCCGCCCTCGGGGCGATGGGTGGTGGTCTACGAGGCTCTATCGCGGCGAGGGCGCCGCTCCCACAAAGAAAGCGTTCATGCAAACTTCATCGGGCCGGATCCATAACACTGTGGCCTGGCAGCTTCTGGCTGGGCGGCACGCTGTTCGACAACGTGACCACCGACATGAAGATCTACAAGGAAGAGATCTTTGGCCCGGTCTTGAGCTGCGTGCGCGTGCCCGACTTTGCCACCGCGGTGCAAATCATCAACGACCACGAGTTCGGCAGCGGCGTGAGCTGCTTCACCCGCGACGGCAATGTGGCCCGTGAATTCTCGCGCCGTATCCAGGTGGGCATGGTCGGTATCAACGTGCCGATCCCCGTGCCCATGGCCTGGCACGGTTTTGGCGGCTGGAAGCGTTCGCTGTTTGGCGACATGCACGCTTATGGCGAAGAAGGCGTTCGTTTCTACACGAAGCAAAAGTCCATCATGCAGCGCTGGCCCGAGAGCATTGGCAAGGGCGCTGAGTTTGTGATGCCGACGGCGAAGTAAAAAATCCAAAAAACAGTCAGGGATTTCCCGAAAATCGGGAAATCCCTGAGGAAATTCAGGGTCTTGTTCCCTTACAGTTCAGCCACTCGATGCAAAGCAGTATCTGCATCCCGAGGGCCGAGGAGACAACTCGAACCCCAAAAATTCGAACATCAACCAACATCCGAACGAGATGTATTTCCAAAGCGTCGCGCAAGCGGCGCTTTTTTTTGGCTTTGTCCATCGCCCTTGGCGCTGAAGGCAACACAAGCACCTGCCGATGACGACATGCCCTCACATGACGCCACGGCACAATCACTCCCCATGGAATTACTGATTGTTTCACTGGCCTCATTTTTGGCTGGCCTGATCGACTCGATTGTGGGCGGCGGCGGCTTGATTTTGATCCCGGTTCTGTTTGCCACCTTTCCCCAAGCGCCACCGGCCACCTTGTTTGGCACCAACAAAAGCGCCTCAATCTGGGGCACCGCCTTTGCAACCGTGCAATACAGCCGCAAAGTGGTCATGCCCTGGCGCTCTTTGCTGCCTGCAGCGGGGGCTGGATTGATCGGCTCACCGATGGGCGCGTGGACCGTCTCCCAAGTCGACCCCGGGGTGTTTCGCAAAATTTTGCCCATCTTGATGCTGGCCTTGCTGCTGTACACCCTGGCCAAAAAGGACATGGGCCGTCATCACGCACCACGATTTGCTGGTGCCCAAGAAGCCTGGGTGGCTGCAGCCATCGGCTTGACCATTGGCTTTTACGATGGTTTTTTTGGCCCCGGCACCGGCAGTTTTCTGGTCTTTGCCTATGTGCGTCTGATGGGCTACGACTTTTTGAACGCCTCGGCTTCGGCCAAATTGATCAACATGACCACCAATTTCTCAGCCTTGGTGCTGTTCACCCTGCAGGGCCATGTGTGGTGGCACCTGGCGTTGGCCATGGCGGTGTCCAACATTTTGGGCAGCTTGATCGGCACACGCCTGGCCCTCAAGCACGGTGCGGGTTTTGTGCGACACGCCTTCATTGGGGTGGTGGTGGTCTTGATCTGCAAAACCGCCTACGACACTTGGCTGAGCTGACAAGCGCTCAGCGCCTGCGCCATTTGATCTGCCCGGCATACTGCGCCAGCGCCACGCCCAGCAAGGTCACGCCAGCCCCTGCGATCTTGGCCCAACTGTAATGCTCACCCGACAGCGCCCAGGCAAACAAGCCTGCCATCGGTGGCATCAAGTACATCAGGGGCGCACTTCGGGCCACACCGCGGACCGTGTTGATCCAGCCCCAGGCCAGCCAACCGATGAAGGCCGACACCAAGATCGACCAAAACAAGCCCACCCAAGCCCAAAAATCAAGCGCCCCCCAGTTGGCAGCCATGCCAGCGGGCACCGACAAAAGCATCACCGGCAACCCGCCCAGCAAGGTGGCGTACCCCATGGTCAAGACCGGTCCGTGTTTCTCCATCACGGGTTTGACCGCCACGGTGTAATAAGAAAAGAAAGCCGCAGCGACCAGCAAAACCAAATCGCCCCCGCCTGCCCGCCAATTGCCACCCAGCAACTTGTCTGACAGGAACATCAACACGCCCCCAAAAGCCAGTCCCACACCCGACATTTGCGGGGCAGTCAGTCGCTCCAGACCCTGATAGCGCAAGATCAACAAGGTCAAAATCGGCCCGCACGCCAAAATCACCGAACTGGAAAAGGCCGTGGACCAATGGATGCCATAAGTGACCAAGCCCACATGCAAAGAGTGGCCGATAAAACCCAACCAAGCCATCTGCAGCACGTCCTTGCGGGGCAAAGGCGGCAGCCAACGACCAAAACGCCAGCGCATGAGCAGCAGCGCACACACGGGCATGATGAGGTAACGCGCCCACAAGAAGCCACCGGGCGTGATCAGGTCGAACAGGTACTTTTGCAGGGTGAAGTTGCCACCCCAAATGACAATCAACACCAAGGCAATGAGCAAGGCCAGCTGGTCATGACGGTGCAGTGGGGCGCTGTGGGACATGGTTTTCATGGTGAGCCTTCAGGCTTCAAAGGCTGACACCCTTAAAAAAATGCGTGGCCAGCCATGCATGACTGGCCACGTCTGACATCACTTTTTACGCGCAGCGACAGCGGCTTCGGCCTCTTTCACCAGAGCAGGGCCCACGGTATTTTTCCACTTGTCATACACCGGGCGGGTGGCTTTGACGAAGGCTTCGCGCTCGCTGGCCGAGAGCGACGTCACTGTCACGCCCATGGCGGCGATGTCCTTGAGCACAGGCTTGTCGGCTTCAACCAAGCCTTTGCGGGCGATGGCGATTTCGGCTTTGCCTGCATCCACAGCGGCCTGGCGCACGATGGCCTGGTCAGCAGGCGTCCATGAAGCCCAGATGTCTTTGTTGACCACAAAGATCAGCGGATCGGCCACATAGCCCCAGGTGGTCACGAATTTCTGGCCCACGTTGTGCATTTTGAGCACAGTGAACAAGAACAAGGGGTTTTCCTGACCGTCCACAGCGCCGCTGGACAGTGCAGGCTGCGCATCGGCCCAGCTCATTTGTGTGGGGTTGGCCCCCATGGCGCTGAACATGTCCGAGTAAATGGGCGAGCCCACCACGCGAATTTTCATGCCCTTCAGATCGGCTGGCGACTTGATGGGGCGCTTGGAGTTGGTCAGTTCGCGGAAGCCGTTTTCACCCCAGGCCAAAGGCACCACGCCCGATTTGTCCAGCGTCTGGAAAATCTTCTGGCCCACGCTGCCTTGTGTCAGCGCGTCAATGGCGGCGTAGTCGGGCATCAAAAAGGGCAGCGAGAACAGGTTCAGTTCTTTGACCTGGGGTGACCAGTTGATGGTCGAGCCCACGGCCATGTCGATCACGCCCTGGCGCAGTGCGCTGAATTCGCGGGTCTGGTCGCCCTGGATCAGCGACACACCGGGGTAGAGCTTGATGTTGATGCGCCCCTGCGTGCGTTCCTTGACCATGTCGGCCCACATCTTGCCGGCCTGGCCCCAGGGTGTGGGGGGGCCCAGCACCAGCGACATGCGGTATTCGGCTTTGTAATCGGCGGCCACGGCCGGGGCAGTGAAAGCGCTCAAACCAGCGGCTACAGCCAGCAGGCTGAGCAAGTGACGACGAAGTTTCATGGTTGTCTCCTTGTTGAAAAAATGAAAACGGGGGGATCAATAGCCCAGATAACGCGGCAGCCACAGGGCCAGCTCAGGCCAGGCGATGACGGCCAGCATGACCAGGAACATCGAAAACAGCATCCAGCCGACCCAACGCACGGTTTCTTCCATGCGCACGCCGGCAATGCGGCAAGACACCATCAGGTTCACAGCCAAAGGCGGCGTGAACTGGCCCAGCGCCACTTTGAGCGTGAGGATCACGCCAAACCAGACCGGGTCCCATTTGTAGTACTGCACGATGGGCCACAAGAGTGGCACAAAAATCAGGAAGATGGACACGCCGTCGAGGAACATGCCCACAGTGATCAACATGAGAATCAGCAATGCCAGCACACCGTATTCACCCAAGCCCGAGTTGACGATGGCGGTGGTCACCGGATCGATCACCCCCAACGTGGACAGGGAAAAGGCAAAAATACCGGCCAAAGACACCACCAGCAAGATCACGGCCGACAACTCGCCGGATTCGCGCAAGATGACAAACAGGTCGCGCACCTTGATCGTGCGGTAAATCACCATGCCCACAAACAAGCCATAAAACACCGCCACCACCGCCGCCTCAGTCGGCGTGAACCAGCCGGCACGCATGCCGCCCAAAATCAAGACCGGCGCGGCCAGGCCCCAAGTGGCCTCCACAAAGCTTTTCCACAACTCGGGACGCGGCAAGCTGGCCTCGAGCGCACCCATCTTGTGTTTGCGGGCCATCCACACGGTGGGCACGATCAGGGCAATGCCCGCCAAAATGCCGGGAATCATGCCAGCCGCAAACAAGGCGGGCACCGAAGCACCGGGCACCAGCACCGAATACACAATGAAGGCCACCGAAGGCGGAATCAAGATGTCCGTGGCCGCTGCCGCGCCAACCACACTGGCCGAAAATGGTGCCGGGTAACCGGCCCGCGACATGGCCGCGATCATGACCGCACCCACGGCAGCGGCATTGGCTGGGCCTGAGCCGGAAATGCCGCCCAAAAACATGGCCACCACAATCGCCACCAAAGGCAACATGCCCGGGCCACGACCCACGATGGCCACGGCAAAGTTGACCAGCCTGAGCGCCACGCCAGAGCGGTCAAAAATCGAGCCCACCAGCACAAACATGGGAATGGCCAGCAGCGGGTACTTGCCCAGACCCGCGTAAAAGTTTTGCGGCACAGCCAACAGGCCAAACCACTGCGCGTCCGAATTGGCCAAGGCAATGCAGGCGGCTCCTGCCAAGCCCAGCGCCGCGCCAATGGGCACGCCCATCAGCATCATGACCACAAAGGCGACAAACAGAAGGGTCGGGATCATGGCTGACGCCCCCGGCGGATGAACAGGCCCAAGGCACGTCCGGCAATGGCCACCGACAAGACCGGCAGCCAGATGGTGTACCACCACTGCGGCACCCCAATGCCCGGCGAGGTTTCGCCAAAGCGGAAATCGTCCCAGACTACGCGCACACTCAGCACCGCGATCAGCGCAAACAGCACAAACACCATCAGCGCACCAAAGCGGGCCAGCGCCCGCTGGCGTTTTTCAGGGCCGCTGTCGGCAAAGTATTCAATGCGGATTTGGCGGTTGCGGGCCACCGAGGCCGAGCCCGCCACCAGCGCCAGCACAATCATCAGGAACACCGAGAACTCTTCGGTCCAGGCAAAAGACTGGTCGGTGAAATAACGCACCAGCACATTGGCAAAGGTGATGAGCGACAACAGGCCCATCACGATCACCGTGAGCCAATCCTCGATTTTCAAGGGCACAGCAGTTTGTTCATCGGGTTCAGCAGCGGCCACTTTGGCGGGGGCTTGTTCGTGCAAATGGGTCATAGGTTTCAAGCCAAATTTAAAGTTCAATTTACCATGGCGCTCTTGGTCACATGCCTCTCGAACAGTCCCCAAAGCGCCTCGGAGACACAGGGATTACCCCATGAAAAAACCCGCAGAGTGCACATGCAAGCTGATCGCAAACATGGGGCAACATCCTCACCGCGTGACGGGCTTCAGGCAATCTTGCGCTGCCGCCACGATTTGATCAGCCGACACGCGGGCGACCGCTTCCAGCACGGGGGCGTAGCCCACCGGGATGCGGGGTGCGCCCAAGCGTTTGACGCGCACGCCCAGAGTTTCGGCCACGGTGGCGGCGATTTCTGCGCCAAAGCCTGCCGCCTGAATCGCCTCGTGCACCACCAGCAAATGGCCTGTTTTGGCGGCCGACTTGAGCACCGTTTCCCGGTCCCAGGGCCACAGGGTGCGCAAATCGATCAGCTCCACCTGAACGCCCAATGCCGCCAATTGTTCGCAAGCCGTTTGGCACACCTGCACCTGACGGCTCCAACTGACCATCGTCAAATGATCACCCGGGCGCAGCACCGCAGCTTGGCCCAAGGGCACCTGCACGCTTTCGTCCACCGGCCCTTCCAGGCCCCAGAGCGTTTTGTGTTCCATATAGACCACCGGGTCGCCGCACTGCATGGCCGAGCGCAACAAGGAGTAGTTGTCTTGCACCGAGCCCGGGCACACCACCACCAAGCCAGGCATGTGGGCAAACCAGGCTTCGAGTGACTGAGAGTGCTGCGCCGCCGAGGCGTCCCAGATGCCTATGGGCATGCGGGCCACCAAAGGCACGCGGCCTTGGCCACCAAACATGTAACGGTTTTTGGCCGCCTGGTTGATGATTTCGTCCATGCCGCACAAGGCAAAGTCGACCACACGCATCTCCACCACCGGGCGCATGCCCGCCAGCGCCATGCCCACGCCGCCGCCCATGATGGCCGCTTCGCTGATGGGCGTGTCGATGATGCGGTGCGTGCCAAAGGTCTGTTGCAAGCCTTTGTACTGGCCAAAAATGCCGCCCCGACCCACGTCTTCGCCCATGACCACCACGCGCTCGTCGGCTTCCATTTCGCGCTGCACGGCCAGCACGGCGGCCTGGCTGTAACTCATCGTGTTCAAAACCATTGACCTTCTCCTGTGGTCTGGATGTCGGTGTAAGCGGCGGACACATCGGGCCATGGCGCTTGGTCCGCTGCCTGCATGGCCGCCTGCACTTCGGCCTGCGCTTGCTGGTCCATCTGGTCGCACACGGCATCGGTACTGCCCAGCGCCAGCAGGGCGCGGCGGGCGTTCTGGATGGGGTCGTTTTTCAGGGCTTCTTCGACTTCCCGAGGGTCGCGGTAAGCGGCCAGGTCCACCGACACATGGCCTTTGACGCGGTAGGTGCTGGCATGCAACAGCCGCGGCCCTTGGCCTGCGCGAATGGCCTGCACCAGCTCGGCGGCTTTTTCATAAACGGCCCAGACATCGTTGCCATCCACCGGAGTCGCTGCAATGCCCAGGCTTTCGCTGCGGGCCGAAGCACCAGGGCCAGCGATCATGGGACCACTGGCAGTGGTGGCGCTCCAGCGGTTGTCTTCGCACACAAACAGCACCGGCAGCTGGTGCACTTGCGCCCAGTTGAGGGCTTCCAGAAACGGCCCTCGGTTGATGGCGCCGTCACCAAAAAAGCAAACAGTGATGTCGCTGCGCCCCTGCAGTTTTTGTGCGTGGGCAGCGCCCACGGCAATGGGCAGGCCCGCCGCCACCACGCCGTTGGCCCCCAGCATGCCGACGGAAAAATCGGCAATGTGCATGGAGCCGCCTTTGCCCCCGTTGAACCCTGTGGCCTTGCCGTAC
The DNA here is from genome assembly GCF_001269405.1 of Limnohabitans sp. 2KL-3. Lineage (NCBI taxonomy): Bacteria > Pseudomonadati > Pseudomonadota > Betaproteobacteria > Burkholderiales > Comamonadaceae > Limnohabitans > Limnohabitans sp. 2KL-3. The sequence continues at coordinate 376,088 of NZ_CXON01000001.1, forward strand.
AGCTCGCACATCATGCGGCCCAGATCTGCCCCCTTGGCCAGGGTGTGGCCGTGGCCACGGTGCGTGGAGGTCAGGTAGTCGCTGGGGCTGAGGTGGGCGCACACGCCAGCGGCCACGCCTTCTTGCCCGGTGGACAGGTGCAAGGGGCCGCGAACTTTGGCGCTGCCGTCGGCGGTTTTGTTGTAGGCGCTGACACCGCCCTGGCTCAGGATTTCGGCGGCATTTTCAAACGCCCGGATGCGGGCCATGCACAGGTACAAAGCGGCCAATGCGTCTTTTTGAGCGGTGGAGGGCAATCGATGTCTCCTGTGATGAGATCGCCCCGGAAAACAATTTTCTCAAGGCCATGTGCACTCTAATGGCATTTGACAGGCAGGCCTGCACGCAGGCGACAGGGCCCCTTGAGCGGGTTGACAGGGTCTTAGACCACCACCACGGGCACACGCGCAGCCAACGCACACATGAGCTCATAGCCCACCGTGCCCGCCGCTTGCGCCACCTCGTCGATGCTGAGCACCGCGCCTTGCGCCGACTGCCCCCAGAGCGTGACCATGCTGCCCACACCCGCATCGGGGAAGGAACTCAGGTCCACCGTCAGCATGTCCATGCTCACGCGGCCCACCGTGCGGCCCCGCTCACCATCCACCAGCACGGGCGTGCCCGTGGGGCAGATGCGCGGGTAACCATCGGCGTACCCGCAGGCCACCACACCGATGCGCAGGGGGCCATCGGCCACAAAGCTGGAGCCATAACCCACGCTGTCACCCGCCTGCAGGTGCTGCACCGCGATGATGCGGGCATTCAGGCTCATGGCGGGCAACAAACCCCAGTGCGAGGCGTTGTGCTCGGGAAAGTCCGGCGAGCTGCCATAGACCGCGATGCCAGGGCGAATCCAGTCGGCTTTGACGGTGGCATCGTGCGCATGACGCAAGCTGGCCGCACTGTTGCTGACACTGCGCTCGCCAGGCAGGTCGCGCGTGGCCTCTTCAAAACGGGCCATCTGCTCGGCGATGCCTTTGGGGCCGTCGGCGTCACTGAAATGGGTCATGAGCGAGATTTCGTCCACCTGCGGCAAGGCGTTCAGCCGCGTCCAAGCCGATCGAAAGCGGTGCGGGGCAAAGCCTAACCGGTTCATGCCCGAGTTCATTTTGAGGAAAACCCGGTGCGGCTCGTGCGTCTTGTGCAGCGCCAGCATGTCGATTTGCTCGTCACAATGCACCGTGTGCCACAGGTGCAGGCGCGAGCACAGCTCCAGGTCCCGCGCCTCAAAAGCGCCTTCCAGCAACAAGATCGGGCCGCGCCAGCCCAGTGAACGCACCCGTTCGGCCTCACTCAGGTCCAACAACGCAAAACCATCGGCCCCGCGCAGACCGTCGAACACCCGTTCAATGCCGTGGCCGTAGGCGTTGGCCTTGACCACCGCCCAGGCTTGGGCGTCGGGTGCGGCCTGGCGGGCATGGCTCAGGTTATGGCGCAGGGCGGCGGTGTCGATGGTGGCTTGTATGGGACGGGGCATGGGGGTTCAAGACAGAATGAGCCAATCAAGTATGCCAGCTTCAAGGGTCTCCAAATTGGACTCAAGCATAGGGATAACACAGCCTTTCCCCTGCCCGGCAGGGGCTTACAAATGATTTACACTGACCCGCAGCCTGTTAACCCCGCGCCATCTGCCTGAACTGTTCAGACGCTGGCAGAACCTTGACATCCATGGAAGTTTTTCAGTTTTTGATGCCCATCTTCACCGAATACGGTTATCTGGCCGTGTTCGTGATGTTGTTGATCTGCGGCTTTGGCGTGCCCGTGCCTGAAGACGTGACCTTGGTCACGGGCGGTGTCATTGCAGGTTTGGGCCACGCCGATGTGAACACCATGTTTGCAGTGGGCATGGCGGGCGTCATGGTCGGTGATGGCCTGATGTTCACCCTGGGTCGTCTGTATGGCCAGCGCATTTCCAAATTACCGGGTTTCCGCAAAATCCTCACGCCCGAGCGCTTTGCCAGCGCCCAAGACGCCTTCCAGAAATACGGCAAATGGGTCATGTTCGTGGCCCGCTTCTTGCCCGGTTTGCGCACGCCGGTATTTTTCTCGGCGGGCATGAGCCAGCGCGTGAGCTTTGCCACCTGGTTTTTCATGGACGGCTTTGCCGCCTTGATCAGCGTGCCGATCTGGGTGTACCTGGGTTACTTTGGTGCGCAAAACTGGGACTGGATGTTTGGCGTGCTGCGCCAGTTCCAACACGGCATCTTTGCCCTGCTGGGCATCGGTATTGTCTGGTTGGGCTGGCGCTGGTGGCGCAAGCGCCAGGCCACGGCAGCGGCCAAAGCTTCTGGCGACGCCTCCTGATCCGCCCACGCATGGGCCACACCTCCCCCAAAAGCCTGGCGGTTGCCGGGCTCCTGTTCAACGCCTTTGTTTGGGGCGTGTGTTGGTGGCCCTTCAAGCAACTCGAAGCCCAGGGCTTGCACCCGCTGTGGGCCACGGCGCTGGTCTACGCCTTTGTCTTTGTGTCCATCGCCTTGTGGCTGTGGCGCAGCGGGCAGCTGCAAAGCTGGCGCGGCCACCCCGGGCTGTGGCTTTTGCTGCTGAGCTCGGGGCTGACCAATGTCGGCTTCAACTGGGCCGTCACGGTGGGCGACGTGGTGCGCGTGGTGCTGCTGTTTTATTTGATGCCGGCCTGGTCGGTGCTGGTGGCCTGGTGGCTGCTGGGTGAAAAACCCACCCCCATGGCCTTGCTGCGCTTGCTTTTGGCGCTGGCCGGTTTATTCATCGTGCTCAAAACCCCCGAAACGCCCTGGCCCGTGCCCGAGAGCCTGGCCGATGGGCTGGCGCTGATGGGCGGCCTGACGTTTGCCATCACCAACGCCTTGCTGCTCAAGCTCAAAGACACGCCCAGCGCGTCGCGCACCCTGGCCATGTTTGGCGGCGGCGCGGTCATGGCCACGCTGGCGGCCTTTGTGGGTTTGGCCTCGGGCGTCGTGGCCATCGGCGCGGCACCCGCCTGGAGTTGGTTGCCCCTGGTGGCCCTGCTGAGCCTCTCGTTTTTGTTGGGCAACCTGGCGCTGCAATACGGTGCCGCCCGCCTGGCCGCCCACACCACGGCGCTGGTCATGCTGTCCGAAGTGCTGTTTGCCAGCGTGTCCTCGGTGCTGCTGGGCGCATCCAGCTGGGACAGCCGCACCCTGATTGGCGGGTCTTTGATTTTGCTGGCGGCTTTGCTGTCCATCGTCGGGCCTGGCCACAAGGCCAAATGACGCAGCTTGCACAGCCATGGGCTGTCGCTGGCATGATGTCCTTTTGCTCACTACCACCGGAAAGCACCCCATGAGCCTGTACGACCTCGAAGCCCAAAGCATCGACCACCAAACCGTGCCCCTGTCGCGCTACAAAGGTCAGGTGATGCTGATCGTCAACACCGCCAGCGCCTGCGGCTTCACGCCCCAATTCACCGGGCTGGAAAAGCTGCACAAAAGCTACGCCGACCAAGGCCTGGCCGTTCTGGGCTTTCCCTGCAACCAGTTCGCCAGCCAAGACCCGGGCGACGACGCACAGATTGCCAACTTCTGCCAGAAGAACTACGGCGTGAGCTTTCAGATGATGAGCAAGGTCAAAGTGAACGGCGACGAAGCGCACCCGCTGTACCAATGGCTCACCGCCGAAGCCCCCGGCATTCTGGGCAGCAAAGGCATCAAGTGGAACTTCACCAAGTTTCTGGTGGGCAAGGACGGGCGTGTGATCAAGCGCTATGCGCCGCAGGACTCGCCGGAAAAGATCGCCAAGGACATTGAGGCGGCGCTGGCGGCTTGATGGTGTTTTGATGGTGTTTTGATGTTGTTTTGATATCAAGTTGAGGGCGGTTTGATATCAGACGACTCGGTTACCCCCCTGCCCGTTGGTCTGACAGCCGTGACCAACGGCTCTGCATGATGGGCTTCCAACCCGTTCCGGCTCCTTGATTCAACCCCGCCAAGTCAGCACCACCAACCAAACCAACATCGCCATGCCACCCCACACCAACACCCGTGTGCGCAGGCGCAGCATTTCCACGGCGCTGACCAAGCGGGCGTTTTGTTCGGCCAACTCGGCCAGGGTTTCGGTGAGTTCGCGCTGGGTTTGGGCTTGCCGGTCGATCTGGCCTTGTGCGGCGATCAAGGCGTTTTTGAGTTCTCCCAAGCTGGGCACCGCACTGACCGGGGTCGTTGTAGCGGGCGTGCCTGCTTGACCGGGCGGCTGAGGCGGTTGGCGGTCCATCAGCTTGCGTGCGGCTTTGAGCACCGAAGGCGCGTGTTCGATCACATCGCCCCAGGGAATCACTTTGAGCGCCATCAACCAAGGTATCGCCATCGTCTTGTCCTTTGTTTGCGCTTTGCAAGCGCGGTCTGCCATCCAGTGTTGAATCCTACCCGGCTGGGCATTTGGGCGTGCTCGAGCGAGGGCCTTGCCGGATGGGGAAAAGGACTTTGAACTTCGGTTGAATACGCTCAGGGAGCCAGGATTTTTCTATTCATCCTTGAAATCTGAACGTCACACGTTAAATTTTCAAGGATGAGGGATCATCAACACCATTCCTGATGGTCTGAAAGCCAACACCAAGCACTGGCAGTGACCTTGTTCCCACACACACCGTTGGCCCTAGCGTGCGTAACGCTTCAACGCGAGATTTCAGGCGAGTTTGGGCCAGATGCTTTTAGAAAGTCGATTTATCCTTGTATTTTGAATATGGCATATTTAATTTACAAGGATGTTCAAACGCATTGCCCAAAGCACACTGGCCTCACACCTCACATGGAGCCCAGCTGTTGCCAGCTTGGGACCGCGCCAGATTGGCAAAACCACCTTGGCCCGCGCTCTGCTGGACACCCATCCAAATGCCATTTATCTGGACCTGGAATCCCCACAAGATCAGGCACGCCTGGGCGAGGGCCCGCTGTTTCTGCAAGCCCACGCAGACCGGCTGGTGATCCTGGACGAGGTTCAAAATGCACCGCAGTTGTTTTCGGTGTTGCGCGGTGAAATCGACCGCATCCGTCGCCCCGGGCGCTTTGTCTTGCTGGGCTCGGCTTCGTTTGAATTGCTGCGCCAATCCCAATCCTTGGCCGGACGGCTGAGTTTGATTGACATGTTCCCGCTCCTCGTCAACGAAGTCGGCTCGGACCTCAGTACCGTGCAGGACTTGTGGGTGCGCGGTGGATTTCCGCCCAGCTTCACCGCCGTTGATTCACACGCCTCTTGGGCCTGGCGTGATGCGTTCATCCGCCACCTGCTGCACACCGATTTGCCAGCTCTGGGCTTGCGCGTGGATGCCGAAAGTCTGCGCCGTTTTTGGCGCATGCTGGCGCATGTGCATGGCCAGCTGTTCAATGCATCGGCCATCGCCAACTCACTGGACGTGAGCGCCCCCACGGTCAATCGCTGGCTCGATCACATGGTGGGTGCCTTGCTGGTCAGAAAACTCGAACCCTATCACGCCAACCTGGGCAAGCGTTTGGTCAAGGCACCCAAGGTTTATGTTCGCGACAGCGGTCTGCTGCACAGCCTTCTGGGCTTGAGCCATCCGGACGACCTGCAAGGCCACCCCATGGCAGGTGCGTCCTGGGAAGGCTTTGTCATCGACCAAATTGCCGCCCACATGCCTACTGGGGCCAGCCTGTCGTTTTACAGAACAGCGGCGGGTGCCGAACTGGATGTGGTGGTGGAAACCGGGCAGCGAAAAATCGGTTTCGAAATCAAGTTCAGCGTGGCGCCCAAAGTCACCAAAAGCTTCTGGCAATCCCTGCAAGACGTGCAACCCGAAAAAACCTACATCGTCGCCCCCGTGCAGCAGCGCTGGCCTTTTGCCGAAGGGGTTGAGGTGATTTCCGTGGGTGATATCGCAGGGGTTCTGGCGGGTTGAAGGCGCAGCCCACATTCATCAACAAAGTCGGCGCTGCTCACGCAAATGCGCGCCATCCAGATACTGCGCCAGCAGGTCAATGTCCTGATCGCGCACATTCAGACCTTTGAACACCGCTTTCCAATGCGCCACCTGACTGGCGATCTCGGCCACGGTTTGCTGGGCTTGCGCGTCCGTCAGCCCGAAGGCCCGCGCTTTTGACATCGCATTGGTCAGGCTGGCCTCATGACCCAGAGCGCCCACACGCATTTGCTGGTAGCCCAAGCCTTGCGCGGCGGGCAGCACATCAAAAGCTGGGGAGAGTTCATAAAACCCGTCCGCACCACGCACCAGCGCGTGGTTCTTTTCGTGGTCGTCGGTGTTGTCGATCAGGATGTTGAAGACCATGCGCCTGAACAACTCTAGCTGCTGCGCTCGCACTTGGTCAGGCCGCCCCAAGCGGCGAATCAGCTGCGCCAGTTCGGGGTAGCCGAGGACCTCACCTGCGGCCCGCAATGCGACGCAGGCGGACTGGACATGCAGACGCTGGGCACCTTCGCGGTCAAAGCGCCGGACAGCCACGGCGTGACCTTTCGGCAATGGCAGCGCCAAGGTGTCTGCCGTTTGGATGCCACAACGGCGCGCCAGCTGCATGCTGGCGTGTTCGATCAGTGGCGAGTCCAGATCTCCGCCTTCCGAAAACTTGACCACCCAGGACACGCCATCGATTTGCATCAAGGACTTCGGCCGTGCGCCGCCCATCGACACGCCAGGCTGCAGCAAGCGACGCTGCTGTTCGCTGACGGCATCGCCCGCCATAACGCGCTGCACCGCCTGATGCATGTCGGTCAGCCCGTCAAACGTGGGCATGGCCGCTGTTAAGGCGGGGACATAACTTTCCGCTGGTAATGAAACGCCCAAAGCCCCAAAGCGGTCATCGCCAGCAAAGTACAAATACTCCAGCAAAGACAAACGCGCAGGACGCTCGATCAATCGGATGACACGCTCGCCCCATTGATCGGGTCGTGCATCGTCCACCGCACCCGCTGCGGTATCGCGTTCGGCGGGCAACATCAGCCCCGTGCGCAAGGGCAGGTCTTCGCTCAAGGCAAAGCCCTGGGGCGATGACAGCCATGTAGGGGCGTAAGTTAGGGCCACCTTGCGGCGCTGGTCTTGCAGGCTCAAGGTGCCGATGCGCACAGGATCTAGAACACCACCCAACCACCACAGGCTCACGCTGTCTTGGGGTTCATAGGCCTGGCTCACAGTGAGGGTTCCGGTTTGCGCGACAAGCGCTTGCTGCGCTGGCGCACGGCTTCAATGTCTTGCTCCAGCGCATTCAGATCTTGTGCAGGTGCCGCCATCTCAGGCAAGGCAGCATGCCGGCCCATGAGCCAGAGGGCCGTGGCGTAGACGCCCATGCCGACCGAAGGGTCGCCCTTTTCCATGCGGATGAGTGTGGGCACCGAAACCGACAGGCGAGTGGCCCAGGTACGCTGGCTTTCTTTGCGGCGCTGGCGGGCCAGCGCTAAATTTTCGCCCAGGTCTTTCAGGGCGCGGGCAACCGCAGCAGGCAGAATTTCTGTGGCGTGAGCAGGCTTCGACATGAAACAAAATTTACCATGAAATCAAACCATGTCAATTTTGTTTTACCTCAACGGGATCGTCACCCGGCCAGCAGCGCCTCATCCAACAACTCCACCCAATGCCGCACCGGCAGGCCGCTGCCACTTTGCAGGTGGGTGATGCAGCCGATGTTGGCGCTGATCACACCTTGCGGCTGCAGCGCGTTCAGGTGGCCCAGTTTGCGGTCGCGCAGCTGTTTGGACAAATCCGGGTTGAGCACGCTGTAGGTGCCCGCCGAGCCGCAGCACAGGTGGGACTCATTGGCCGTGACCTTGATCTGAAAGCCCAGATCGCCCAGATGCTTTTCGACGCCGCCTTTGAGTTGTTGGCCGTGTTGCAGTGTGCAGGGCGGGTGGTAGGCCTGCAGGCCTGCGGCTTGCAGGGCTTCCGGTTTCAGCTTGCTTTTGAGCAGCGGCACCAACTCAGGCAGCAACTCGCTAAGGTCTTTGGTCAGAGCACCGATGCGGGCAGCTTTGTCGGCGTACACCGGGTCGTCTTTGAGCACATGACCGTAGTCCTTGACCATGACGCCGCAGCCCGAGGCGTTCATCACGATGGCTTCGACTTCGCCGCTTTCGACCAGCGGCCACCAAGCGTCGATGTTGGCACGCATGTGGTCTTTGCCGCCGCCCTGGTCGTTCAGGTGGAATTTGACGGCACCACAGCAACCGGCCTTGGGGGCGGTCACGGCCTGGATGCCTGCCGCATCGAGCACGCGGGCGGTGGCGGTGTTGATGTTGGGGCTCATGCTCGGCTGCACGCAACCGGCCAGCATCAGCACCTTGCGGGCGTGCGTGCGGGTGGGCCAGATGCCAGCGTCTTGCGGCGCGGGCACTTTGGCTTTCAGGCTGTCGGGCAGCAGGCTGCGCACCATCTGGCCCATCTTCATGGCGGGCGCAAACAGGGGCGAAGGCAGACCTTCTTTGAGCGCCCAACGGACCAGTTTTTCAGACGCGGGGCGCTCGACTTTGGCGTCCACCAGTTTGCGGCCGATGTCCACCAGGTGGCCGTACTGCACGCCGCTCGGGCAAGTGCTTTCGCAATTGCGGCAAGTCAGGCACCGGTCCAGGTGCATCTGGGTTTTGCGGGTGGGCGTTTCGCCTTCCAGCACCGCCTTCATCAAATAGATGCGGCCACGCGGGCCGTCGAGCTCGTCGCCCAGCAGTTGGTAGGTGGGGCAAGTGGCGGTGCAAAAGCCGCAGTGCACACACTTGCGCAGGATGGCTTCGGCTTCGATGCCGTCGGGGGTGTTTTGGTATTCGGGGGCGAGGTTGGTTTGCATGACGAATCGCCTCAGAGGGGGTGCAAGCGGCCGGTGGCGAACACGCCTTTCGGGTCGAACTGTTGTTGCAATTGCTGCTGGATGCGTTGCTGCACCGGCTCCAAAGGCGTGTTCACGCCCACGGCTTTGTCCGTTGCGGCATGGGCGGCGCTGGCACGGAACAGCGTGGCATGGCCACCGACCTGCTGGGCCAACGCACGCAAAGTCACCGCTGCCGAAGCGGGTGCCCACAGCCAGCGCTGCGCACCTTGCCACTCCACATAGGTGGAATAAGGCAGGTCCAAAACCGGCGCGGTTTGCGGCACCGACAGACGCCACAGGCAGGCATCGGGACTGGGCGCATCAAAAAACGGCAAAGTCTGTTCGGTGCTGGCACGCCAGTCCAAGGCAGCTTCGGCATTGTCCATGGTCTGAACCTGCGCACCCAGGGCAACGGCATCGGCGCTCATTTTGACGGTAGCAGACTGCACTGCCGCCACCGCGCCGCGCAGGCGCACAAACACATAATCGGCCACGGGTTGGGCCGTGGTGTCGCGCACCCAGGCGCTGGCATTCAGGGGCAGGGGCTGGCCACCCCAGCGGTGCAGCAAATCCAGCGCCGGGCCTTGGGCCAGACCCGCGATCATCAGCGTGGCCTCGGCCGGGGCCACGGGCAAGACCTTGAGACTGACCTCGGTGATCAGGCCCAAGGTGCCCCAGCTGCCGGCCATGAGGCGGCTCACGTCGTAACCGGCCACGTTTTTCATGACCTGACCGCCGAAGGTCAGGTGCTCGCCCAAGCCGTTGATAAAACGCGCACCCAAGACATAGTCGCGCACAGCGCCAGCGGTTGCGCGTGCCGGGCCGCTCAAACCAGCAGCCACCATACCGCCTACTGTCGCGCCGGTGCCAAAATGCGGCGGCTCAAATGCCAGGCACTGGCCTTTCTCCGCTAAGGCAGCTTCCAGTTCGGCCAAGGGCGTGCCACAGCGGGCCGTCACCACCAGCTCGCTGGGCTCGTAACTGACGATGCCCTGGTAAGCCCGGGTGTCCAGCACCTCGCCCGTGAGGCTCTGGCCCCAGAAATCTTTGCTGCCACCGCCGCGCAAACGCAAGGTGCGGCCTTGGGCAGCGGCGGCACGCACGGCGTCGATGAGTGAATTGAGTTGAGCATCCATGGGCCAAGATGGTAACGCCCGGCCCCGTGAGGGCGCGTGAATTTTTTGAACGATGGGGTTGTGGGAAATTGCGGCATCTGGCCTTTGTGGGCGCTGCAGAGGCAGTTGCGGCAAAGGGTCAATTTGAAGCATTGTTCAAATGTTGACGTGGCCATCGTCCCGCTTGCAAGTGCACCAGACATGCACCGCATCAAATGCCTGACTGATCCCGCAGACGATCAATGAGTTCATGGGTGATTTGCACCCCTCTTGCTGGCAGAGGTTCGATACCCAAATCCGCCAGTTTTTAGCGGGGCCGGACCGCAAACCCATTCACAGGCAAACCCGCCACCGCCACCCGCGTCGCAAACACACACCCTGCCGCCGGGTACTGCGCCAGCTCTTGCGGGCTGCGGCCTTGGCGGGAGGTGGTGATGAACAGGGTTTTCAGGTCGGGCCCACCAAAGCAGGGCATCGTGGGGCAAGGCACGGGCGTGGCCACTTCGGCCAACACTTCGCCTGAGGGCGACAGGCGCAGCAAGCGATGGCCTTCGTATTGGGCAGACCAGTAACAGCCTTCGCTGTCCACCGCCGCACCATCAGGGCGGCCGCCATATTCCGCAGGGGGTGTGGGCTGGCCCCAGACCCAGCCTGCGGGTTTGGGGGGCATTTGGTGGAACACGCGCCCGGCAGACAGCTGGCCGGAGGCCAGATCAAAGTCAAAAGCGCGAATCTGGTGCGCGGCCGTGTCGGCCCAATAAGCGGTTTGGCCATCGGGTGACCAGGCCAGGCCATTGGCGGTCACCACACCGCCCTTCTCACCGCCCATCATGGCCTGTAGGCCTTGCTCGTCCAGCTTGTACAACACGCCCAGCGCCTGGTCTTTGGGTTCGTACAGGCTGCCTGCCCAAAATCGGCCTTGGGCGTCGCACTTGCCGTCGTTGAAGCGCAGCTTGGCTGTGTCGTAAGGCGCAGCGGCCAGCGGCTGCAAGTCACCACCCCACTGCCTCGCCAGATAAATGCCATCGCGCAGGGCCACGACCAGGCCGCCACCTGGGTCATCGCCTTGCACAGGGGCAATGCAGCCGGGTTCTTCGCCCATGGCCCAGTACTCGACCGCGCCACGGGTCTGCAGGCCATCGAGCTGGACGCGGGCGATGCGTCTGCCGGGGATGTCCACCCAATACAGGCGCTGCTCTTGCGGGTGCCAAAAGGGCGATTCGCCCAAGGCGTCGGGTTCGGGGGTGATGCGGGTCCAAGGGTTCATGCGGGGCATTGTGCCCTCAGCGGCCCTGTTTGCATGCCCTGAGGGCGTTAGGTAACCCGATCAATCGACTTGGCCCACGGTTTGCAGCTCGGCCGTGGTGCGGCGAAGGGTGGGCAGGCCCACGCCCGAGGCGTCAAAGCCGCCATCGACCGCGATGGATTGGCCGTTGATGTAACTGGCCTGGGGGCTGCACAAAAAGCCCACGGTGTTGGCCATCTCTTCGGTGCTGCCGTAGCGACCCAGCGGGATGGTGTCGTAGTAGTCGGCGCGGATGGCAGCGCTGTGCACCAGCTTGGCCATCTCGGTCTCGACCGGGCCGGGGCAGATCGCGTTGACGCGCACACCGTAATTGCCCAATTCGGCGGCGTACTGCTTGGTCAGGTGGATCAATGCAGCCTTGCTGGTGCCATAGGCCAAGCGCAAGGTGCTGGCGCGCAGACCCGAGATGGACGCGATGTTGACCACGGCCCCGCTGCGCTGGCTCGCCATGATGGTGCCAAACGCCTGCGTGCACAAAAACGCGCCATCCAGGTTGGTCGAGAGCACATGACGCCATTCATCAAAATGGGTGTCGAGTGCGGGCTTGAACACCGCCACGCCCGCGTTGTTGACCAGCGCGTCCACACGGCCAAAACGCGCCATGACTTGGTCGGCAGCGGCTTGGACTTGGTCTGGCTGCGACACATCGGTGTGCAGGCACAGCACGTCGCCTGACCTGCTCAGTTGCTTTTGCGTGGCGTCCAGCGTGGTGGAATCCACGTCGAGCAGCACGACCTGGTGTCCGTTGGCCAGAAACCACTGGCCAATGGCCAGACCTATGCCTCGGGCACCGCCCGTCACCACAGCCACTTTTCGATCTGCCCATGTCATGCGTCTACCTCTGTGCGTCAAAGCCAACACCATAGCAAAAAAGCCCGTGCACAGGGTGCAACGGGCTTGGGAAGATGGGAGGTGGCAAACCACCCTAAGCATTCAACTTGCCAGATCAGCCGTGGTAAGCCGACTCGCCGTGCGAGGAGATGTCCAGACCTTCGCGCTCTTCTTCTTCGGTGACGCGCAGACCAATGGTCAGGTCAACAATCTTGAAGGCGACAACCGAGACCACACCCGACCAGACAATGGTCAGCAGCACCGCTTTGGCCTGGATCCACACTTGTGAGGCGATGGAATAAGCATCAGGCGTGACCATGGTCAGTGTGACCCAGTCGCCCATGGCGCTGGGGCCACCCAAGGCGGGCGAATTGAACACACCGGTCAACAAGGCACCCACAATGCCGCCGACACCGTGCACACCGAACACGTCCAAGGAGTCGTCTGCACCCAGCATCTTCTTCAGACCATTCACGCCCCAAAGGCAAGCAAAACCTGCAATGAAGCCGATGATCAAAGCACCACCCAGACCCACGTTGCCCGCTGCTGGTGTGATGGCCACCAAACCGGCCACGGCACCCGAGGCGGCACCCAACATGGAGGCTTTGCCACGCATCAGCGCTTCACCCACACACCAGGCCAACACAGCACCGGCTGTCGCGATCAAGGTGTTGATGAAGGCCAGGGCAGCGAAGCCGTTGGCTTCCAGAGCAGAACCCGCGTTGAAACCGAACCAACCCACCCACAGCAAGGAGGCACCGACCATGGTCAATGTCAGGCTGTGAGGGGCCATGGATTCACGGCCATAACCCACGCGCTTGCCCACCATGAAGGCACCCACCAAGCCAGCCACAGCGGCGTTGATGTGCACCACGGTTCCGCCAGCGAAGTCCAAAGCGCCCCACTGCCACAGCAAACCGGCTTTGGAAGTCATCTCTTCGGCCACTTCTTTGGTCGTGTAGGCGTCAGGACCCATCCAGAACCAGACCATGTGCGCCACAGGCAGGTAGCTGAAAGTGAACCACAACACCATGAAGGCGAGCACAGCAGAGAACTTGATGCGCTCAGCGAATGCACCCACGATCAGGGCACAAGTGATGCCTGCGAACGTGGCCTGGAAGGCGGCGAACGAGATTTCAGGAATCACCACACCCTTGCTGAAGGTGGCGGCGTTGGCAAATGTGCCCGCGACGTTGTCCCAAATGCCCTTCATGAACAGGCGGTCAAAACCCCCAATGAAGGCATTGCCCTCGGTGAAGGCCAGGCTGTAACCGTAGATGAACCACAGCACGGTGATCATGGAGAAGGTGACCACCACCTGCATCAGCACCGACAGCATGTTTTTGCTGCGCACCAAGCCGCCATAGAACAGGGCCAAACCAGGAATGACCATCAAGATCACCAGGATCGTGGACAGCATCATCCAGCCCGTGTCGGCCTTGTTGGGCACGAGCACAGGCGCGGCTTCGGCTGCTGCGGGTGCAGCGGCAGCAGGCGCTGCAGGGGCAGGTGCCGCATCGGCCTTGGCATCAGCAGCAGGTGCCGTCACGGCGGCGGGGACGGTTGCGGGGGCGGTTTGTGCGGTGGCGACAGAAGCCGTACCGAACACACCGAAACCCAAACTCAGGCCCAAGGCCAAAGTAGCGAGTAACTTTTTCATTGTTTGACTCTCTTTCTTCTTGATCAGAGGGCTTCGCCGCCGGTTTCACCGGTGCGGATGCGAACCACTTGTTCGAGGTCGTACACAAAGATCTTGCCGTCACCGATCTTGCCGGTGCGGGCACCCGACTCGATGGCTTCGATCACACGATCGACGAGGTCGTTGGACACAGCGGCTTCGATCTTCACTTTGGGCAAAAAGTCGACCACGTATTCCGCGCCACGGTACAGCTCGGTGTGGCCCTTTTGACGACCAAAGCCCTTGACTTCGGTCACGGTGATGCCCTGCACGCCGATGCCCGACAGTGCTTCACGCACCTCGTCCAGCTTGAAGGGTTTGATGATGGCGGTCACCAGTTTCATGATGGCTCCTTGTTGGGTTGAACGGCGATCAGAAGGCGTATTTCAGGCCGACAACAACACCTGTCTTGCCTGTGAACTTGCCTGCGGGGGTGACGTACAAGGTTTTGTCAGCGTCGGTTGCCACCAAGGCGGCTGTGGCCGACAAGCCATTGCCCAAGTCTTTGCCCAATGTCAGCGAGTAATCGGTGTACGACCAATTGCTGCTGTTTTTGATGGACTGGTAGCCCACATGTGGCACCAAGCTCAAGCCGCTGCCCAAATCAAACGTGCCGCTCAGGTCCACGTAATAGCTGTTTTTGCTGTCGATGAAACTGAAGATGTTGGAGATGGCGTGCGAATACTTCAAGGTCACAGGACCCATGGTGCCCGCTGCATAAATCTCATTGGTGTTGGCGTTTGCAAAAGTTGGCACTTGAGCCAGTTTGTTACCCGAGTACTGATAGCGCAAGAAACCCACGTCATACGCCACATCGCCCACAGCCCCCTTGTAACCGGCATACAGGTCCAATTCCATGTTGGTGTCGCCACCCGCATCCTTGACCCACTTGATGCTCGAACCCCAAGCACCCACATAAAAACCGCTCTTGTCAGCGTAGTCGATGCCGCCTTGCACAGCAGGCTTGAGACGCGACTGAGAAATGCCACGGTAACGGTAATCGGTGGTCGCACCGACGTTGTAGGACAGGCTGCTCTCGGGAGCCGCTGTTTGGGCTTGGGTCAGACCGCTCACGCCGCCCAAAGCCAGGGCGATCAAAGTAGGAACAAGGATTTTTTTCATGAGGAACTCCAATAAAGTGAAGAAAAGACAAGCCATCTATGCACAGAGCGTGCCAACCCATGCGGCGTCGCTCATACCCGGGGATTTACCAGTGCATTTGCCCACAGTGCATGTTTGAATGGCATTTCAACAAGAAGCGCACGCACTGACGGCGTGCCAGAACACACACCATGCACCAGCATGGGGCAGGGAGGGAATATGAGTCTCAGTTTGGTGCATAGCCGCGCCTTGATCGGCCTGCAAGCGCCCGCCGTGACCGTGGAGGTGCACATGGCCAATGGCCTGCCCAGCTTCACACTGGTCGGTTTGGCGGACGTCGAGGTCAAAGAGGCACGCGAGCGCGTGCGCTCGGCCCTGCAAAACAGCGGCTTGGACTTTCCGCACAACCAACGCATCACGGTCAACCTGGCCCCGGCTGATTTGCCCAAAGACTCGGGGCGACTGGATTTGCCCATCGCTTTGGGCATCTTGGCGGCCAGCGGGCAAATCGATGCCACTAAACTGGCCGGTCACGAGTTTGCGGGCGAGTTGTCGCTGTCGGGTGAGTTGCGCCCGGTGCGTGGCGCCTTGGCGATGAGCCTGGTGCTGCGCCAGCAACAGGTGCGCACGCGGCTGGTGTTGCCCCCGGGCAGCGCCGAAGAAGCGGCTTTGGTGCCCGACACCGAAGTGTTCAGGGCCCGTCACCTGCTGGATGTGGTGCAACAGTTTTTGCCCCCCTCCAACGACACCCCGCCTGTGCCCAGCGAAGGATGGTCCCGCATGGCCGCCACCACACCCAGCGCCCCTCCTCGTTATGCCGACCTGGCCGATGTCAAAGGTCAAGCGGGCATCAAACGGGTGCTGGAGATCGCCGCCGCCGGAGGCCACTCACTGCTCATGGTGGGTCCGCCAGGCTCGGGCAAGTCCATGCTGGCACAGCGATTTGCGGGTTTGTTGCCACCCATGGCGATTGAAGACGCCTTGGAATCAGCGGCCATTGCCAGCTTGGCCGGGCGCTTTGACCTGAGCCGCTGGGCGCAGCGCCCCACCGCACAACCGCACCACTCGGCCAGTGCAGTGGCTTTGGTGGGGGGTGGCTCCCCACCCCGACCGGGGGAAATTTCGCTGGCGCACCACGGCGTGCTGTTTCTGGACGAGTTGCCCGAATTTCCCCGTGCGGCCCTGGAGGCCCTGCGCGAGCCCCTGGAAACCGGCACCATCACCATCGCCCGGGCTGCCCGGCGGGCAGAGTTTCCGGCGCGTTTTCAGTTGATTGCGGCCATGAACCCCTGCCCTTGCGGCTATTTGGGCAGCACCACGCGGGCCTGTCGCTGTTCGCCCGACCAGGTCAGCCGCTACCAGGGCAAGCTCAGCGGCCCCTTGCTCGACCGCATCGATTTGCACATCGAGGTGCCCAGCCTGCCCGCACAAGACCTGCTGAACGCGCCGCCCGGTGAAAGCACCGAGGCGATTGCTGCCCGCAGTCTGGCGGCACGCCAACGGGCCTTGGCCCGCCAAGGCTGCGCCAACGCCGACCTGCAAGGCCAAGCCATTGACGCCCAAGCCCAGCTGGACGAGCGAGCCACCGCTTTGCTGCAAAAAGCCGCCGCCAAACTGGGCTGGAGCGGACGCAGTGTGCACCGCAGCCTGAAAGTCGCCCGCACCATCGCCGACCTGGCGGGCAGCAGCACCATCGAGGCAGCGCATGTGGCCGAAGCGGTGCAATACCGGCGGGTGCTCAAAGAGCACTGATGATCCGGCCCTGTGATGTTTGAAGTCTGCGAGACTTTTCGCGACGGGGGCGTCGCTCCTACAAGGGAGATGCCTTGCAGTTTGTGGGAGCCCCGCCCTCGGGGCGATTGGGGGTGGTTTGCGAGGCTTTTCGCGACGGGGGCGTCGCTCCTACAAGGGAGATGCTCTGCAGTTTGTGGGAGCCCCGCCCTCGGGGCGATTGTGGGTGGTCTGCGAGGCTTTTCGCGACGGGGGCGTCGCTCCTACAAGGGAGATGCCTTGCAGTTTGTGGGAGCCCCGCCCTCGGGGCGATTGTGGGTGGTTTGCGGGGCTTTTCGCGACGGGGGCGTCGCTCCTACAAGGGGGATGCCCTGCAGTTTGTGGGAGCCCCGCCCTCGGGGCGATTGGGGGTGGTTTGCGAGGCTTTTCGCGACGGGGGCGTCGCTCCTACGAGGGAGATGCCTTGCAGTTTGTGGGAGCCCCGCCCTCGGGGCGATTGTGGGTGGTCTGCGAGGCTTTTCGCGACGGGGGCGTCGCTCCTACAAGGGGGATGCCCTGCAGTTTGTGGGAGCCTCGCCCTCGGGGCGATTGGGGGTGGTTTGCGAGGCTTTTCGCGACGGGGGCGTCGCTCCTACAAGGGCGATGCCTTGCAGTTTGTGGGAGCCCCGCCCTCGGGGCGATTGTGGGTGGTTTGCGAGGCTTTTCGCGACGGGGGCGTCGCTCCTACAAAAGAGCGTTGATGCCAACATCATCGGGTCGGATGCATCAAGAAAACCCATGACCAAGGTGCGTGGCAGTGACAACTGAAAACAAGTTCAGGTGTGCTCCGGTCAACGGCCCGTGCTGACCGGCGTTATGCAGGGACACACTTGCCAAAGGTTTTGCCATGAAAAGAAGTTTCCGCGTCTTCGTTTTGGGGCTTGTGCTTGCCAGCATGAGCAGTCTGGCCATGGCGGGGCCCCACCACGGGCAGCACCACAACCGTCATGGGGGTGGACGTCACGGTGCGGGCGACTGGATCGGGGCTTTGGTGGTCTTAGGCTTGGCGGGGGCGGTCATTCAGGCCACCACCAGCACACCGGTGCTGTCCGCACCACCGGTGACTTATGCCAACCCTGTCAACCCGTCTTTTCCACCTCCGGCTCCGACAGAAGCCCATTATTTTTGTGCTTCGGTCAGGCAGTTTTACCCCGACACCCGCTATTGTCCAGAAGGCTGGCAGTTGCTGACCCCTGCACGTTGAGCGCAGGGGCGGCCAGCCAGCTGGCCATCACACCAAAGACAAACCCCCGTCCATCATCAGGGTGTGTCCCGTGACCAATCCCGAAGCCGACGAGGCCAAAAACATCACCGCGTGAACGATGTCCTCTTCGGTGCCGGTGCGCTTGAGCGGAATGCTTTGCGTCTTGGTGCGCACGTAATCCGGGTTGGCAAACAAGTCCTGCGTCATGCCCGAGGGAATCGCCGTGGGGGCCACCGCGTTCACACGCACCAACGGTGCCCACTCGACGGCCAGCACCTTGGTCATGTGCGAGACGGCCGCTTTTTGAATGCCGTAGGGTGTGCCCTTGCCCGAGACCACCACCCCGTTGACACTGCCAATGTTCACAATCGCGCCGCCGCGTGTACGCATGGGCTCGCCAAAGACCTGGCAGCTGCGGTAAACGCCGTTCAGATTCACATCGGTCAGGGTCATCCAGGTCTCTTCGTCACAGCCCGCAAAGTCCGAGCGGATCTGCAAGCCGTGGGCATTGACCAGCACATCCAGACCCGCCGTTTGTGCCAGCTCGGCCTGCACCGCCAGCAGTGAAGCGCGGTCACGCACATCGGCCACGCGGTGTGTGATGCGCGGATCGTGCTCACCCGCTTGTATCGGGGACTGGTCCACGCACCAGACTTGCGCGCCCAGCGATGCAAAGCCTCGGCTGATGGCAGCGCCCAAAGTGCCACGCCCACCGGTCACGAGGACCTGTGTTCCCACCAAGTCCCGATAGGGAAAGGCGTAATCACCCGAAGGCGCAAAGTTGCCCAAAGCCGCCATGGCTCAGTCCACCGTGGCGCCAGAGATCTTCACACCCTCGGCCCACAACTCGATCTGGCGCGTCACAAACTGGCGAAACTCATCTGGCTTGTTGCCCACCACGGTGCTGCCCAGCTCGTTCATCTTCTGCACCACGTCGGCTTGCTTGAGCGCATCGGCCAAGTCCAGCGCCAGCTTGTCCACCACCGGCTTGGGCGTGCCCTTGGGCGCAAAGAAGCCGGCCCAAGGCGCGGCATTGAAATTGGCAAAGCCTTGCTCGGCCACCGTCTTGTAATCGGGCGCACCGGGCGCGCGCTGGGGGGTGGTGATGGCGATCATCTTGAGCTTGCCCGCCTTCAGGTGCTGCTGCACGGCTGGCAAGCCGGTCACACCCACCATCAAGGTGCCGCCCAGCAAGTCAGTGATCATGGGCGTGCTGCCCCGGTAGGGAATGTGGGTCAGCTGCACATTGGCCTTGGACTTCAGAATTTCCATGCCCAAGTGCGATGCCGTGCCGTTGCCGTCCGAGCCATAAGAGAGTTTGCCCGGCTCTTTTTTCAGCAGCGCGATCAACTCGCTCAGGTTGTTGGCCGGCACCTGAGGGTTGACCACAATCGCGTTCGGGTAGATCGTGGCCTGTGTCAAAGGCTCAAAGTCATTGAGCGGGTGGTAGGGCATCTTTTTATACAAAGAGATGTTGATCGAGTGCGAACCCGTCACGCCCAGCACGATGTTGTAGCCGTCCGGGGCCGACTTGGCCACCAGGTCCGAGCCCACGTTGCCGCCCGCGCCTGCTTTGTTGTCGATGACCACCGGCTGGCCCCACTTGGTGCTGAGTTTTTCGGCCACCACACGGGCCGTGATGTCGGTGGCACCACCGGGTGGAAAAGGCACCACGATGCGCACCGGCTTGTTTGGGAAGTCGGTGGTTTGTGCGGCCACAGGGCCGCTCAGCCAGGCGGCGGCCAGTACAGCGGTCGTCACAAGGGTTTTCTTCAACATGGTGTTTTCTCCTGGGATGAATGCCAAAACGGAAAGGGACGGGCGTCAAGCGGGGCGTGCAGCAACTGCGCGGCCCAATCAACGGCCTGCGCGGCAGGCAGGCTGCCCTCGCAGTAACTCAAAAATTTGTCCCGCAGCTCGGGCTCGGTGAAGGGCATTTGCGCATCGCCGGGCACGGCCGTGATGACGTGCTCATGCCGGGTGCCGTCGCTGCAGTCGATCAACACCCGCGCACCGCGCTGTTGCTGCTGGGTCCACGGGGCATCGATTTGCACCTGCACCTTGGCTTCCAGCGCACGCAGCAACGGGTCTTGAAACTGTGGATCGCGGTAGACCCAAGGGTCGAGACGCCCCCAGCGCAGCATGGCGGCCAAACCGAAGCTGAGGGAAAACTGCGCCTGCAAAGGCGTTTGGGGTGCCCGGTTGCCGCAGTAAATGGTGGCCTCTTCATAGACCTGCAGCACCACGCGATCGATTTTGGCCACATCCAGCGACAGCCGCAGCGCATGGGCGGCCAAAGCACCGTAATGCACATGGCGCACCGCCGCATAGGGCTTGAAATAGGCGTGCAAAAGTTGAAAACCCCGCGAATCATCCCAAGGCAGGGGCGGCTTGCCCAGGCCAATCTGGGCATATTCGGCCAGCGCCCCGGCAGGTGCCGTGATGCCACTGGCCACAGCCAGCGCGGCACTTTGGCCCAGCTGCGCTGCGTGGCCCAAATAGGTGTTGCGCGAGGTGTCGCCCGAACGCACGGGCAAATACAAACTCATGGGCAATTGGCAAGCAGCCACCTGAACCGCTTGCGCGATCTGCTCGGGGCTCAGCCCCAGCGCGTGCGCCACGGCAGCGGCTGCGCCCAAGGCTGGCCAGTTGCCATCGACGTGCATGCCTTTGTTGATGCGCAAGCTCGCCCCCATGCGGGCCCCGACCTCGTAACCCACCACAAAAGAGGTCAGAAATTGCCCATACGTCAGCTGCGAAGCCATCGGCAAGAGCGCTGCCAAAGCCGCCACCCCCGGGCGTCCATGGGCACCGGCATGGCCCTCGCAGGCCTCATCCCAGCAAGCGGCCATGGCCAGCACCATGGCGGCATGGGCCGCCGACAGGCCCGGACCCCCATTCGGATTGAGCCGGAATCCGCCGGGGTCGGCGGCTGCAGCGGCCTGCGAGAGGCTGGCCACGGGCTGTGCCCGCAAACCCGCTGTGATGCAACCCAATGTGTCCAGCACCAGCCAGCGGGCATGGGTTTGCAAGGCAGGTTCGGCCGCGAGGTCAAGCCGGGCGAGTTGATTCAAAATCGACAGCAATTGAGCGTTCATGTCCAGTCCACGTAGCCTGCCACTCTAATGCGTGTTCCCAAGCCCACACCGCACGCACGCGACAGGTTTTCTGGCATCACAGCCGCAAGATGAACGCCAGCCCTGCCCACTGAACACGATCCTTCGTCCATGCCTCACGTCCCCCGTCAACCCTTGAAGTCTTCAGGTTTAGGGCCTTTCAGCTTTTGGCTGTCTTTGCCCCAGCTCATCACCTGGGGCAGCGTGTTCTACACTTTTTCCTTGCTCATGACCCCGTTAGAGGCCGAACTGGGCATGAGCCGCGCCGAATCCTCGGTGGCGTTCAGCTTGGCCCTGTTGGCCGAAGGCTTGATGGCGTATCTGGTGGGGCGGTGGATCGACGCTGGCCATGAGCGCTGGGTCATGGGTCTGGGCTCTGTCTGGATTGGGCTTGGCCTGCTGGGCCACAGTGAAGTTCAGTCGGTGGCTGGTTTTTATGCGGCCTGGATCTGGCTTGGACTGGGCACGGCCGCGACTTTTTATACGCCGGCGTTTGCCGTGGTCACCCGGCGCTTTCCACAAGACTTTCGGCGGGCCATCATCACCCTCACCTTTTTGGGCGGTCTCGCCAGCACGGTGTTCATCCCCTTGTTTTCGTGGTGGATGAGCTTGTGGGGCTGGCGTCATGCGCTGTGGGCTTTGGCTGCACTGCAGTTTTTGGTGTGCGCCCCATTGCACTTTTGGCTGCTGAAAAAACCCGCTGAGCAGCCCCACGCCCACACCTTGGCTTCGCATCACGCCAGCGCACACGCCCCCACCCCCCTGTCGGTGCGCGAACACCTGCGCCACGCGCCCTTTTGGTTGTTGGCTTTGTTCATGGTGCTGACCATGTCGGTGACCTCGGCCCTGCCCGCACACATGATCGCTTTGCTGCAAGAGTCCGGCCTGTCCCCAACCTGGGTCATCGCCATCCCCGCAGCCATTGGCGTGATTCAAGTGGTCGGCCGTCTGGTGTTGTTTGTGTTCGAGCGGTATTGGGACGTGCACGCCGCCAACCGCTGGATTCCAACGCTGATCCCGGCGGGCATTGTGGCCTTGCTGCTGGGCGGCTTGAACCCTGTGGCCTCGCTGGTGTTTGTGTTGCTCTATGGCTTGGGCAATGGCATGAACACCATCGTCAAAGGCACGGCCATGGCGCAATACGTCAGCCGTGCGCATGTGGGCCAGCTCAATGGCTTGCTGGGCATGCCGATTGCCTTGGCCCGGGCTGCCGCGCCTTTGACGCTGGGCCTGCTGTGGTCACCGCAACACGGCTACACCCTGGCGCTGTGGTGGCTGCTGGCGGCCAGTTTGCTGGGCACTGGGGCGCTGTGGGCCGCGCAGCGGTATGCCCTCAAGCCCGGGCACTGAGTCGGGTTCCGTGCCCCCTTATATCTACCTTGGCATATATAACCAACTAAAAAATCGTTCCCATGTCTTTGGCGGCTGACCACAATCGCGCCATCTTCTGTTCATCACCTTCAGGAACGACCCACATGAAACGCCTCTCTGCCCTGGTCCTGGCCTTGTCGGCCACCGCCTTCTCCGCATCCGTTTTCGCCACACAACCCCTGCTCAGCCCTGCCGAGCTGCAGGCCAAACTCTCCGACGCCAACGTGCGCGTGATCGACATCCGCGACCCCAAGTCGTATGCGGCCAACCACATCCCCGGCGCGGTCAATGCGCCTTATGGAACTTGGCGCGGCCCGGCCAACAACCCCGGAGAATTGCCCGCCCTGCCCAAACTGACCACCCTGGTGCAAAGCCTGGGCCTGACCCCCAGCACCCACGCGGTGATTGTGTCGAGCGGTGCCGATGCCACCGACTTTGGGGCCTCGGCCCGGGTTTACTGGACCCTGAAAGTGCTGGGCCTCAAAGAGCTGTCGGTGCTCAACGGCGGCGTCAAGGGCTGGACCACCGCCGGTTTGCCACAAAACAACCAGGCCGTGAAAGTGGCTGCCAGCAGCTTCCAGCCGCAAATCGACAAGAGCCTGGTCGCCACCAAGGAAGAACTGGTCGCCCGCGTGAAAGCCGGTGACGCCGCCTTGATCGACGCCCGCCCTGCCGAATTCTTCAAAGGCGACACCCGCCATGTGGCCGCCAGCGTGCCCGGCACCTTGCAAGGCGCAGTGAACGTGGAACACGACAAATGGTTTGCCCCCGGCACCTCCACCTTTGTGAGCACCGACCAAGCCCAAAAAGTGGCCGCGGCCAGCCCCATCGACCCAGCCAAAGAGACCGTGTCCTTTTGCAACACCGGCCACTGGGCAGCAACCAACTGGTTCGCCATGTCCGAAGTGCTGGGCCAGAAAAACGTGAAGCTCTATGCGGGCTCGATGGTGGAGTGGTCCAAAGACGCCAGCGGCCTGCCCATGGCCAACGTGCCCAGCCGCCCCAAGCAACTCTTGATCGACGCCAAGTTCTGGGCCGAGAAAACCTTCAAGTAAATTCAGGTCATGAAACGCCTTCCTTTGGCGGCCTTGCTGGCCGCCTTTTTCATCTTTTTGGCGCTGTCCGTGTCCATCCGCCAAGCCGTGCTGATGCTGGTGGGCGTGGGCATGGGCGCGGCTTTGGCAGCCGCCCGCTTTGGTTTCACCACCGGCTGGCGTCAACTCATTGAGCAGCGCAACCCACAAGGCGTGACCGGCCAAGTTCTGCTGCTGGCACTGGCCAGCTTGGCGGCGCTGCCGCTGCTGGGCCAGTTTTCTGAACTGCACGCGGCCCTCGGTCCACCGAGCGTGAGCTTGCTGGTGGGCGCTTTTGTGTTCGGGCTGACCATGCAAATTGCCGACGGCTGCGGCTCGGGCAGTTTGTACAAAGCGGGCCTGGGCGTGCCGCTCAACATGGGCATCTTGCCGCTGTTCGCCTTGGGCAGCTTCCTAGGTTCGGTGCACCTGGACAGCTGGTTGTCACTGGGCCAAACGGCCCCGGTCAGTTTTTATGCCGAATACGGCACCGGCGGCGCTTTGGCCTTGACGCTGGCCCTGCTGGCCGCCGTGTTGGTGGCCGTGCGCCTGTGGGTGGGCGCGGGCCAAAGCTGGTTCGACAAACGCTGGGTCTGGGGCGCGGTGGCGCTGGCCGTGTTGGCGACTTTGAACTTGCTGCTGGCGGGCCAGCCTTGGGGCGTGGTCTATGGCTTTGGCCTGTGGGCGGCCAAGATCTCGGTGGCACTGGGCACGTTTGAGCCTGCGACCAATGCCTTTTGGGGCCAAGCGGGCAACGCGCAGCGCCTGACCCAAACCGTGTTCATGGACGTGACCACCATCACCAACATCGGCATTTTGGGCGGTGCGCTGTGGGTCTCGGCCAAGGCCCCGGCCGCTAGCAAGCCCCTCACCACGCAGCAATGGGTGATTGGCCTGGTGGCCGGTTTCATCATGGGTTACAGCTCGCGCCTGGCCTTTGGCTGCAACATCGGCGCCATGCTCAGCGGCATCTCCACCGGCAGCCTGCACGGCTGGCTGTGGGTGCCTTTGGCGTTTGCGGGCACCTTGATTGGTGTGCGCGTGCGCCGCCACTACCAGTTCTGATGGAGGCCACATGAACACGACGCACAAACTGCAAGCGGTTTTCTGGCTCACCCTGGCCGCTTTTTTGGCCTGGGACTTTCAGGCCTCCAACCCGGTGGACCTGCGCAACGAGCCGCCCCTGATTGCGGCAGGCTCGGGCCAGGCGAGCAGCGGGGGGCATTGCTCAATGGCGAAGTGAGGTGAAAAGGTGAGGCTGAAAGCCAAATTCCAGCCCTTGACCTCCGCCGCTCAGGCTTGACCGATCGGTGCTGGATGGCTATTCTTCCTTACCGCATCGTAAGGAAAAATCATGCTCAGCACCCTGACCAGCAAAGCGCAAATCACGCTGCCCAAAGATGTACGGCAGATGCTGCAACTCGAGCCCGGCGACAAAGTGGCCTTTGTGGCGCAGGCCAATGGGCAAATTGTGGTGAGCAAAGCTTCCAAGGCCTCCTTTGCCAGCTTGCGCGGCTTGCTGCCTGCGCCCACCCAGGCGCACACGGTCGAAGAAATGAACCAGGCCATCGAAGCACAGGCCAGCGGCAAGCCTTTGCTTGCGCGCAAAACACGCAAGCCTTGACATGCTGGCGGTCGACACCAACGTCCTCGTTCGTCTGATCACCAACGACGACCCCAAGCAAGCGCTGCGCGCGCAAATGGCCTTGGACACCGAACTGGATGCAGGCCGGGAATGCATGGTCGGGCACATTGTGGTGTGCGAAGTGATGTGGGTTCTGAAGGGGCTCTACGGGTATTCATTGGCGCAATGCCAAGCCACTTTGGCAGCCCTGCTGGCTTTTCCCGGACTGCGCTTCGAGGCCATGCCGGTCTTGTTATCCGCCGCCAAAGCCTGGCAAAACCAGGGGGGAGATTTCGCAGATCAACTGATCGGTGCACAAATGCAGTCACTGGGCTGCGAAGCCGTTTTGACCTTCGACAAACGGGCCAGCAAGTCAGGCACACACCGCGCTGTTGAGGTCAAGGACTTGGGACGTCGGGGTTCTATTGATCCGGCCCTGTGAAGTTTGAAGTGCAAGGCTTGCCTTGGGTACAGTCATCAGCGATAGGGGCATTGTGTGAACCCCGCCCTCGGGGCGATTCTGGGTGGTCTGCGGGGCTTTATCGCGACGAGGGCGTCGCTCCCACAAAAAAAGCGTTCATGCAAACTTCACCTGGCCGGATCAATAACATTCAGCGGTCATGCCCCCTGCACCTGCCGCAAATGCAAACGCGCAGCGGTTTTGACGGCTTCGGTCAGGCGCTGGGCTGAAGGGGCCTTGCGCGCACCGCTTGGGGTGGACGTGCCTTGCAGACCGCCCGGCAAATCGGCTTGCATCATGCGCACCTGTTTGACATGGGCCAGCAGGCTCTGACCAGCCGGGGTGGCGCGCACTTGACGGCGCGGTGGCATTGATGATGTGGGGCACAGCCGCGTGGCTGGGCTTCAGTCTGGTTTGAATGGGCACATCGGCTGAGCGTCTGCGCAGCAGCGCAGCAGCGCACCACGCATCTTCGCCCACGAGGTGGGCACCTACAAAGTCCATGCGCAGACAGTTCAGCGCATTACCGTGTCAACCAGCGCCGCGCCGCAAAACTCAGCGCGTCCACAAAGGCCACCATGAGCAGCATGGCCGCCAAAATGGTGGCGGTCTTGTTCATGTGGAACAGGCCCATGTGGAAAGACAGCATCTGGCCCAAGCCACCCGCGCCCACCACGCCCAGCACAGCGGCGGCGCGGATGTTGTTTTCCCAGCGGTACAGCGTGTAGCTCATGAGTTGCGGCAGCACCTGCGGCAAAGTGGCATAAAAGAACACGCGCAGCGGACCCACGCCTTGGGTGCGCAGAGCGTCGCCGGGGCCGGTGGGGATGTTCTCCATGGCTTCGGCAAACAAACGGCCCAGCACACCACTGGTGTGCAGCGCCAGCGCCAAAGTGCCCGCCATGGGCCCGAGACCTGCCGAGATCAACAACAACGCGGCCCACACCAATTCAGGGATGGCGCGCAGGGCGTTCAGCAACCAACGCGTGGGGCTGCGCAACCAAGCCGGATCTTGGGTGGACATGCGGCTGGCGGGCACGGCCAGCGCCAAGCCCAATACAGCCGCAATGGCGGTGCCCAGCGCCGACATGGCCAAGGTTTCCCAAGCGGCCCCAACCACCTTGTTCACAAACACGGGCGACAAATCTGGTGGAAAAAACTCCGCCACAAAGCGGCCCATGCTGCGTGCCGCTTCCATGGACGCAAAAGACGCCCAGTCCAGGTCGAGCGAGACAAAACTGGCCACCACCAAGACCAGCAAAGCCAAAGTGAACCAACACGCTTTGCAGCGCGCATCAAAAATCGGCGGCGGCAATTTGTAGGGCGGGTTGGCCGCTTCGCGTGAAGAAAACAAGGTGCCTGAAGACTTCATGCCAGCGCCTTTCGCAGCCAGGCGCTCACGCGGTCGGCCAGCGCCACCAGCGCAATGAAGACCAGCAGCATGGTGGCCACATCGCCGCCGTTGAACATCTTCATGGAGTTGTCCAGTTGCTGGCCCAAGCCCCCCGCACCCACAAAGCCCAGCACCACCGACGAGCGGATCGCACATTCCCAGCGGTAGACGGTGTAAGAGGCCAACTCAGCGGCGTGACTGGGCAGCAAGGCGTACACAAAGGCCTGCAGGCGGCCACTGCCATTGCGCATCAGGTTTTGGGTGGCGTGGCTCTCGCCGCTTTCCAAAATCTCGGCGTACACCTTGCCCAGCATGCCGCCATACGTCAGCGCAATGGCCAGCACACCCGCCGTGGGCCCCAGGCCCACCACACGCACAAACACCAATGCCCAGATCAACTCAGGAATGCTGCGCAGCACAATCAGCGTGGCCCGCACCAGCCAGCGCAGCACCGCAGGCCAACGGTCCATGCGGCCCGACAAAGCCGACAGCGACAAAACCCGCGTGGCCAACAGGCTCAAAGGAATGGCCAGCACCAGCGCCAACGTGACGCCCGCAGTGGCCATGGCCACGGTGCGCCAGGTCTCACGCACCACCATGTCCATGAACTCGGCGTTGTGGATCAGCGGCCAAAAGGTGGACAAGAACTGCGCCGTCACTTTTCGGTTTTCAGGCTCCCACAGCACCCACAAACGGAACTCGGTGGCCACACCCAATGGCCACAACAGCACCAAAGCCAGGCTCAACCAAAACAACCGCTTGAAAAAAGCCGGGTCGCGGGCAGGCGCATCCCGGCGAGGCCGGGGCGTTGGCAGGTGTGAAAAAGAAGCGGTCATCTTGAGCGTGGCGCAGACAGCTACAGCGTCAACGGCAGTGCATCACCACAGGCGCGGACTGGGATGCAGAGGCTTGTGCTGAGGGCATGGGCGGGGCTTCGCCACGCAACTCGTGCTCGAACTGGTCGTACAAATGTGCCAAGCGTTCGGGGCTGACCTGCGCAGAGGGCAAGTCAAACACCAGCTCCCCATCGCGCAAGCCAATGATGCGCGGAAAGTGCGCCAGCGCCATGTCCACCTGGTGCAGTGTGGCCACCAACGTGACCTGACGCTCGGCCGCCAGGCTCACCAAAGCGGCCATGGCCATGCGGGCGCGCATCGGGTCCAGCGCCGACAGCGGCTCGTCGATCAGCCACAGGCTGGCCGGAGCCAACAGGGCGCGGGCCAGACCCACGCGTTGGCGTTCACCGCCCGACAGGCGGTCCACACGGTCGAACAATTTGTCGCCCAGGTCAAAGTGCACCAGCGATTCGTAAGCGGCCGGGATGTCGGTGGGGTAGAACAAGGAGCGCAGGCTGGACCACAAACCCATGCTGGGCAAACGCCCGGCCAGCACCGAGGTCACCACACGTTGGCGCGGCGGCAGCGGCGGCACCTGCGGGGCCAAAAACAACTGGCCGCGCAAACGGCGCAAGGCGCTCGCCGATTGTGTCCAAGGGTCCACGTCCGACAACTGCAAGCGGCCTTGGGTGGGCCGCTGCGCACAGGCCAGCACCTGCAGCAAAGTGGTTTTGCCCGCGCCCGACGGGCCGATGATGGCCACCTGTTCGCCTGCGACCAAACGCAGGTTCAGCGCACGCAAGGCCGCTGGCGCGCCCGGCAGCGCGGCTGGGTGCCGCGCCTCCAAGGTCGAGAGTTCGATCTTCACCGGCGTGGTGCTCAGGCTTTAGAGCAAGCCCGCGCTGCGTGCGGCCGACTCGAGGCCCTTGTAGTTTTCGGGCGTGGTGGAGATGTAGCGGGTCGAGCGGTTGAGTTTGAGGATCTCGGCGTGCTCGGGGTTGGCGGGGTTCAGGGCCAACAAGGCGGCCTTGATTTTTTCGCGCAAGTCGGCAGGCATGTCGGCGTGCACCGACCAGTTGTAGTTGAAGTAAGGGGGCGTGGTGTAGAACACGTTCACGTCTTGCGTGTTGACCTTGTTTTCGGCCACAAACTTTTTCCAGACCGTGATGTCCAGGGCCGCAGCGTCCACCTTGCCACTGACCACCGAGGCGATGGTGGCGTCGTGCGCGCCGCTGTAGGCGATGCGCTTGAAGTCCTTTTCAGGCTCGATCTTGGCTTGCAGCAAAAAGCTGCGCGGCATCAGGTGGCCCGAGGTGCTGCTTTGCGAGCCAAAAGAGACTTGCTTGCCCTTCATGTCGGCCAGCGTCTTGATGCCCGAATCGGTCTTGGCGATGAACACCGACTGGAAACGTGTGTCTTCTTCGCGTTGGGCAATGGGCACGATCTTGCCGCCCGAGCGGATACTGGCTTGCACAAAAGTAAAGCCGCCAAACCAGACCACATCGACCTTCTTGTTGACCAGCGACTCCACGGCAGCGGGGTAATCGGTCACAGGCGTGAACTGCACCTTCATGCCCAGTTGCTTTTCCAGATAGTTGGCCAAGGGTGTGAACTTGCGCACCTGCTCGGTGGCGGCTTCCTCAGGGATGGTGGTCACGCGCAGCGTGGTCTGGGCTTGGGCGGCGCCGATGGCCGACAAAGCCAATAAGCCGGCACAGGCTGTGGACAGAATTTTGGAAAAGAAGGCGTGGGTCATGGTGGCTTTGCAAAAAACAAACAGCTGAGATTACACACTGAAACCCTTGCACCCCACCAGACAGTGGCCAAACATGCGCAAGTCTGCGGCTCGTGCAGTGACTTAATATGCCGCATGACCACGCCCCGATTCATCCAGCTGTACCAGCACAACGCCTTTGCTGTGGCGCAAGAACTCTTGCAGGGCCTGAGTGCCCCGCAGGCCTTCACCTCGCCCAAGTACCTGTACGACGCGCTGGGATCGCGCCTGTTTGAAGCCATCACCGAGCTGCCCGAGTACGACCTGACGCGCACCGAGGCGCAACTCATGCGCTTGCACAGTGCGGACATGGCCCGGCATTTGCCCGCAGACGCTTGCTGGATCGACCTGGGCGCAGGCAACTGCGAAAAGGCCGGGCGACTGCTGGGGCCCCTGCAGGCTGGGCGCTATGTGGCGGTGGACATTTCGGTGGACTTTGTGCGACAGGCCCTGGACAGCCTGCAGCGCCAGCACCCGGGCCTGGCCATGGCGGGCCTGGGCACCGACTTTTCGGGCGGGCTGGATTTGCCAGACGCGCTGGGGCTGGACCCGGCGCAGCCGCGCGTCTTGTTTTACCCGGGCTCGAGCATCGGCAACTTCACACCCGATCAAGCCCTGGGCTTTTTGCAAAGCCTGCACCGCGCTTGCGGCACAGCCCCGGGCAGCGGTTTGCTGATCGGGGTGGATTTGCTCAAGGACGCGGCCGAATTGGAAGCGGCCTACGACGACGCCTTGGGCGTGACCGCCGCCTTTGACCTGAATTTGCTGCTGCACATCAACCGCTTGGTGGGCAGCAACTTTGTGGTGCGCGACTGGCGGCATTTGTCGCGCTTCAACGCCCAGGCATCGCGCGTGGAAATGCACCTGCAAGCACGCCATGCGGTCCAGGTGCAGTGGCCGGGTGGCGAGCGGCTGTTTACGGCAGGCGAAACCATCCACACCGAAAACGCCTGCAAATGGACGGTGCCGAACTTCGAAGCCTTGCTGCGCTCGGCAGGCTTTGCCCAGACCCGCGCCTGGACCGATCCGGCCGAGCGCTTTGCGGTCTTGTGGGCCACGGTCTGATGGCGCTGGGCTTTTACAGCGCCACTGACCGAAAGCCCGCAAAAATGTCGCGCCGCTCGGGCACAAAGAAATTGCGGTAACGCACATCGACCACATGCGCCGAAGTGGCGGCACTGGCCCCACGCAGCACCCGGTGGCCGTGCCACCAGGGCGCTGAATAGTCGCGGTAAGGGTGCACCTCAAAGCCCGGATAGGGCGCAAAGTCACTGGCTGTCCATTCCCACACTTGGCCCCACTCAAAGCCGGGCTGCTGCGCGGCGCATGCCCATTCGGCCTCGGTGGGCAAGCGCCTGCCAGCCCATTCACACCAAGCCTGGGCATCGAACGCATTCAGATGCACCGCCGGGGCCTGCAGGTCGAGCTGCTGCCACTGGGCGAAGTGCTGTGCCTGCCAGATGCCGTCAACGCAACGAACATGGGGCGGCTGCGCATGGCCAGTGGCCTGCACAAAAGGCAGATACCGCGCCCAGGTCACGGCTGCGGCGTCGATCTCGAAAGCGGCCAGCGCCTGCGGATGGGCCTGGCGCTCGTTGTCAAAAGCAAAGCCTGGCCCCTGATGGCCCAAGGTGTACACCTGCGCAGGCACCAGGATGCCCCCATCCTGGCCCGAAGGCGCTTCATGCCTTGCCGCATCACCGGCCGTGGGTTCACGCCAGCACAGGGCCGGCGGCAAAGCCAGCCCCAGGGCTTGGGCCATGTAAACCGAGGCTTCGTTGTGCATGTCTTCGTGCTGCAGCACCAGACGCCAAAAATACAGCGCTTCGTCGCTCACACTCTGACCAGCTTCAAGGGCGGCTTGCAGGTGGTCCAGGCTTCGCTGCAGCACCTGCGCCAAATAGGCCTGCGTGCCGGCCAGGTCGGGCAGAGGCAAAGCCCAGCGGCTGTCGTGGGCGACTTCACTGGAGTTGTAGAGCGCGTCGGCATCGGGCAGCAGGGAGGCGTCAAACTCCGCGCCGCTGCTGGCACTGCGCGTGCCCAGGTGGCGCTGGCGGTTGCGCACCGTCCACCACTCCTGAAACCAGGCGATGTGGCCCCACTCCCACAGCGGCGGGTTCATGCTGGGCAAGGGCGGCACCGACAGATCGGGCATGGCGTTTTGCCAGGCCTGCATCAGACCCAGCGTGCGCTTGCGGGTGTGTTGCAAGGCCAGGGCCAGATCCGCCGCACTGGCCGTGCGCACCGCGCTGTGCACAGGCCCCAGACAGCCTGCAAAAGACCCGCCCATCGTCGCACTTGGACCTGTCTGCCCTGCCCCCGCCGAGGTACTCTCATTCATGTATAAAACGCCCATGCAAAAACTTCGAGTGGTGATTGTCAGCCCCGCCTTGGCCGACGCCAACAACGGCAATTGGCAAACCGCCCGGCGCTGGCAACAGCTCTTGTCTGCCCATTCTGCCCGCATCGTGCGCCAGTGGCCCGACGCGCAAGCCGATGATGACGACGTCATGCTGGCCCTGCACGCTCGCCGCTCGGCCGACTCGGTGCAGGCCTGGCACGCGCGGCACGGCCAGCGCGGCCTGGGCGTCGTGTTGACCGGCACCGACTTGTACCGCGACATCGCGCACGACCTGTTGGCGCAGCGCTCGCTGGCCCTGGCGCATTCACTGGTGGTCTTGCAAGGTCTGGGGGTGCGAAGCCTGCCCGGCGCGTACCAAGCCAAAGCCCGCGTGATTTTTCAGTCGACCAGCACACGTCAAACCCTGCCCAAAACCTCGCGCCACTTGCGGGTGGTCATGGTGGGCCATTTGCGCGAAGAAAAAGACCCGCTGACCCTGATAGCTGCGGCACGCCTGTTGCCGCCCGATGCGGGTGTGTTCATCGACCACATCGGGGCGGCGCTCGACCCTGCGCTGGGCCAGGCCGCACAGGCCACGCAGGCGCAGTGTCCGCATTACCGCTGGTTGGGTGCCGTGCCCCACACTCAAACCCTTCAGCGCATTCAACGCGCACACCTGCTGGTGCACTGCAGCCGCATGGAGGGGGGGGCACATGTGCTGATGGAAGCCATGTGCAGCGGTACACCCGTGCTGGCCTCGCGCATCGACGGCAATGTGGGTCTGCTGGGGGAAGATTACGCGGGCTACTTCGAGCCGGGCGATGCGCCCGCGCTGGCCCATTTTTTACGCGCCTGCAGGACAGCGCCAAACGGACACAGCCTGGTGGCACACTTGAGGCATCAGTGTGCCTTGCGTGCACCCTTGTTTGAACCTCAGGCCGAACGTGCCGCCTTGCACCACTGGGTGCAAGACCTCTGGACCTTTGATGAAACCCTCTGAACAACCCGTTCTGCGCGATCTGGTGCTGATAGGCGGCGGCCACAGCCATGTGGGCGTGCTGCGCATGTTCGCCATGAAGCCTGAGCCGGGCGTTCGCATCACCGTGATCTGCACCGACATCGACACGCCTTATTCGGGCATGCTGCCAGGCTACATTTCGGGCCATTACAGTTTTGACGAGGTGCACATCGACTTGGGCCGCCTGTGCGCTTACACCGGTGCACGCTTTTTCCACGATGCGGTGGTCGGCATTGACCGCCAGAACCAGAAAGTCATTTGCCAAAACCGCCCGCCCGTGGCGTACGACCTGTTGTCCATCAACATTGGCTCAACACCGCAGGTGCGCCATGTGGCGGGTGCCCAATCGCTGGCCGTGCCGGTCAAGCCGATTGCGCAGTTCAACCAGCGCTGGCTGGCTCTGCTCGACAAAGCCCGCCAGTGGCCAGTCCACCGGGGCCGCATGACGATTGCGGTGGTGGGTGCGGGTGCGGGGGGTGTGGAGCTGGTGCTGTCCATGCAGTACCGCTTGCGCAACGAACTCAAAGCGCTGGGCCGCAATCCCGAAGACCTTCAGTTTGTGTTGTTGACGGCGGGTGAGACGATTTTGCCCACCCATAACCCTGGGGTTCGAGCCCGCTTTGCGCGTGTTTTGCAAGCGCGTAATGTCACTGTCCACACGCAAGCCGAAGTGGTCGAGGTCTCGCCTGGCTGCCTGCACACGCGCGATGGCCGCACTTTTGATGCCGACGACACCCTGTGGGTCACCCAAGCCGGTGGCCCCGCCTGGCTGAAAAGCACGGGCCTGGCGCTCGACAAACAAGGCTTCATCCTGGTGCACCCCCAGCTGCAAACGCTCAATGACCCCTTGGTCTTTGCGGCCGGCGACATCGCCTCTTTTGTGGAACGCCCGCTGGAAAAAGCCGGTGTGTTTGCCGTGCGCATGGCCAAGCCCCTGGCCGAGAATCTGCGTCGCAGCCTGCGCGGCCAAAAGCTGCTGGCCTACGACCCGCAACGCCATTGGCTGGCCCTCATTTCCACCGGCAACCGCTTTGCCGTGGCCTCACGCGGCCCGCTCGGCTTTGCTGGGGACTGGGTCTGGCGCTGGAAGGACCGCATCGACCGGGAATTCATGCGCCGCTTCACCGAGTTTCCGGCCATGCCGGGGGCGGGTGGCCCCGCTCAACCCGGTGCCAGTGTGCGCGACGCCGTTCAGGCCATGGGTCAACTGCTCAAGGACATCCAGGCCCAAGGCAAAGCACCCACCACACACTTGACACTGACCTCCGAAGAATCGCTCCAAGCCATCTCGGCCATCGCCATGCGCTGCGGAGGCTGCGGCGCCAAAGTCGGCTCCAACATCTTGTCACGCGCTTTGGGCAGCTTGCAGCCGGTCGAGCGGCCGGATGTGCTGATCGGCCTGCACTCGCCTGACGACGCAGCCGTGGTACGCGTGCCACCGGGCATGGCCGTGGTGCAGACGGTGGACTTTTTCAGGGCCTTCATCGACGACCCGTATGTGTTTGGCAAAGTGGCCGCCAACCACGCGCTGGGCGATGTGTTTGCCATGGGCGGCGAGCCCCAAACCGCCACCGCCGTGGTCACCGTGCCGCCGGGCCTGGAGAGCAAGGTGGAAGACCTGCTGACCCAAATGATGGGCGGCGCGATCGAGGTGCTGAACGCCGCAGGCTGCGCCCTGGTGGGCGGGCACACGGGCGAAGGTGCCGAGCTGGCCCTGGGTTTTGCCATCAACGGCCTGATCGCCGAAAAAATGGACGGCGTGATGCGCAAGGGCGGCATGCAACCGGGCGATGTGCTGCTGCTGACCAAGCCGATTGGCACCGGCACCTTGTTTGCCGCACATGCCCGCTACGCCGCCAAAGGCCGCTGGATCGACGCGGCGCTGCAATCGATGGTGCTGTCCAACCAATCGGGCGCTCAAATTTTGCGCACCCACGGGGCCACCGCCTGCACCGACCTGACCGGTTTTGGCCTGCTGGGCCACCTGGTGGAGATGACGCGGCCGTCCGGCGTGGACGCCGAGCTTCAGCTGAGCGCCCTGCCGCTGCTCGACGGCGCGGTGGACTGCGTGCAGGCGGGCATCGTCAGTTCTTTGCAACCGGCCAATGTGCGACTGCGCCGCGCCCTGCGCAATGGTGACGAGTTCGTAGGCGACCCACGCTACCCCTTGCTGTTTGACCCACAAACCGCTGGCGGCTTGCTGGCCAGTGTGCCCGCAGCGCAAGCCGATGCTTGCGTGCAGGCGCTCAAGGCCGCTGGCTACGTGCACACCGCCATCATCGGCCGCATCACCGCGCAAGGCGAGGCCATCGAGCCGGTGCTGCTGAAAACCTGAACATACTTAACGCTCTGAACACGCCATGACCACCGCACACCTGACCCACCCCATCACCCTCAACACCGACCGGACCCAGCGCTGCATCGTGCACAGCCCATCGCTCGACTGGGTGGACTCACCCGCCTCAGGCGTGTCGCGCCGCATGCTCGAGCGCGACGGCGGTGAAGTGGCGCGCGCCACGTCCATCGTGCGTTATGCACCCGGCTCGGCCTTTGCCAAGCACACACACGGTGGGGGCGAAGAAATTTTGGTGCTCGAAGGCACGCTGCACGACGAGCACGGGGTCTACGGCCCCGGCACCTACATCAAGAACCCGGTGGGCAGCTCACACGCGCCGTCCTCTCCCGAGGGCTGCACGCTGTTTGTGAAACTGCGCCACCTGGACCCCCGCGATGACGAGCGCGTGGTCATTGACACGCGCCGCAGCGAGTGGCGCCAAGGCATGGTCGAGGGCTTGAGAGTCTTGCCGCTGAACACCTTCGAAACCCAAAACACCGCCTTGGTGCGCTGGGCACCCCAAACGTTTTTCAACCCGCACCGTCATTGGGGCGGCGAAGAAATTTTGGTGATCGAAGGCGTGTTCTCGGACGAGCACGGTGACTACCCCGCAGGCAGCTGGCTGCGCAGCCCGCACATGAGCCAGCACCAACCGTTCAGCCGCGAGGGCTGCTTGATTTTGGTGAAAACCGGGCACCTGGTTTGAACATGACATCCCCCACAACCCCCATTCGCGCCGTCGTGTTCGACGCCTACGGCACGCTGTTCGATGTGTACTCGATCGGCGCTTTGGCCGAAAAACTCTACCCCGGTCAAGGCGCAGCCCTGTCGGTGCTGTGGCGCGACAAGCAGATCGAGTACACGCGCCTGATCTCGCTGAGCGACCCCGATCCAAACGGCAGCAAGCATTACCAATCGTTTTGGGACATCACACGCGCGTCGCTGCGTTATGCACTGGCGCGTTTGGGCTTGGTGCACACCAGCGCGAATGAAGACGCGCTGATGGCGCAATACGCCCAGCTCACAGCCTTCCCGGAAAACCTGGGCGTGCTGCAAGCCTTGCGCCAGCGCGGCGTGGCCACAGCGATTTTGTCGAACGGCAGCCCCGAGATGCTGCAGTCGGCCGTGCACAGTGCGGGCATGAGCGAGTGGCTCGATGCGGTGCTGTCGGTGGACAGCGTGCGCCAGTTCAAAACCACACCCACCAGCTACCAACGGGTGCAGGACCACTTTGGCTTTGCACCCGCCGATGTCTTGTTTGTGTCGAGCAACGCCTGGGACGCGCTGGGGGCCACTTGGTTTGGTTTTCAAACCCTGTGGGTCAACCGTCAGGGCCTGCCGCCCGAGGCCATTGGCCCGGCACCGCAGCACACGGGCCGAGACTTGACCGAAGTACTCAAGATCATGGCTTGATAGGCCAATGAAGCCCAGGCCTGTAAGCCGCTTGCACGGCTTGGCTTTTTAGAATGCCGCATCGTTGAACCCACCGTTTGCAAAGATTTCCATGAGCCATCCATCTGCCTCGCCTTTGGCCTCCCTTGTCGCACCCCACGGCGTTTTGCGCGTGGCCATCAACCTGGGCAACCCGGTGCTCGCCGGGCTCGATGCGGCGGGTGAGCCCTCGGGCATCTCTGCCGATTTGTCACGCCTGTTGGCCGCACAGTTGGGGGTGGGCATTGAATGGCGCATCTTCAAAAAGGCCGATGAATCGGTGCAGTGCGTGCGCGCAGACGAGGCGGACATCGGCTTTTTTGCCATCGACCCTGTGCGCGGTGAAGGCCTGCATTTTTCACCGCCTTATGTGCAAATTGAAGGCGCTTACATGGTGCGCAGCGACTCGCCACTGCAAGGCAACAACGAGGTGGACCAGGCCAGTCACCGCGTGACGGTGGGCGCGGGCAGCGCCTACGATTTGTTTCTCACGCGCCACCTGAAACACGCCACCATCGTGCGTGCCCCCAGCTCGCCCGCCGTGGTCGATGTGTTCATGGCCCAGCAACTTGAAGTGGCCGCAGGCGTCAAGCAGCAACTGCAAGCCGACGCCCAGCGCCTGCCTGGCGTTCGTCTGCTGCCGGGCCGCTTCATGGTCATCCACCAGGCCATGGGCATGCCCGCGCAGCGCAGCGAAGCAGCGCGGCAATTTTTGAACAGTTTTGTCGAAGACGCCAAACAGTCGGGCTGGGTGGCAGAGGCTTTTGTGCGGCATCAGATCCAAGGCGCAGCGGTGGCCCCACCAGGCTATCCCGCACACGACTGATGGCCGTCAGGTCCGGTGATAAATTGGGGCTTGATTTTTCAACACATCCCAAGAGACAGCCCAATGACCTCCCCCAAAATCGACCGCCTGCCCGAAATCCCGCGTGAACAAATGACCGACGCCCAACGTGCGGCGGTGGACGAGTTGGTCAGCGGGCCACGCGGCAAACTCTCTGGCCCCTTTGTGCCTTTGATGCGCAGCCCCGAGCTGATGCGCCGCCTGCAAAAAGTGGGCGAATACCTGCGCTACGACAACACCGTGGGTTTGCACAATTCGGAATTTGCCGTGCTGGTGGTGGCACGCCACTGGTCACAGCCTGTGGAGTGGCACATCCACAAACCGATTGCCATGAAAGCGGGCGTGAGCGAAGAAACCTGCGACGCGATTGCCGAGGGCCGCCGCCCACCCAACATGACGGCGCAAGAAACCGTGGTGTACGACTTCTTGCAAGAGCTGCTGCACAACCAGTCGGTGAGCGACGTGACCTGGGCGGCAGCGCAACAGATGTTTGGCGACCAGGGTGTGATCGACATGACGGCGCACTGCGGCTACTACAGCTTGCTGGCCATGGTCATGAACACCACGCGCCGCAGCTTGCCGGACAACGCCGCGCCGGGCATTGCGCCTTTCCCCCAATGAGGGGCTGAACGCTGGCGCAGTCAAAGCCATGCAAGGCGTAGCTTTTTTGTAGGTGCCCACCCCGGGGGCGATGGGCGTGGCACACGACCTCAACAACGTCGCTCTCAACGGCATCGCCCTGAAAACCATCGCCCTACAAAACATCGCCCACGGGGTGGACTCCTACAACAAAAAAAAGGCTGACCTGCTCAAGACCTGAGGCCAAAACAGCCAAGGCATTTTCGAGCACGCTCAACCAAAGGCGTTGAGCGTTTGTCCTCCCGCCTCCACCGGGTGGGCATGCACCAGCACCACCGCCATCACACAGGTTTCAGTGCCCCGGTTGATCCAGTTGTGCACCGTGCCGCGCTGCACCATGACGTCGCCGGCCTTCAGGTGGACTTCCTCACCGGATTCGAGTTCCATGTCGATTTCGCCGGACATGACCACGATGTAATCCACCGAATCGGTGCGGTGCACGCGTTGCTGCACACCGGGGTGAAAGTCCAGAATGCGGAACACGGTGCCATTTTCAATGACCGAAAATTTGCCCTCACGCCGGCCTGCGTCCACATGGCCGTTGTTGTTGGCGGGGCTGGTGTCGGTGGTCCAGACGTTGCACACAAAACCGTTGGGGCGGCCTTGGCGGTAATGGCTGCAGACTTCGTCGATCTCGACGATGGCTTTGCCTTGGTCGTCGTGGCCGGTGACGACGCGGCGAATGGACGGGTTGATCGGGTTGGACATTCAATGGGCTCCTAGGAAAATAGGTTCAGTGGGCATCATGGGCCACGCGGCGCATGAAATCGGTCATGGCTGTCGCCAGGGTTTCTTCGTGCGGGCCCCAAGCCGAAAACGGCAAAGCAGGCACGTCTTCGTCCGCCACCGGCAGCTCAAACAGTTCGCAACCAGGGATCAGGGCCGCCGCTTCACGGCCATGGCGGGACACATGGGTTTTGTCGTTGCCGGGCACCACCCAGGTGGGCACACGGATGGCCTGCAGGGCCTCAATGGTCATGCCCAGCACCGGCTCTCGCGGGCCTTGCAAAAAAATCTGAAGCCAGTGGCGCATGACGGCCATGTATTGCTGGGGGTCCATGGCCATCAGGCGATCCTGGTTGCTGGGGTCTGCGGCAATCAGTTCCTGGTAATAGGGCGTGGCACACACCGCAGCCATGCCGCCTTGCTCGGCCGCGCGAATGAACTGGCCGTAATAGTTCTCGGGCAAGCGGCCCGCAGTGAAGGCCCCGCCCGTGATGCGCAGCAGCAGCAAGCCACGCACCGCATCGGAATGACGCGAACTGGTCAACAGGGCCAGCCGCGCCCCTGAAGAGCCGCCGCCAAAAAACGCGGGCACCGCGTTCAGGTGTTGCATCAGCTGCACCCAGTCGTCGGCCCAAATGTCTTCTTCACCCCGCTCACCTTCGATCAACACCTGCGAAGCCCCGGTGTTGCGCCGGTCGTGCAGCACCACCCGAAACCCCAAGGCCGAGATACGGCGCGCCAAGGGCACAAATTCGGCACCGCTGCGCCGACCGCCTGACACCAGCGCCAGCCATGGGCCTTGCTCGCCAAATATTTCATAGTGCAGGCGCACGCCTTCGTTGTTCACAAAGTCCATGGCTCAATCCAGCAGCACGGGCAAGTGCCAATCGATGGCCGATGCCACCGCATGGGCCACCTGCAGCACATGGCCCTCGCCGTGCATGGCCGCGCCGATCTGCAAAGCCATGGGCAAGCCTTGGGTGGACACGCCCATGGGGCAGGTCAAGGCGGGGTGACCGGTCAGGCTGAACAGTCGGTTGCAGGCACTGCGCTGCGCGGTGGGGTTCGCCATCAGGGCTTGCAGGGTTTCGGGCAAGGCTTCGCGACCTGGCCACATCAGCACGTCCACCTGCTCAGCCAGCAAAGTGCTGACCTGCTGTTGCCACACATCGGCCTGCACACGGGCCGCGTGATAGTTGTTCAAACTCAGTTGCGCTGCACCCGCCAGTTTTTGGCGCAAGCCCTGACCCAACTGGTCGGGGTGGTCACGCCAAATGTGCTGCAGTTGTTGAAACGCTTCGTAAGCAATCAGGGTATTGGCCGCCTGCACCACAGCGGGTTGTGGTGGCAAATCTACAGTGACCACCTGCGAACCTTCGGCTTGCAGTGTTTGCAAAGTCTCGTCAAAGCAGGCCTGGATTCGCGGGTCGTGCGTGGCCTGGCCGTTCTCAGTGTTGCGCCACAAGCCCGCAGGCACGCCAATGCGCAGCCCCCGAAGCACCGAACGCTGCACATCGGCGGTGCACGCGGTGGCCACATCGCTGCCGTGCCAGGCGTCCCAGATCAGGG
This sequence comes from Limnohabitans sp. 2KL-3, assembly GCF_001269405.1. Lineage (NCBI taxonomy): Bacteria > Pseudomonadati > Pseudomonadota > Betaproteobacteria > Burkholderiales > Comamonadaceae > Limnohabitans > Limnohabitans sp. 2KL-3. Next base: position 416,441 of record NZ_CXON01000001.1, read on the forward strand.
CCTGGTCCAGCGCGGTGCGCGTCAAAAATCCGGCCACATCCAGGCTGGGGGCCAAGGCGATCACACCCGACATGGGGTAAGCATGGCGCGTGGGTTTGAGGCCCACCACACCACAGGCGGCCGCCGGGTGGCGTATCGAGCCGCCGGTGTCGGTGCCCGTGGCCGCCAGGCACAAACCTGCCGCCACCGCCGCACCCGAGCCGCTGCTGGAACTGCCGGGCATGTGCGCCAGATGCCAGGGGTTGCGTGCAGGCGTGAACAAGTCATCTTCTGAGGGCGAGCCAAAGGCCAATTCATGGCAAGCTGTTTTGCCCAAACTGATCACACCCAAACGCTCCAGGCCCGTCACCAGCGTGGCGCTGACCGTGGGCACCCAGTCGTGCAAATGCCGCGAGTGCGCGGTGGTGCGCACGCCTTGCGTGAGGTACACATCCTTGTGCGCCATCGGGATGCCATGCAAAGGCCCCCGGTATTGGCCTTGTGCGATTTCGCGGGTGGCTTGGTGCGCGGCTTGCATGGCGGCATCGAGCGTGGGCGTGACAAAGGCGTTGACTTGCCCATCCAGTCGCTCCATGCGGTCGATGTAGGCCTGCACCAGCTGCACCGGCGTGATCTTCTGCTGACGAATCAGGGCACTGGCTTGCGCCAGTGACAAGGCATGCAAGGGCGTGTCGGCGTGCATGTCAGCGGATGGGTTCGAGGGTGTCTTGATAGATTCGGCCCTGTGAAATTTGAAGTGAAAGGCTTTTCTTGGCACAGCAATCAGCGATGCAATCTGTATGTGAGCCCTGCACTCGGGGCGATGGGTGGTGGTCTGCGAGGCGCCATCGCGGCGAGGGCGCTGCTCCCACAAAAAAAGCGTTCACGCAAACTTCATCGGGCCGGATCAATAGGCTCATGCCTCAAGGCGCTGGCAGGGGGCTGGCCTTTTGAAACCAGTTGGCAATTTCCGAGCCATTCCAGAACACCACGCCGGGCTGTTTGGCCAGAAATTCCAGCATCATTTCAAAGTATCGGATGCGGTGCGCCGCCCCTGAAATGTAGGGGTGCACACCAAACGCCATGATGCGGGCGCCCTGCGCCGACTCGGCGTAAAGCCGCTCAAAGGCGTCTTGTGTGCGCACCAGCATCGCGTCCGAACGCTCGTGCGAGGTCAGCATGATGTTGATGTCGTTGAGCTCGATGGTGTAGGGCACCGACACCAGCGGTCCATGTTTCGTGTGCACGTATTGCGGTTGGTCGTCGAGCACCCAGTCGCCAAACCAGGACATGCCCAGTTCTTTGATCAGGTCGGGGGTCTCCAGCGTCTGGCTGCGGCCCGGGCCCAACCAGCCTTGCGGGCGTGTGCCCGTGAAGCAGGTCAGCACGTCCAGCGTCTGCTGCATCATGGCCCGCTCGTCCGGAATTTTTTGAATCGGGATTTGTTCGTAGCAATGCGCCATGAACTCCCAACCTGCGTCCAGCGCGGCCTGGGTCACGCGTGGACGGGTTTCGCACACCTTCGCATTGATCGACAGGGTTGGGCGAACACCCACATTTTTGAAAGCGTCCATGAGTCGCCACACGCCCACGCGCATGCCGTATTCATGCCAGCTCCAGTTGGGCACATCGGGCACGGGCGCTTGGCCCCCGGGTGGTGGCGAGACCATGCGCGGCATGGGGCGCGAAATGTCCCACTCTTCGATGTTGACCACCGGCCAGACCACCAGCCGAACACCTTCGGGCAGGTGCAAGGGGGGGCGATCGACGATGGCGGAAAAAGGCAAGCGGTCTTGCGGGCGCAGCACGTCGCTCATGTTCAGTTCACTCCACCGGGAATCGACGCGGCAATTTGCCGCAACTTGGCCGTCTCGGTCCGGATTTCTTGCACCATTTGATCCGGCGTGCTGCCCACCAAGCTCATGCCCATGCCGTTGAGCCTGCGCTGCACATCCGGGTCAGCCAGCGCGGTTTTGACCGAGGCATTGAGCCGCGCCTGGATGTCGGCTGGCAAGCCTTTGGGTGCAAAAATGCCCACCCAATAGGTCAGGTCGTAGCCCGGCAGGCCCGCTTCGCTGAGGGTCGGCACATCGGGATAACGCGGGTCACGCACCGAGCTGGTGGTGCCCAGGAAATTCACTTTGCCGGCATCGATGTGCGGTTTGGCTGCGCCATCAAAAATCACCTGGCACACCCCGGCCAGCACATCCTGCATGCCCGGTCCTGAGCCTTTGTAAGGCACATGCACCATGTCGACCTTGCCCATGGCGTTGAACAATTCGCCCGCAAAGTGCAAACCACTGCCCATGCCCGAAGTGGCGTAGTTGATCTTGCCCTTGTTTTTGGGGTCGCGGGCATAAGCCAGGAATTCGGGCAAAGTTTTGGCGGGCACTGTCGGGTTGACCACCATCAGCAAGCCGTATTTGCCCACCAGAGAAATCGGCGTGAAGTCGCTGACCGGGTCATACGACAAAGACTTTTCCACCACCGCCATGTAGGTCTTGGTGCCGTTGGTGGTCATCAGCAGCTGATAACCATCAGGGGCCATTTTGGTGACGGCTTCGCTGCCAATGCGGCCACCGCCCCCGGCCCGGTTTTCAATGACGATGTTTTGCCCCAGATTGCGCGACATGGCCTCGGCAATGATGCGGCTGGCCTGGTCGGAAAATCCGCCTGCGGCGTAAGGCACGATGGCCTTGATGGGGCGATGGGGGTAATTTTGCGCCTGGGCCAACAGGGCAGATGTGCCCAGCAGCAGACCCACACCCCATACTGCCCAGCGTTGGTGTCCAAAAGTCATCATCTGACCAGCCCCTTCTTTGTCTCGTGTTGTGTTTGCCTGTGGCTTTTCAGCGCAAGAAAAGACGACCACAGATTCAAAAACCAGTATGCGTGCTGTGTTTTGAGTTGGCAATCAGGGCGTTCCCCTTTTGCACTCTGCACGCACAAGCACTCGTCAAATATTCCAAATCATGGAATACTTTAAAAAATTTTTGAATCAACAAGTTTGCGACACCCTCCAACAGGCATCCTCTCGCCATGAAACCCCCTCCCAAAAATGAAGGTGCACAAAGCATTGGCCGTGCGGCCTTGCTGTTGCGCACTCTGTCGACTTTTGGTTCTCAAGGCGCCTCGCTGATGCAAATTTGCACTTTGACGCAGTTGCCCAAAGCCACGGTGCACCGCATTTTGTCGGCCATGCAAGAGGAACACCTGGTCGAGCGGCCCTGGGGCACACGCCACTATCGACTGGGGCCCGAGGTCTATGCCTTTGGCATGTCGGTGCTCAATGTGTTTGACATCAAAACGATCGCCCAACCCTCTTTCGAACGGCTGGCCCAGACCACGGGCGAAACGGTGTACTTGGGCATCCGCTGCGGCTACGACGCGGTGTGTCTGGACAAGCGACAAGGGCATTTGCCACAAAACGCCGAAATTTTGCAGGTCAATGACCGCTGGCCCATGGGCATTGGCTCTTTCAGCCTGGCCATCCTGGCCCATTTGCCCAACGACGAAATTGCCGACATTTTGGCCTTCAACCGACTGCGCAGCGGTGAAGACAAAACATTCAGCAAACTGACCAGCAGCATTCACAACACCCTGAAAAATGGCTATGCCTTGACCAAAACCCGATCTGCCCGTGGCATCTCGGGCATCGCCGTGCCCATCTTTGACCGGCGTCGTTACCCGATTGCGTCCTTGTGTGCTGTCTCGACCTTGGACCGCATGAAGGGCAGCTACCTGAGCGGACTGGCCGCCACCTTGCGACACGAAGCGGACATCATGTCCGCCCAATACGAGCTGGCCCGCATGAACCCGGCACAAGCCGAAACCTGGCGCACCGCCATCAAAGACCCCCCACCCCAACGCATCGCTTTTTGAGCGTGTCCAGCGACTGGCCGCCCCCAAGCCATGGAATACCCCCAGTCCTCAATTCCACATCACGGAACTTTGTCATTGGTCAATGTTGACCCGACTTTTAGAATGCCCGCACGATCAACAAAGACGGAGACTGGGCATGAAAAAACTGGTGCGATTTCTGAAGTGGGGCCTGCTGGCCCCTTTGGGTTTGTGCATGGGTCTGGTGCAGGCCCAAGGCTTTCCGAGCAAACCCATCAAAATTGTGGTGCCCTTTGGACCCGGCGGTTCGGGCGACATCACGGCACGCGCCTTTGGCCAGTACCTCGAAGCGCAATTCAAGCAAGGCGTGGTCATTGAAAACAGGGCGGGTGCCAACGGCATTTTGGGCACCGAAGCCGTCAAAAATGCCCCAGCCGACGGCTACACCCTGCTGCTGACCACCAACACCACGCTGGCGGCCAACCTGAGCCTGTACAAAAAGGTACCTTATGAGCCCCTCAAAGACTTTGAGCACTTGGGCCAATTCGGCACCGCCGCCTCGGTGGCCATGGTCAGCAAAGACTCCGGGATTCGCACCCCCGCCGATCTGACGGCTTACGCCAAAGCCAATCCGGGCAAGGTGTTTTTTGGTCATTACAACTCGGCCTCGCAGATGACAGCCGAGATGTTCAAGGTCAAGACCGGCGCCCCCATGACCGGCATTCCCTACAAGAGCATTGGCTCGGCTTTGCAAGACTTTTATGGCGGCCAGTTGCAGGTGCTGTTTTTGGAGTACCTGCCAGCCATGGCACACATCGACAACCCCAAGGCCACCGCCATTGGCGTGACCGGTGCCACCCGCTTTAAACCTTGGCCCAACGTGCCCGCCATTGGCGAGACTTACCCCGGTTATGAACTGGGCTTCTTCTTGGGCCTTGCCGCCCCAGCAGGCACACCCCCCGATGTGGTGAAAAAACTGGACGGCGCCATCGCCTCGGCCCTCAAGGACGAGGGCTTCCTGGCCCGCTTGGCGCAATTGGGCTTGGAGCCCTCCAAGGTATCCAAGGCCGAATATCCTCGCTTCATTCAAAGTGAAATCACCCGCTGGGCCCAGGTCATCAAAGACGCTGGCATCAAGCCCGAATAACCCCCCTACACCACCACAGGATTTGCCATGCGTCTCGGCTACTTCACCATGCCCTTGCACCCTTTTGAAAGGGACACCACAGAAACACTGCACGAGGACCGGCAGACCATCATCTTGGCTGATCAGCTCGGTTTTTACGATGCATTTGTGGGCGAGCATTTGACCGACAAAGCCGAAAACGTGACCAACAGCTTGTTGTTTTTGGCCACCTTGATTCCCGAAACCAAGACCATCAAGCTGGGCAGCGGCACCTCCAATTTGTCGCACTCACACCCCACGCTGCTGGCCTCGCAAGCGGCCATGTTTGACCACTTGGCCAAGGGCCGATTCATCTTTGGCATCAGCCCGGGCGCCTTGGCCTCGGACGCCGAAGCGCTGGGCATTCTGGACCAAGACCGCAACAAAATGTTCGCCGAAGCGATCGATGTGATCCTGGCCATTTGGGAGCGCGAGCCCCCCTACAACATCGACTTTCCGGACAACCGCTTCAAGGTGAGCACACAGGTCACCTCTGTCCCCGAAATTGGTCGGGGCTACTTGATGAAGCCGTTCCAAAAACCCCGGCCAGAAATTGTCGGCACAGTGGTGGCCCCCTTCTCCAAGGGCGTGATTGCCATGGGCAAGCGCGACTTTCACCCCATGTCGGCCAACTTCTTGATGGACCACTGGTTGAACAGCCATTGGGACAACTACTGCGAAGGCAAGACCTCGGTGGGCCAGACGGCCAACCCCGCAGACTGGCGCGTGGCACGCACGATTTTTGTGGCCGACGATGCGGCCACCGCCCAGCGCTATGGCCGCGCAGACGCCAACAGCCCTTACCGCTATTACTACCGCCAGATGTTGACAAAGATGATGATGTCCAAGCGTCACGTCATCTTCAAGAAACACACCGACGAAGACGACCGCCACGTCACACTCGATCGCTTGCTGGACGAGTTGGTCATCACCGGCACCGTCAACGAAGTGGTCGACAAAATCCTGGCCTTGCGCGAGAAAGTCGGCCCCTTTGGTGAAATCGTGTATGCCGGTATGGACCTGGTCGATCCAGACCTGGGCCGCCGATCGATGGAACTGATGGCCAACGAAGTGATGCCACGCGTGAACCAGGCCTTGGGGCTGGGTTCGGCGATCAACGCCAACGCGCCTGTGGAAACCGCTGCGGCATGACCCCGCAGGCCTTTCGGCAACTGATGCGCCTGCATCCGGCGGCTGTGAACATCATCGCCACGGGCCAGACGCCTCACCGCACCGGCATGACGGTGTCTGCCTTCATGTCCTTGGGGGTCGAGCCCCCCACGGTGGTCTGCGCCATCAACCGCAGCGCTTTCACCTACGCGCACATGGCCGACAACCTGGTGTTCAGCGTGAACACGCTCTCGGTGGCGCACATCGAACTGGCCAAATTGTTTGCGGGTCAAGCTTCTTTGTTTGGCGATGAACGCTTTGACGAGCAGCAATGGGGCCCCTTTGATTCGGGTTCACCTTTCCTGCACGATGCCGTCATGAGCCTGGAGTGCCGTTTGATTCGGCAAGTGCAAGAGAGCACCCACTGCCTGATGGTGGGCGAAGTCATTTCTGGCCGCTACAACGACACAGCCGCACCCTTGCTGTACCGCGATGGCCAGTGGGTCACCACCAGTGAGGATCTGCTGATGGTGCCTATTGAAGCTGCGGGCATGCGCTGAATCAACAGATGTGTGAAGTTGCCCAGTGAACGGGATTGGTGAAGCCCGCACCGATATCAGCGCATGGTCCAATAGGCCACGGCTTGAATCCATCGGTTTTAAAAAAGAGCTTCCAGAATTTCATGCAAAACACCCTCACGCAGTCCACACCTCCACCCATTCACACCGGCCAATGGGTGTTACGCCAACTCATCTGGCTGAGCATGCTTTGGTCGTTCGCCACAGCACATGCACAACAGGCATTTTCCTTCGTAGCGCTGGGAGATTTGCCCTACGGATCTGCACAAAAGGCCTACGGTCCTTACCGGTCGCTGATAGACCGCATCAACCAAGAAACCCCTGCTTTTTCTGTTCATGTGGGCGATTTCAAATCGGGCTCGACGCTGTGCAGCGATGAGGAATTTGCCTACCAACTGGATCACTTTCAGAGGTTCACAGGTGCTGTGGTTTACACCCCGGGTGACAACGAGTGGACCGATTGCCACAGAGCCAACAATGGCGCATATGACCCCTTGGAGCGTCTGACCGCTTTGCGGCAACGCTTTTTTACACCCGGACAATCCTTGGGCGCAAAACCCATGACGGTGCAAAACCAATCGACAGTCTCAAGCGCTTTCGGACGGTATGTGGAAAACGTGCGCTGGATGCACCAAGGGGTGTTGTTTGCCACACTGCACATCGTGGGCAGCAACAACAATCTGGAAAACCGGGACATCGCTGCCAACCGAGAATTTTTTGAACGCGATGCGGCCAACGTGGCGTGGATCACCTCAAGCTTCGAGCAAGCGCGTGCACTGCAAGCAACGGCCGTGGTGTTTGCTTTTCAGGCTGACGTTCTGGAAAACAAAACACTCTGGGAAGATTTTCCAGGTTGGTCAGGGTTCAAAAGCATCGGCAACACGCTGCTGCCCATGGCCCATCAGTGGGGCAAACCTGTCTTGGTGGTGCACGGTGACAGCCATCAGTTCAGGATTGACCAGCCTTTTCAAATCGATAAAAAACCAGTGAGAAACGTGACACGCTTGATCGTGCCTGGCGCATCGGATGTGCGTGCAGTCAAGGTGACCGTGAAAAACGCCAGTTTTTCTTTTGAGATGTTGTCGCCACTGCGATGAAAGAAAGTCACCTCAAGATGACAAAGGCAGCCCGATCAACTCCGAAAGGGCTTGCACGCTCAAACCGTCCACGGTGTCGATGACCACCAAACCCGCAGGGGTGCAAGCCAGTGTGGCCAAGTCGGTGTAAACCCGTTTGACGCAGCCAATGCCGGTCAGGGGATAGCTGCAGGCCTGCACCAGTTTGCTTTGGCCTTGCTTGGTCAGCAGGTCCATCATGACCCAAGTTTGTTTCGCCCCACTGGCCAGGTCCATGGCCCCACCCACGGCCGGAATGGCATCGGGCTCGCCCGTGTGCCAGTTGGCCAGGTCGCCCGTGGCGCTGACCTGAAAGGCCCCGAGCACGCAAATGTCCAGATGCCCGCCACGCATCATGGCAAAGCTGTCGGCGTGGTGAAAAAAAGCGCCACCGGGCAGCAGGGTCACGGGTTGTTTGCCCGCATTGATCAGGTCGTAATCTTCCTGTCCCTTGGCCGGTGCCGGGCCCATGCCCAGGATGCCGTTTTCGCTGTGCAAGAGCACTTCGCGGGTGGCAGGAATGTGGTTGGCCACCAAGGTCGGCTGGCCAATGCCCAAGTTGACAGTGGCCCCCTCGGGAATGTCTTGCGCCACGCGGGCGGCCAATTCGTCTTTGCTGCGTCGGGTGTAGCTCATGCCTTGATGCCTCCGGCCTGTGTGGCCACACGGTCGATCTTGACCACTGCCTGAACAAAAATGCCGGGCGTGATCACGGTCTCGGGGTCCAACTCGCCCAATGCGACTTGTTCGTGCACTGTGGCCACCGTTTTGCGAGCGGCCATGGCCATGATGGGTCCAAAATTGCGTGCCGCCTTGCGGTACGTCAGGTTGCCCCAGCGGTCACCGCGCTCGGCTTTGATGAGGGCCAGATCGGCATGGATGGGTGTTTCGTACACGTACATGCGGCCATCGATCTCTCGGGTTTCCTTGAGCGAGCCATCGGCATGTTTGGCCAACTCGGTGCCATAACCTGTAGGTGTGAAAAAACCGCCAATGCCCGCACCTGCCGCCCGAATGCGCTCGGCCAAATTGCCCTGTGGGACCAGCTCCAACTCGAGCTGGCCTGAGCGGTACAAACCATCGAACACATAAGAGTCGGTTTGCCGGGGAAAGCTGCAAATGATCTTGCGCACCCGACCGGCCTTGAGCAAAGCGGCCAAGCCCTGTTCGGCGTTGCCCGCGTTGTTGTTGACCAGCGTCAGGTCACGCGCCCCTTGCGCCAAAAGGCCAGCGATCAGCTCATCCGGAATACCGGCCGTGCCAAATCCGCCAATCATGACGGTGGCTCCATCGGCTGTGCCCGCCAGCGCCTCGCCGACCGAATCCACAAACTTGTTGATCATGTGCTGCGTACCCCCGTTGAATCTTCAAGCATAGCCTGCCCGTTTCGATTTTCACAGCACCCCAAGCGGCCCCACAGGCACGTTGGAGACTGCCCAAAGACCCCGCCAGCGCTGAGGAATGTCACACACAAGTCAGCCCAGGATGGGCTTTTCGATCAGGATTCACTTATTTTTGAAAGGACCATGCCATGCAGCCATTGCATTCACAGCACGCACCGGGCAGCACTGCGGCCCGCCGTCGTCTGCTTCGCCAAGCAGCCATGGCCGGACTGGGCTTGATGATGACTTGGGGTGCTGCACACGCGCAGTCTGGCTACCCCCAACGCCCCATATTGATGGTCGTGCCGCAAGCGGCCGGTGGCACCAATGACATTGTGGGGCGTTTGGTCAGCCAAAAGCTCTCTGAGGTGTTGGGCTCACCCGTGGCGGTCGAAAACCGGCCGGGCGCGGGCGGCAACATTGGCACACAGTTTGCCGCCAAGGCCCCCAAAGATGGTTATACCTTGCTCATGACCATCAGCAGCAGCCAGGCCATCAACCCCGCCCTTTATAAAAACCCGGGCTTTGACCCGGTCAAAGACTTCAAACCTGTGGCCTTGATTGGCGCGGTCCCCAACGTCTTGCTGGCCAATCCAGGCTTTACCGGTCAATCGGTGCAAGACCTGATCGCTGCGGCCAAAGCCAAACCGGGTCAACTGCAATACGCCTCGGCAGGCAACGGCACGCTCAACCACTTGCTGGGTGAAATGCTCAACAGCATGGCGGGCATCCAGCTGCAGCATGTGCCCTACAAAGGCGTGGCCCCGGCCATGAACGATGTGCTGGGCGGTCAATTGCCTTTTGTGTTTGCCAGCCTGCCAGCCTCGCTGAGCCACATCAAGGCCGGCAAGCTCAAAGCCCTGGCGGTGAGCAGCCCCAAGCGTTCGCCCGCCCTGCCCGATGTGCCTGCCCTGGCTGAATCTGTGCCCGGCTATGCCGGCACCTTGTGGATTGGCCTGTTCAGCCCCGCCGGTGTGCCCGCCGAGGTGTCGGCCAAATTGGGGGAGGCCATGGGCAAAACCCTGGCAGCCAAAGACCTGCGCGACAAACTGGAACAGCAAGGCGTGGAGTTGGCCGCACCGACCAGCCCCGAGCAATTCTCAACCCTGCTCAACGAGGACATTGCCCGTTGGGCCAAAATTGTGAAGTCATCTGGCGCTGCCATCGATTGATGAATCCACTCAAGAGACCCACGGGCCACCCTTGGATCTCTTGTCTTTCAACCTGACTTTTGGAGACAACATGAAAACCACTTTGAAACTGGCTTTGACCGCCCTGACCCTGGCCTGCACTGCGGTGCAAGCCCAGCCTTACCCCAACAAACCCATCACACTGGTGGTGCCCTTTGCCGCTGGCGGCCCCACCGACGTGGTGGCCCGCATGATGGCCATTCCCATGGGCAAGTCACTGGGTCAGTCTGTCGTCGTTGAAAACGTCAACGGCGCAGGCGGCACCGTGGGCGCAACCAAAGTGGCACGCTCTGCCCCCAACGGTTACACCATCTTCTTGCACCACATGGGCATGTCCACATCCCCTGCCCTGTACAAAAAACTCAACTTCGATCCGCTCACCGACTTTGAATACATTGGCCAGGTGCTGGACGTGCCCATGACGCTCATTGCACGCAAGGACATTCCCGCCAACAACCTGCAAGAGTTGATCGCCTACATCAAGGCCAACGAAAAGAAGGTGTCGCTGGCCGATGCTGGTTTGGGCGCGGTGTCCAACCTGTGCGGCCTGATGTTCAAGAGCGCCATCGGCATCAACATCAACACCATTCCCTACAAAGGCACAGGCCCCGCCATGAACGACCTGCTGGGCGGCCAGGTGGACATTCTGTGCGACCAGACCACACAAACCGTGCCCATGATCAAGGACGGCCGGGTCAAGGTGTTTGGTGCCACCACGCTCAAGCGTCTGGCCGCATTGCCCAACGTGCCCACTTTGGACGAACAAGGCCTCAAAGGCTTTGAGGTGAAGGTCTGGCACGGCATGTATGCGCCCAAAGGCACGCCCGCTCCGGTGCTGACCCAAATCAACACCGCGATGCGCGCCGCCATGGCCGAGCCCTCGATCGTGCAACGTTTGGCTGAACTCAGCTCAGAAATTCCATCGGCCGACAAGATGACCGCCAAAGGCTTGGAAGACCACCTGAAGGCCGAGATCAACAAATGGGGTCCTGTGATCCGCAAGGCGGGTGTGTCGGCCGACTGATCCTGGACCGGAGCGTCTGTGCTGCAACACCCGCTGGGGGTGCAGTGCAGATGCTTGAAACAAGGGCTGGGCCACCAACCGGCCCAGCACCCTCGCCTCAAACGATGTGCAAACCGCCATCCACCACCAAGGTGGTGCCGGTGATGAACGAGCCCTCCGAAGAGGCCATCCACAAAATGGGCCAGGCAATTTCTTCGGGCGTGGCCCAACGACCCAGCAAAGACGTGTCTTTGCGTTCGGTCTTGAGTTGCTCCACGCTCTTGCCAATTTTTTGCGCCCGCCCCACATGAAAATCCGTCAGTGTTGAGCCGGGGCACACCGCGTTGACACGAACGCCATGCGCCGCTTCTTCACACGCTAAGGACCGGGTCAAGGCCAGTTGCGCGGCTTTGGTGGCGTCGTACAACGCCATGCCTTTTCGGCCTTTGACGGCATAACACGACGACACATTCACGATGCTGCTGCTCCCTGACCGGCGCAAATGCGGCAGTGCCGCATGGCAGTAATTCGTGATGCCCACCAGGTTGACACCCACAATGGCTTGCCACTCCTGCGACGTGGCTTCGGCCGCTGGCGAATAGTTGCGCATGGCGGCGTTGTTGACCAGGATGTCCAGGCCCGCGAAAGCCGCCACGCAGTCGGCCACCGCTTGCAGGGCCAAGGCGCGATCGCTCACGTCCGCTTGCAGGCAGCGTACTTGCGCCTCGGGCATGGTCTGCAGCAAGGCGTGGCGCGTGCGCTCTAAGCCCTGAGCATCAGCATCCACCAAAAAAACCGAAGCGCCTTCTTGGGCAAAAATATGCGCCGTAGCCGCGCCAATGCCCGAGCCGGCCCCGGTGATCAGCGCCACTTGGCCGTGTAAACGAGCTTGGCCCATGCCGTTCACTCCGCCTTGGTGCCGGTGTCTTTGATGACCTTGCCCCAACGCTTGATTTCAGACCCGATCCAGTCGCGGAACTGGTTGGGGGTGGTGGCCACGATCTCAAACTCCATGTCCAGCAAGCGCTTGGTGATTTCGGGTGAGCGCACGATCTTCACGATCTCGCGGTGGTAACGTTCGATGATGGGTGCAGGCGTGCCACCCGTGGTGAGAAAGCCAATCCACGACGTGGCTTCAAAGTCCGGATAGCCCGACTCGCTGAGGGTGGGAATGTCGGGCGTGCTGGCAAAGCGCTTGAGACCCGAGGTGGCCAACAATTTCAGGCGGCCTTCCTTGGCAAACTGCTGCACATTGCCCGGCACAAAAAACCCCGCCTGGATGTTGCCGCCGATCAAATCACTGACTGCAGGCCCCGCACCTCGGTAAGGGATGTGCGTGATGTGAAACCCGGCGGCCGACTTGAACATCTCCATGGTCAGGTGCGAGGCACTGCCCAGAGCCACAGAACCATAAGAGTATTTGGCGGGATTGGCCTTGGTCTTCTCAACAAAGTCCTTGACACTGGTGATGCCCGAGGCCGGGTTGACCACCAGGTATTGCGGTGCCTTGACCATCAAGGTGATGGGGGCCAGGTCCTTCACCGGGTCGTAAGGCATTTTGTCAAACAGACCCACGTTGATGGCCAGTGGGCCGTTATAACCAATCAGCAAGGTGTGACCGTCCGGCGCGGCCTTGGCCACCATGTCGGCGCCGATGTTGCCCCCGGCACCGGGTTTGTTTTCGACCACCACAGGCTGGCCCAACACCTCTTGCAACTTGGGTGCAATCAAACGCGCCAGCACATCGTTGGTGCTGCCGGTGATGGGCACGATGATGCGCACGGGCTTGGTGGGCGACCACTCTTGCGCCGAAGCACCGGTCGCGGCTGCGAGCCCCAAGGTGGCCAGCACAAGGGCAGCGATTTGACGGCGATGGAATGTGGACATGGGGTCTCCTGTGGGTGTGATGGATGCCAAGGGTCAGATGGAAAAAACCGGCTCATCCAGGCCATTGGCCAGGTGTGCTTTGGCCCAAACCATGGGGTCATCGCCCTTGGGCAACAACACGCCCGCAGGCCGAACGTGTTGCTCGGACGCGTCCAAGGCCGGGGGTTCAATGCCTTGCTCCAACGCCACCGCCGCATCGTGCAGCATGCGCCGGGCCATGACGATGGCACGGTCGGTGGGCAGCAGTTTTTCGGCCGCATGGTCCTGGATGGAGCCCATGCTTTCTTGCAGCGAATAGTCTTGCGCCGAGAAACCAAACACCCCGCTGTACGCACGCTTTTCTTGCTGGGCCTTGCGGTCCATCAGGTAATCGTTGTCACGGTTGGCCTTGGGCACAAAACTGCCCGGGGCCTCGTATTCCACATGGATGCCTTTGCCCGCAGCCATGGCTTCGTGTTCTTCGGCGCTCAGCGGCTGCTTGGGTTGCCAGTTCATGCTCCAGGCCCAGCACTCGTGGTCGTTGACCGGCACCCAGGCGTGGCCACCCAAGGCATGGTGGCCAAACGGTGGAATCATCGTGAACCAGGGGAATAACCACTGGGTGATGCGCCAGTAAAAACTGTCGGGCTCGCCCATGCGACGGCCATACAAGCTCATGCCAAACGAGGTCTTTTCGATTTCAAACACCACGTTGCCGTCGGCCTTGATGTAGTCGAGCGCCTTGACGCCCTGGTGCATCGGGTCCGTGTCCACTTCATAGCGGTGCACATAGGACACGTGGGCCGTGTCGATGCCGCCTTCCATGGCCTGCAGGTAGCTGGAGTACTGAAGGCGCTTGGACACGAACACATGGCTGTCCGGCAAGGTGCACCACTCCAGCTCGGGGGGCTCGGGCATTTTGTCGGGTGGGCCCATGTAGGTCCAGACAATGCCGCCGCGCTCCACGCAGGGGTAGCCCTTGATGTGCATGTGCGCACAGGCCTTGGGGTTGGAGGGCACCTCCACACACTGGCCCAATCCGTCAAACTTGACGCCGTGGTAGGCGCAGCGGATGCCGTTTTCTTCGTTGCGGCCAAAGTACAGCGAGACACCCCGGTGCGAACAAAACTCACTGATCATGCAGGCTTGGCCATCGGTGTTGCGAAACGCCAGCAGCTTTTCACCCAGCAGCTCGATGCGCACTTGCGGACCGTCGGGCAGCTCGATTTCGCTGCTGGTCAAAGCGGGCACCCAATAGCGGCGCATCAGGTTGCCCATGCGGGTGCCGGGACCCACGCGGGTCAGGGTTTCAGACATGTCCTTGTTCATGAAAAAGCGTCTCCTTGGCTTGAACGGTTGACTGGCGCAGGCAGTGCGCACTGCGCAGATATCCATAAAATGATAATCTTGTCCATCAGGCGGACACATTGATACACACGCCCCTGACAGGGTTTTGAAAGGTTGGAGCATGAGCACCCACAGCGGTGATGGCGTCCGGGCTGTTGAGCGGGCTTTGGACATCTTGAAAGCGTTCTCGGTCAACGAGCACGAACTGAGCGCCGCGCAATTGCTCGAACGGGTCCCTTTGAGTCGTCCCACGCTGTACCGCTTGCTGCAAACGCTGGTGCAATCGGGTTTTGTGGTGTCCTCGGGCGAGCCCCAAAGGTTCAGGCTGGGCCCTGCGGTCGGGCAACTCACACACGTTTGGTCATCGGGCCTGAATGTGTCTGCGGTGGGCCAAACCATCATGCAGCGCGTGTGGGCCGCCACCCAGGAAACCGTGGCCTTGTTTGTGCCACAAGGCACCATGCGCCTGTGCGTTGCCGAGTTGCCCAGCCCCCAGGCACTGAGCTTCAAGCGGGGGGTGGGTTACCAAGAGCGCATCGTTTTGGGGGCCAGCGGCCAGGTCATCTTGGCGCATGCCAACACCTCCATCGAAGCCATTGAGCGTTATGCCGAAGGCCTGAACCTGGACCCTATCCGTTTGGCGCAAGAGCTACGCCAGATCAAAAAGCGCGGCTACGCCATCAGCAAAAATGCCTTGATCGAAGGGGCTGTGGCCATCGCTGCACCGTTTTTCAACAGCCATGGCCAGGTGGCCGGCTCCATTGCTGTGTTTGGGCCGGGTGCCCGCCTCAAAGACGCGAAGGTGCGCCAGTTCGGGGCCGTGTTGGTCAAAGAAGCTACCGCCCTGTCGCAGGCTTTGGGCCACAGCTGAAGCGGGCCATGGCACAGGGTGTGCGGCTCAAGGTCGCCACTGAATGCCCCGGACCCAACCCACACTTTCAGCGCCCGTGTTGTCACTGTCTGCCCCAATCAGCACGGCACGCACTTTGGGCACAGCGGCCCCGGCAGGCAGCTCATCGGCAAACAACTTCGCAAAGTCGGCCGCCACGTCGCGGGTTTCGTTTTGCCATTGGGCCAAAGGCGCGCCCTTGCCTTGCAGCGTGAGAAAGCGCACGCGCTGGGTGTAGGGGTTGGCGCCTTGCAGGCCTGCGGGGTGCACGCTGTCCCACACGTAGCAGAGCGTGGCTGCGGGCAAGTCTTCGCCGCTCACGCTGCGGGCGATGCGCAGCAAGGTGCGCTGGGCAAAGGGCACGCGGTCCAACGGGTGGTCAAACATCACACACACTTTGAGCGCCGCATCGTCACCGGCTTTGGTCTGGATGTCGGCCACACCTTGCCCGCCCGTGAGCGCTTGGTCCAGACGCCAGCGCCATTGCAAACGACCCGGTTCGGCTTTGGGCAAGTCTTGCACCCAGGTGCCATACGAAGCGCGGGTACTGACCTTGAGCGCCCGCTCGCCTTGCACATCGGCCAACTCGAAACGCGTGGCAGGAATGTCGGCCTTGGACTTGGGAAAGCCCACAAAGCGCCAAGTGCTGGCGGCCGTGCCATCGGCGGGCACCAAAGGCGACAAGCTTTGTGCGAAAGCGGATGCCGAAGCGCAGGCCATGCTCAGCGCCAGCAGCGCGGGGATGGGTTTCAACAAAGGATTCATCCGCGCCGCCAATCGTGGAACTTCTCCACCCAAGCCAACAACTTTTGCGGCGCGTGGGCCCGCTTCCATTCCCCGGCCGCGTATTTGTTGGCCTCGGCCATGGTCGGGTAGGTGTGGATGGTGCCCAAAATTTTATTGAGGCCCAGGCCATGCTTCATGGCCAGCACGTATTCGGCCATCAAGTCGCCCGCGTGTGAGCCCACGATGGTCACGCCCAAAATGCGGTCTTTGCCGGGCACGGTGAGCACTTTCACAAAGCCATGCGCCTCGCTGTCGGCAATCGCCCGGTCCAGGTCGTCGATGCCGTACTTCGTCACCTCGTACGCGATGCCTTGGGCTTGCGCCTCTTGTTCGTTCAGGCCCACACGCGCCACCTCGGGGTCGATGAAGGTGGCCCAGGGGATCACGCGGTAGTCGACCTTGAAGGACTTGAAGTCGCCAAACAGCGCATTCACCGCCGCATACCAAGCCTGGTGCGCGGCCGTGTGGGTGAACTGGTAGGGCCCGGCCACATCGCCTGCGGCGTAGATGTTGGGGTAGAGCGTTTGCAGATACTCGTTGGTGTCCACCGTGCGGTGCGTGGGCACGCCAATGTCTTCGAGGCCATAACCTTGCAGACGGGCCACACGGCCCACAGCGCAGACCAGAGCGTCAAACACGATCTCGACCTCTTGCCCCTGTGTGGAGGCCACCAAAATTTTGTCCTCACCCCGGCGCTCGCAGCGCAGCGCCTTGTGCCCGGTGAGCACCAACACGCCGTCGGCCTGCAGCGCGTCGCGTGCCAGCGCAGACACCTCTTCGTCCTCGCGCACCATGATGCGTTCGCCCATCTCGACCTGCGTGACCTGTGCACCCAAGCGGGCAAAACTTTGTGACAGCTCGCAACCAATCGGCCCGCCGCCCAGCACCACGATGCGCTTCGGAATGTCGTCGAGCTTGGCAAACTCGTCCCACAGCGTGTCGCTGGTGACGTAGCCCACGTCATCGAGGCCCGGCAAAGGCGGCACGATGGGGCGTGCGCCCGCCGCAATCACAATGCTCCGCGCTGTCAGGCGCTGCACCTGGCCGTCGTTCAAAGTCACTTCCACCGTCCACGGGTTCACCAGCTTGCCGTAGCCCTGCAGCACCTCCACGCCCAAGCCGGTGTAACGCTCCACACTGTCGTGCGGCTCGATGGCTTTGATCACATCGTGCACACGCTGCATCACCGCCTTGAAACTGAAGCTGGGCGCGGTGTCGCTCAGGCCGTACTGTGCGCCGTGGCGCATTTGGTGGGCCAGCTTGGCGCTCTTGATCAAGGCCTTGCTCGGCACGCAGCCGTAGTTCAGGCAGTCACCGCCCATCTTGTGCGCCTCGATCAAAGTGACTTTGGCTTTGACGGCGGCGGCAATGTAGGCCGACACCAAACCTGCCGCGCCACCGCCGATCACGATCAGGTTGCGGTCAAAAGTCTTGGGGCGCACGCTGGCCCAGCGGGCATAGACCTTGCGCTTTTGGACGGCCGCCACGATGCGGCGCGCCAACAAGGGAAAGATGCCCAGCAACACAAAGCTGCCCAACAGCGCCGGGCTCAGAATGCCCCGCACCGAGTCCAACTGCGCCAGTTGCGTGCCCGCATTCACATACACCGCCGTGCCCGCCAACATGCCCAGCTGGCTCACCCAGTAATAGGTCCAGGTCTTCATGCGCGTCAGACCCATGAGCAGATTGATCAAGAAAAACGGCACCACCGGGATCAGGCGCAAAGTGAACAGGTAAAACGCGCCCTCTTTGTCCACACCTGCATTGATGTCGGCCAAGCGCTGTCCAAAACGTGCCTCCACCCACTCGCGCAACACAAAACGCGAAGCCAGAAAAGCCAAGGTGGCGCCGAGCGTGGAAGCAAACGACACCAGCAGCAAACCTTGCCACAGGCCAAACACGGCCCCACCGCCCAAGGTGATGATGACCGCGCCCGGAATCGACAGCGCCGTGGCCAAGACGTACACCCCAAAGTAAACAGCGGCCACCATCACAGGCTGCTGTGCATAGAGCTGGTCAAAACTGGCTTGGCTGGCCTTGAGCTGCTCAAAGCTCAGATAACGCCCCAAGTCCAGCGCCACAAATGCACCGATGGCCAGCGCCAGCAAGAGCAACAAAACTATTTGACGAAGACGCATGAAGGGAAACTCCGGTGATGCTCATGGCCACAGTGAACCAAGAGCCATGAACGATAAACGCTGATGCTTTGTTATTCGGCTGAATGCCCTAAGAAGTTACAAGTTCGTCATCCAGATCGGACCCAGAGGCACAGGGCTTTGATGCACAGCGTTGCAGGCCTCGCTCCGCATCAGGACGCCAACTCGTATGCCGTGTTGCGCCCGCCACCCTCCAAGCGGCGCAATACGCCTCGCGCCAACAAGTCGTTGATATCGCGCAACGCTGTGTCGGGCGAGCATTGTCCGATGGCGGCCCACTTGGCGTTGGTCAACTTGCCGTCCATGCCATCGAGCACCCGGTTGAGCACCAGCGTCTGCCGTGCATTCATCGGCGTGTCTGCCCAGCGTTGCCAAAACTTCGCCTTGTCCAGCACGCCCACCAACAAACCATCAGCACCCTGCACCGCGCGCAGCAAGCAGGCCAAAAACCACTGCAGCCATGACGTCACGTCCATCGTGCCGCGCTGCGTGGCTTCGAGTTGTTCGTAATACTGTTTGCGCTCGCGCTGAATTTGCGCACTCAGGCTGTAAAACCGCTGTGCAGTGCCTTCTGCTCGGGCCAAGGCCATGTCGCCCACGGCTCGGCTGATGCGGCCATTGCCGTCGTCAAACGGGTGCAAGGTCACCAGCCACAAATGCGCCAACCCAGCGTGCACCAGCGCATCACCCAAAGGCCTGGCATTGAACCAATCCAAAAACGCGGCTATTTGTCCGGGCAAGGTATGGGCGGGCGGTGCCTCAAAGTGCACCTTTTCTCGGCCCACCGGGCCCGAGACCACTTGCATCGGCCCCGCTGCGTCGTTGCGCCAGGTGCCCACCTGAATCCGCACACGACCACTGAAGCCCGTGGGAAACAGCGCCGCGTGCCAGCCAAACAAGCGCTCTGCCGTCAGCGGCTGGGCGTGTTGCTGGGTGGCGTCCAATACCATGTCCACCACGCCATCCACATGGCGGTCTGCGGGCGCGAGCGCGCCAATGTCCACACCCAAGCGGCGAGCAATGGACGAGCGCACAGCCGCCAAGTTGAGCGTTTCGCCCTCAATGGCGCTGGTGGTGATGACCTCTTGCGTCAAAACCTGCAAAGTCGCCAGATCGCGCTGCGCCAGCCCCAAGTGCGCCATCCGCCCCACCAATTCACCTTGAGCACGGTGCAACTGTGCCAACGGCCCGGCCAGTGCAGTCGCGTCATATCGCCACTGCGGCCAGTCGGGGCGCTGCCAGAGGTAAGTGCGTTTGCGGGGAGGCTTGTTGGCGAACATGCGGTGATTATGCGCCTTATTCACCGCATATATTGCGGTGAATTATGCAGTGATTCACCGCACCAGATTGCATGATTGGTCTTAGCAGCGACTCCCCCGGCAATCTTTGGTTTGGATAAAGGGTGGATTTGAGAGTACGCAGGCGAGTTGAGCACACCAAGAATTTTGAAGTTGTTCTTAGTATTTGTTTTGTATAGTGTGACGTTTCGTGCCTGCTGTACTGGATGGTGCGGTAGGAGTGTTGTGAGGGGATTGCCTAAGTTTGGGCTATTACCTAGTGCGAAAGCTCGCTTGCAACGATTTCAATAAAAGATGTATCGAATCAGTTCGGATGTATCAACCGGGTTTTGCGGTCTACATCACGTTAGCCCTTGCAAAGAACCAACATGCCTATCCCGGAAAAAGACATAAAGAAGCTGTGGGGGCTCGCCGCTGGACGGTGCTCGCGCCCTGGATGCGAGCAGGAGTGCATCCGCTTTCTAGACGCCAACGATCCGACCGTCATAGGAGAGATGGCGCATGTCATTGCAAAGCAGCCCGGCGGCCCGCGTGGCCAAGCGGAAGGTGGCGCTGACTCCTATGAGAACTTGATACTGCTTTGCCCGACGCACCATACTGAAATCGACAAGGCACCTGAAGGCACTTTCACTGTAGAGCTGATTCACCAGTGGAAAGCAGCGCATGAAGATCGAGTCAGCAGGGCATTCCAGAGCCCACGACAACCTGACAAAAAGACTCTGGGCGTAACGATTGCCCGGCTTCTTATCACCAACAAGGCAACTTGGACCCAGTACGGACCAGATTCAGACGAAGCACAGAGGAATCCGCTAAGTAATTCTGCTCAGATCTGGGGACTGAGAAAACTCGACACAGTTGTTCCCAACAACCGAAAGATCATTGGTTTGATCCAGCAAAACCAAGATCTTGTCGATCTCGCCGACTATCCCGTGTGTGCAGCCTTCATTGAACATGCCGAAGGCTTCGAACGAAACTGCTACACGCGTACTGAAGGCGTTCCTCGCTTCCCACCAGCTTTTGAACAACTTGTGAATCGCTATGCCGGACTTTAATAACTGGGGTGTGTCCTTCTCGATCATCTCGTTCTTTGAGCGAGCCCTCGCTGGCCACGACAAGGTCCAAGGAGTGACAAGGACTCAGGACATCGTCTTCAGTATCGCGCTACACAACGGAACGACCCTGAAGACACTGCTCCTAGACGAGTACAGCCTCGGGCTAGCAGCCGTTCTTAAGGCCAAGTCAGAGTTCCCCGATGTTGAGTACATCGTCACAGGTGGCAACTGGAACGGCTACACCCCAGAGGCAAAGGAGTACGGGTGGAAAAACGGAATCGGGATCTTCAATACAGGCGAGTTCTTCGGCGCCCTGAATTGGACGGAACCCAAGAAGTACTACAAGAAGGATCACGAAGGCAATCCAACCTATGCGTATAAGAATCCCTGAGGGGTCAACGCTGTTTTTGTTTGGATCAATCCTAAAGTCTCAGGCGCCGAATGATCTCGACATCTTGGTGGTGTATGACCCTGAGTTCTGTCCACCGGAGCTTGCGTACACATATCATCGCTCCATGGTTGACGACTTGGCAGCCGTGTATGGGCTGCCGATCCACCCGACTTTCTTGACCCGATCAGAGCAACGCGCAACCGACTTCATTTTTCGCACGTCCGCAGTCCCTTATAGCGAGGCGCAGAGAGGGCTAACCCCTCGTTCAACCGGACCGCTACTGCAGGCACCCCAACCTGAAATACCCCCACACCACCCGCATCCCGGTGGTGATGCCGCATAGGGCCGCAAACCCATATGCCAGCACCGCAAAGTGTTCAGGCCAGATGCACATGGCGACAAACACGCCGATGGTCTCGGTGGCTTCGGTCAGGCCCCCTAAGAAGTAAAAGCTTTTGCCCGGCAAGGCAGTGTCCGTCAGGCCGCGTTTTTCGGCCAGTGCGGCGAACGCCAAAAAGCTGCTGCCGGTGCCGATGAAGCTGGCCAGCAGGGCTGCGGCGGGCAGGGCGTTGGTGCTGGGGTTGGCCACTGCAAAGGCCAAGGGAATGGCGGCATAGAACACGAAGTCGAGCGCGATGTCTAGGAAGCCGCCTGCGTCGGTGGGCTGGGTCAAGCGGGCCACGCTGCCGTCCAGGCCGTCGAGCAAGCGCGAGGCCAGCAGCAGCGCCAAGCCCCACCACCACGCTTGCAGCGCAATGGCCACGGCGGCGGCCATGCCGATGGCGAAGCCCAACCAAGTCAACGCGTCCGCGCTGATGCCTGCGCGAACCAAGCCGCGTGCGGCAGCGTTCAGCGCGGGGCGCAAGAGGATTTGGGCGTGGCGGTCAAACATGGGCTGGACCTTCTTCGGTGGCGCGCAAGTGCACCACGCGCTGCGGGTCGGCCACGTCTTGTTCGTCGTGCGTGACCACCACCACCGGGATGCGCCGCTCGCGCACATGCGCAAACACCCACGGGCGCAGCTGGGCGCGCAAGGCGGCATCGAGTTTGGAAAACGGCTCGTCGAGCAGCAGCGCTTGCGGCTCGGCCAACAAAGCGCGCATGAGCGCCACGCGCGCACGTTGCCCGCCCGACAGCGTGGACGGGTCGCGTTCGCCCATACCGCTCAGCTCAGCTTCTTGCAGCGCTTGCTGCACACACGCCTGGCGCTGTGCAAGCGGCAAGGCGCGGGGGACCGCAAACAGCAGGTTTTCGGCCACCGTCATGTGGGCAAACAGCAAAGCATCTTGAAACACCAAGCCGACACCGCGCAGGTGCGTGGGCAAGGCGGTGAGGTCACGGCCGTTCAGCTGCACGCGGCCGTCAAACTGCAAAGGCTGCAAACCTTCGGAGACGCTGGCCAGCGTGCCCGCCGTGGCGGCCAGCACCGAGCTTTTGCCGCAACCACTCGGCCCCATGAGCGTGAGGATCTCGCCTGCGGGCACATGAAGGTGCAGGTCTTGCACCAAGGTCTGCGCCGCAGTGCCCAAGCGTTCGATGTCGATCAGAAGTCCCGCGTTCATGTGTTGTCTTTCATCGACCCGATCTTCTCAAATTGGCGTGGCCTGCCCAAGTAAGCGGCCAAAGCAAAGGCCAACACGGGCAAGAGCATCTGCAAAGCGGCATAAGCGCTCATGAGCGAGCGCTGCGCGCCAGACGCCAGCGTCACGGCCTCTGTGGTCACCGTGGCAAAGCGCCCTGCCCCCACATACAAGGTGGGCAAATACTGCGCCACACTGACCGCAAAACCCACCGCCCAAGCCGAGGCTATGGCGCGTTTGAGCAGCGGCCATTTGATGCGCAGCAAATCAGTCCATCGGCCCTGACCCAAGCTGGCCACCACAGCCGATTGGCGCGGATCGACCGCCAAATAGGCGGGCTCCAAGGCCAACAGCACATACGGTAGCACCATGACCGCATGCGCAAAAAGCAGGCCCAGCCACTGCCCTTCCAGTCGCCACTGCAGCGCCACGCTGTAGAGGCCCACCACCCACAGCACCGAAGGCAACACCAGCGGCAGCAACCACCATGGGCGCGAAGCCTGTTGCCAGCGGCGCGGTGTCAGCTCCAGCCAGGCCACCGACCAAACCAGGCACACACTGGCCGAGGCCACACCCAGGCACAGCGTGGTCCACAAGGTGCGCGCGCTGTTGAACACTTGTTGCCAGGCGTTGAGCGTGAACAGCTCGGGCCACACTTGAGGGAAAGGCCACACGCCCGAGACACTGCCCACGGTCAGGGCGAACCAGACGGCGGCGTAGGTGGTGAGGATGGTGGTCCACATGGCATTCGGCCGCAGGGGCAGCCTCCTACAAAAATGCAGAATCCCTGTCGGGGTATTCTGTGGGAGCCAGCCCTCCCGATCCGTCGTCTGACTCTGTGGGAGCGAGCCCCTGCTCGCGAATTTGCGCATGGCAGCGACCACTCGCAACGCCATCACAGTGAGCACGCCCGCCAGAAGCAGCGTGCCCGTCAGCCACCCCGCCGCTGCCGCGCCTTGCGCCTGCATGGCCGCATCGGCATCACCCAGCCATTGCCAGGCCAGCACCGCCAAAGTGGGTGGCGTCGCAGGGCCAATGATGAGTGCCATGTCCACCACCGTGAGGCCATAGGCCAACACCGCCAGCAGCGGCCAGCGCAAGCGCGGTGCCAGCTGCGGCCAGACCACTTGGGCAAAAGCTTGTGTGGGCGTGTGGCCCAAAGTTTGGGCCAGTGCAAATTCAGCCTGCCATCGTCGGCGCAGGTCTTCGCGTTGCAGTTGCGTGGCCGCCACCCACAGCAAAAACGGCACTTCTTTGAGCCACAGCGCCAAAATCAATCCCAAGCCCCACGGGTCTTGTGTGGTCAACCAAGGCGGCGGTGCGTCAAACCCCGTGAAGCCCGGCGACACCAAGCGCAAAGCCCAGCCGCTGGGCGAAAGCCACAACACCAAGCCAATGGCCATGGCCGCGTGCGGCGTGGCCAGCAAGGTGGGCACATGGGTGAGCCAGCGGGCCAATTGCTGCCGAATGAAACCATGGGCCAACAAACGCGCCACGGTCCACCACACCAGCACCGTGGAGGCCAGCCCGGTCCACAGCGTCATGCCCCAAGCATGCAGCGTTTGCGGATCGGCCCACAAGGCCTGCCAAGCGCTGACATCCAGCGCTTGCGAAGCGGCCGCCCACAGCGCCCAGCCCATGGGCAGTGCAGCGATCAAGGCCAGCAAAAAGGTGGGCAAGAAGCTCACACGCCGTAACGGCGGGTCCACTCTTTTTCGAGTGCATCAACCCAAGAGGCGTGCGGCTCGGGCAGCACGGGGGCCGTCACGGCGACTTGCCCGGGACGTGAGGCCGATTGAAAACGCGCACGCTCAGCCGCAGGCAAGCGGGCCACGTCCAGCACCGTCGGGTCGCCCCAAACGTCGATGTCGGCCTTGCGCGCTTGCGCGGCGGGCGACAACAAAAAATTGGCGACCAGCTGCGCACCCGCTTTGCTGGGCGCGTTGTACGGAATGGCCACAAAGTGGGTGTTGCCAATCGTGCCCTTGGCGAACTGCCAGCTCTGCACCGTGGCGGGCAGGCGTTTGGCGGCGATCTCGTTGGCCGCTTCATTGGGGTTGAACGTCAAGGCCATCACCATTTCACCATCGGCCATCATCTGGCGCACGGCCGCCGAGTTTTGCGGGAACTGTTTGCCACCGCGCCACAAATGCGGGTGCAACGTATCCAAAAAGCGCCACAGCGGCGCGGCTTGCGCCGCCAAAGCCGCAGGCGTCACGGGCTGGGCCAACGCTTTCACGTCCGGCGCGTGTTCGATCAAGGCCTGCTTGACGAAGGTGGTGCCATGAAAGTTGGGCGGGCGTGGGTAGGTGATGCGCCCAGGTTGGCTGCGGGCCAAGGCCAGCAACTCGGCCATGTTTTGTGGTGGTTTAGGCAGACGCTGGGCATCGGCAAAAAACGTGAGCTGGGCCATGCCCCACGGCGATTCGAGACCATCGGTGGGCACCGAAAAATCGACCAGCGTGGTTGGCTTGCCCACGGTGTCTACCCACTGGAAATTCGGCAAGGCTTGTGCGAAGGGCGCAGACAACAAACCACCCTGCTTCATGGCGGCAAAGTTCTCGCCGTTGATCCAGACCAGGTCCACCGTGCCCTCGGTGTCTTTGCGGCCAGCTTGCTTTTCGGCGCGAATGCGTTTGACCACATCGGCCGCATCGCTGATCTTGACGTGCTGCAGCTTCACGCCAAAGTCGCGCTGCAACTCAGCCGCTGCCCATTGCAAGTAGGCATTGATGCGTTCGCTGCCAGCCCAAGCGTTGAAGTACACCGTTTGGCCACGGGCAGCGCGTTCTGTGTCAGTCCATGCTGCTGATGATGTTGTCGCAGCCCGGGCCCACCAAGGAGTAAAGGCCATGGCACAGGCCAGGGTCAATGCCTGACGACGACCCGTGTAGATCGATGCATGCGGGTAAGAAATGTCTGTCGGTTGAATGGCCGTGTTCATGGAAAAAGGGTAGATCTGAAAATGTTGTCAGCAGCGTGGACTTTAGCCGAGACCTGTCTCCATCAAACACATTCACAGTCACCACAAGGTCTTTCGAAATAGCGTTCGAAGCCACCCGTCAAAACAGGGACACCACCTTCAACCAGCCCTCTGGCAAAAGGGGCAAGATCTGCGCTTCCAGCCACTTGTCGGCCCCAGAAGCCACCGCCAAACCGCTCGCAAAAATGACTGCCCCCAGCAGCTTTTTGGCCCACTCCCCCTGGCTTGTCACGCGTTGTCGCACAGCGTCAAAAAACGGACGGGAAACATAGGCGGCCGCCACCAGGGGCGTGGCTGCGCCCAGTCCGAAAAAGCCCAACACCACCGAACCGGACCCGGCACCTGACTCACTGGCCGCCATGATCAGAGCAGAAGCCAACAACGGTCCGGAACAAGGACTCCATACCAAACCCATCAAGGCCCCAAGCAGGAATGCACCGCTGAGGCTCTCGCTGCGCAAACGTGCTGCCCATGCGTTGGCTTTGCTGGCCACAGGCGTCATCCACTGGGTGAAGCGTTCGCTTGAAGACGGCAACCACACCAGCGCGCCCAACAACATCAACACCACAGCACCCACGATGCGGACATGCCCGCTGTCGATCCCCAGCATCGGACCCAGGGCACCCAACACCACGCCTAGCACCGAAAACGACATCGCCATGCCTGCACCCATGGCCACGGGCCCAAAACGGTGACTTGAGGCCACGCCACCCAGAACCATGGGCAGCAAAGGAAAAACACACGGCGACAGGATGCTCAAGTTGCCTGCCAGCCAGCTCAAGCCCCAGTGTGAAAGCGGCAAGTTCATCGAACCACCCTGCCTCACTGCGCCGACAGCAAAGCCTGCTTCAAGGCCTGCGGATCGGTCAACCCGCCAGACCGGTGCCTCTCTAGATGACCTTTGTAGACAATCAGGGTGGACTGGGCATGGACATGGACATGGACATGGAGTTTTTGCATGATCTTGCGTGACTTGTCGTAGTCCACCACCAGCAAAGTTCCAGGCACACTGGCGTCACCCTTGAAGCTGTGAAACACTTTTTCCTGCATCAGGCAGGTGGCGCACCATTTCGCATAAAAGGACAAGGACACCGCCTCGCCTGCCTTTTGTCTTTTGTGAAGGCCCTCCGGCGTATAAGCCTCCATGTCCATGGCCATGGACGACGCCCCGGCCCCTTGAAGGCACAGGGCCAGCACCCCATGCACACAAAACTTTGTCATGACCACTCTCCTTGATCAGGCCCTGCCAAGGCTCAGGGTGAATGGACTTTCGAACAGACTCTGTTCGGTGGTTCACACTGACGCTTCCCAGGCCGTATGCAGCGGGCCGTGGGCATCCTGGTTCATGCCACAGCGCCAGAACCGTAGCGGCCGTGCAGCAACTGCCCCGTTCTGAAGCGCTCCAGGGCATACGGGGCCAAGGGCACATCGGTGGGCAGGCCCAGGGCTTGCTGGGCCAGCACCCGGCCCACGGCGGGTGAGAGCTTGAAGCCGTGGCCCGAAAAACCAAAACCCACCACCAGACCCGGGACCTCGTTCACACCGCCGAGCACCGGGTTCCAATCAGGGGTCACGTCGTACACCCCGGTCCATGACGAGGCCAGACCCGCTTCGGCAAACGAGGGAAAGCGGTCTGCCACCTGCTCGCCCAAGTGCGCCACATCGTCCATGGAGATATCGCCTTGCGTGTTGTCTGGGCCGCTCAGGCTTTCTCCGGCCGTGCCCTCGCTCACCAGCATCTGCCGCCCGCCATAGCTGCGGCAATACAGCATGCCGGGCGAGCCCAGGTCTTTGTAGACCGGCATGGCATAGGTGTAGGCCTCGGGGCCTTCGAGCGACATGACCTTGTGCCGCTCGGGCGTCAATGGCACCTGAATGCCCGTCCATGTGGCCAATTCATGCGCCCAGATGTTTTGTGTGCTGATGACCACGGGCGCATGGAACACACCGCTGGCCGTTTCCACGCCACTGACGCGGCCTTGCTGCAGCAGCAAACGCGTGGCGCTTTCGCCTTCCATGAACTTGACCCCGCGCCTGCGGGCGGCGCGCGCGTAGCTGGTGGCCACCAGATACGCATCGGCAAAGCCCGCATCGGGCTCAAAGCCGATCAAGGCGGCATCGTCAAAACGGCAGATGGGCAAGCGTTCGCTGGCCTCTTGGGGGCTGAGCCTGCTGAGCGCAATGCCTCGCGCCTCTTGTGCGGCCAGGGCCTCGCGCAAGGGGGCCAACTTGGGGCCTTCGGGCGAGGCGATCAAATAACCGCAACGCACCAGGCCTGCACTGGCGTCTTCGTCTTGCAGGTGTTCGGCAAAGTTTTCAAACACCGACCAGGACTGCTGCGCCAGCGCCATGTTTTCCACCACCGAATAGTGGGTGCGCAAAATGCCGCTGGACTGTGAGGTGGTGCCCGCGCCAATCTGATCGCGCTCGAGCACCAGCACACGTTGAGCCCCCAAGGCCGCCAGGTTGTAGGCCACCGAGGTGCCGATCACGCCCGCCCCGATCACGATTGCATCCCATGAACTCACATCGCACTCCTGTTGTGGAACACCAGCCTAAGGCGCATGGCCGATTCGTGCATCAGTTTTGCATTGGCTGATCATCAGCATCAGCCTTGGCGCTGATGGCTTCAGCGGTCTTCGTTCACGCTGAGCAAGTTGGCGGGGAGGTTCAGCGCACTCCCCCATTCGCGCTGCAATTCACGCACCGCCACCCGCACCATGGCCGCAATGTCCTGGGCCAGGGGGCCCAATTCGTCGGGCCGGTACACCATGTAGAAAGTGCGCTGCAGGGGCGGATAAGCCTGGCCCTGATGCCGCAAGGCTGTGAGGGGCACACACTTCAGGTGCATGGCGTGGTAGCGCGATTGCCACAGGCACAAAGGGGTTGTGAGGGCGATGCCCAAATCTTCACGCACCAAGCTCAGCAAAGGGTCGGTGGCGTCAAATTCAAACACCTGCTCGATGTCGGGGTCGTGGCGGGCCAGGTAGGCATCCACCAGCGCCCCCATTTTGGAGCGGGTGCTGTAATGCATGAAGGGCCGCAGACCACTGAGCTGGTGCAAAGACGCCAGAGGCGGCACCTTGAAGTGCGAGGGCACGGCCAACAAAAACTGTTCTGAAAACAAGGCCAGACATTCACGCCCGGCGGCGGGTTTGGGGTCGTCGGTCGTGATCAGCACGTCCAACTGGTGGTTGTCAAACTGCTCAGCCAGTCCCGGGTTGATGCCCGACACCAGACGCAACCGCTGCACGCGCCCAGCCAGGCCCCGCACCATTTGTGGGCCAATCGTGGCGGCAAAGGAGTCCACACAGCCGAGCCGCAACAAGCTCCTTTTGCTGCGGCTCAGGGCGCGCACCGTCTCGGTCATGTGGCTGGCCCGCGAGAGCAGGTCACGCGCTTGCTCGTACAGACGCTGCCCCGAAGCCGTGGGGTGGGCTGGCCGTGTGGCCCGGTCCAGCAGTGAGGCGCCCAGCGACTCCTCCAGTTGACGAACATGTTGAGACACGCCCGCCTGGGAAATGCCAAGCCGCTGCGCCGCCGCCGACACGGAGCCGGTTTCCACCAAAGCCACCCAGCTGCCCAGCTGTTCCCAGGAGGGGGGGACCACTTTGTCTGAAGCACGTTTTTTCATCGTAAGCTTGCGCGGCAGGGCCGGTCTGTATTGGTTTTTCTGATGCTCAGCATCAGAATTGGCGAAGGCTTGGCCTGCCCAGGCTTTACAGCCCACACTGTACGACTGCGAAGCGTTGGATGCCTGTTGCAAAAGGCCTTTGCTGACATTTTGACCGAACCCCCTCTTCACAAAGGAAAACCGATGAAACTCAATCGCCGACTGGTCTTGACACTGGTGGCCTCTGCAGCCGTTCTCTCGGGGGCCGCCATGGCCCAACAACGCGTGTTTTTCGGCATCGCCACGGGCGGCACGGGTGGCACGTATTACCCCTTGGGCGGCATGCTGGCCCAACTGATTTCCAACAAGGCCACGGTCGACGGCAGGAAAATCACCGCCACCGCTGAAGCCGCAGGCGCTTCGGTGGGCAACGCCAAACTGCTGGGCACCAAGGACATCGAGTCGGCCTTTGTGGCGGCCGACATTCTGGATGCGGCCTACAACGGCAAAGCCCAGTTTGCCAATGCGCCCCTGAAGAATCTGCGTGCCCTGGGTGCGCTGTACCCCGAGACCGTGCAGCTGATCACCCGCGCCGACTCGGGCATCAACGGCGTCAAGGACCTCAAGGGCAAAAGCATTTCCTCGGGTGCGCCCGGCTCCGGTCAGTACCAGTTGGTGACCGACCTGCTCAAAGTGCACGGCATGGCCCGCACCGATGTGAAAGAAGACAGCTCCTCCTTCACCCAAGCGGTGGACAAGATCAAGGACGGCAACTTGCACGCCACCTTGATCACGGGCGGTGTGCCCGTGGCGGCGGTGACCGACTTTGCACAAAGCCACGCCCTGAAGATCATCCCGCTGTCGGGCCCCGAAGTGGCCACCTTGCTCAAGGAGCAGCCTTACTACACCCAGGTGCAGCTGCCCGCCAACAGCTACAAAGGCCAGACTGCCGCCGTGCCCACGCTGGCGGTGATGGCCATTTGGGCCACACACGATGGTGTGCCCGAGAACGTGGCCTACGAAGTGACCAAGGCCTTGTATGAGAACACCACCATCATGGGCCAGGTGCATGTGCAGGGCAAAAACATCAACCTGAACACCGCCACCGCCGTGGCCAGCGTGCCCCTGCACCCCGGTGCCTTGCGTTACTTCAAGGAAAAAGGCATCGCCAAGTGACAGACCCCAAGCGCCTCGCCCTGGTGGCGTGGGCGCTGGTGGCCTGCGCATGGGCAGCACCTGGGGCTGCGCTCGCTTGCGAGCTGGTGCTGACCGAACACCGCAGCGGCCTGGCGCTGACCCGCTTGCCCCTGAACCCGGCGCAACCCGCTGCCGATGTGGCCTTCACCCACTCGGTGCTGGGCACCCCCGTGCTGGACCGCTATGTCTGGCGGCACAGCGCACAGGGCTGGCGAGCGCACTTGGTCGAAGAACGCTTTGAAGGTGAAGGCTACGGCCTGCCATCGGCGGCCGGGCCGGGCGAGCGCCTGCTGCGCCATGGCGCGGGCTGGCGTTTGCTGCTGGACCGGGTGGTCGATCCTTTGGTGGTTTTGCCTTTGCCCGCCCAGTCGATGCGTGTGGTGCTGGCCGATGGACGCGAAGTTTTACTGGGCCAGCTGAGCCCCAAATCAATTGAAATGCGGGCTGAAAATTGCCCTTTGCCATGATGGACAACCCATGAGTACCAGCCAAGAAGAAATTGATCGCCTGATCGAGCAGTTTGACCCCGAATCGAGTTTCCGCCGCTTGGCCGGCTGGAGTGCCAAAGTCGTGATGGTCTTGTGCGCAGGTCTGTCGGCCTGGCACTTTTACACCGCCGGTTTTGGCCTGCACAACGAAATCGCGCACCGCGCCATCCACTTGTCGGTGGTGCTGGGGTTGTGCTTTCTGGTGTTTCCGCGTCAAAAACGATTGCCCGGCCATTGGGAGTGGACCGTGTCCATCGGGCTGGTGGGCTTTTACCTGTTCATGGGCTG
This sequence comes from Limnohabitans sp. 2KL-3, assembly GCF_001269405.1. Taxonomy (NCBI): domain Bacteria; kingdom Pseudomonadati; phylum Pseudomonadota; class Betaproteobacteria; order Burkholderiales; family Comamonadaceae; genus Limnohabitans; species Limnohabitans sp. 2KL-3. The sequence continues at coordinate 447,737 of NZ_CXON01000001.1, forward strand.
GAGTTTGCTCGGCAAAATCTCCGACCCCATCCCCGACGCCATGCGCTACACCTTCCTGGCGGTGCTGGTGGCCTTGGCTGGTTTGTCCTTGCCGTTCAAACATTTCGATGGCAGCCACAGCCACATTCCGTGGCGCGACTGGGTGTTTGCGGCGCTGGCTTCAGGCTTTTCGCTCTACCTCTTGGTGTTTTTTCAGCACATCTACATTGAGCGCCCCGGCCAGCACACGCCTCTGGACCTGATGATGGGCGTGATCGCCATTGCCATGGTGATCGAGGCCACGCGGCGCACCATGGGCATCTTCTTGCCGCTGCTGGCGATTGCGGCGATTTTTTACGGCTTGCTGGGGCCTTATCTGCCGGGCGGTTTGTCGCACCGGGGTTACAGCCTGTCGCGCATCGTGGCCCATTTGTACAAAGGCACGGAAGGCATTTACGGCATCCCGGTGGGCGTGGTCGCCACCTTTGTTTTTCACTTTGTGCTGTTTGGCATCATGGCCCAACTGACCGGGTTGGGGCAGTTGTTTGTGAACCTGGCCACCATTGCGGCGGGGCGTTTTTCCGGCGGGCCGGCCAAGGTCAGTGTGGTGTCTTCGGGCCTGTTCGGCATGATCTCTGGCTCGGCCATTGCCAACACCGTGACCACCGGCGTCATGACGATTCCGCTGATGAAAAAAGTTGGCTTTTCGCCGCGCTTTGCAGGGGCGGTGGAGGCCTCGGCTTCTTGCGGTGGCCAGATCACCCCGCCCATCATGGGCGCTGCGGCGTTCATCATGGCCGAGACCTTGGGCATTCCGTACAACACCTTGATCTTGGTGGCGATTGTTCCGGCCCTGCTGCATTACTTTGCCATCTTGTTCATGGTGCACCTGGAAGCCAAGCGATTGAAGCTGCAGGGCATGGACCCGAAAGACATTCCCTCGCTCAGCTGGGTGCTCAAAAGTTCATGGCACCTGTTCATTCCGCTCGTGGTCATGGTCACGCTGTTGTTGATGCAGTTCACGCCTTTCTTGGCCGCCTTTTGGGGCATCACCCTGACCGTGGCCTGCTCGTGGATTCCCCGTTTGATGGGGCCGTTGGGCAAAAACATGACGGGCATGGCCGTGGGGCCGCAAGCACTGGTGCAGGGCTTCGAGATGGGCGCCAAAGCCGCCCTGGGCATTGGCGCAGCGTGTGCCTGCGTGGGCTTTGTGCTGGGCATCACCACGCTGACCGGCATGGGCTTCAAGTTCTCGGCCTGGGTGATCGATGTGTCGGGGCTGGCCGCGCAAATGTTCATGGTGCTGGACGTGTTCAACTGGCTTGATCTCAAGCAAGTGACCATTTTGTTTGGCCTGCTGTTCACCGCAGCCGCTTGCATCATCATGGGTTCGGGCGTGCCTACCACGCCCACTTACATCATCCTGGCCGCCATCGTTGCCCCGGCGCTGGCAGGCCTGGGGGTGCCGCAACTGGCGACACACTTCTTTGTCTTTTACTACGGTGTGCTGGCCGATGTGACACCGCCTGTGGCCTTGGCCGCGTTTGCCGCGGCGGGCATTGCCCGCAGCGAGCCCATGCGCACGGGCATGACGGCTTTCAGGCTGTCCATGGGCAAGGCGCTGGTGCCCTTTGCTTTTGTCTACACGCCCGCTTTGCTGTTCATCGACTTCACATGGCCTTCTTTCTTGCTTGCCACGGCTTGCGCCATCGTTGCCGTGATGGGTTTGGGGGCGGCCTACACCGGCTTTGTGGCGCGCCCCATTGGCAAACCCTTTTTCTGGCTGCTCAATGCGCTGTCCTTGTCGCTGGTGTTTGCCAACCCGGTGGCGGCAGCGGTGGCCATTCCTGGGGTGCTGCTGATCTTGCTGTGGCACAGCCGCCCCTTGCCGCAAACGGCCTGATGCCATGGCCATCCATTTGTTTGAACGCGCCCAACTGCACGCCAGCACCTGGAAAAACGGCGGCGGCGTGACGCGCGAAATCGCGTGCCACCCGCCCAGCGCCAACATGCAGGACTTCGACTGGCGCATCAGCATTGCGCACATTGCCCGCGACGGTGATTTTTCAGTGTTCGCAGGGGTGGACCGGGTCATCACCTTGCTCGAAGGCGGCGGCGTGCATTTGAGCAGCGCCGACGGCAGCGTCTTGCATGCGCTGGACACGCCTTTGCAGCCCTTTGCCTTTTCAGGCGATGCCGCTGTCCATGGGCGCTTGCTGAACGGGGACTGCCACGACTTCAATGTGATGACGCGCCGTGGTGTGTGCCAGGCCGAGGTGCGCGTGTTGCGTCGTCGAGAGACTTTGCTGCCCGCCCCGGCCGGTTTGCTGATGGCCATTCAGGGCGCATGGCAGGTGCAGACCTCTGACACCGACAGGGCAGAGGTCCAGCCCCGCGCCATTGCACCGCAAACAGGGCTTTGGTGGCAGGGCGACACGCAGGGCTGGTCATGCCAATGCACCGACTCAGATCCGCTAGCGGCCCTGCTGGCCGTTCGTTTCACCCCCACCCCACACTGAAACACCACGATGCACCACCAGCTGTTTGCCGAACACGCCTTGTTGCCCGGGGGCTGGGCCCGCGATGTCTTGCTGCAATGGAACGCCCAAGGTCAATGGCAGGCCATGGAGGCAGGGCAGGCCACTCCCCCCCAAGTGCCACGCGCCGCAGGGCCGGTGCTGCCGGGCATGCCCAATTTGCACTCGCATGCTTTTCAACGGGCCTTGGCCGGGCTGACCGAGTACCGCAGCCACGCGCAAGACAGCTTCTGGAGCTGGCGACAGCTCATGTACCGATTTGCCGCCCAACTCGGCCCCGCGCAGCTGGAGGCCATTGCCACGGGCCTGTATGTCGAGATGCTGGAGGCGGGTTTCACCAGCGTTTGCGAATTTCAGTACCTGCACCACGACGCCCACGGACAGGCTTATGCCGACCCGGCCGAGATGTCGCTCAGCCTGCTGCGCGCCGCCCAGCGCACGGGCATCGGCATGACACTGCTGCCCGTGCTCTACCAAAACAGCGGCTTTGGCGGGGGGGCACCCACCGCGGGACAAAGCCGATTCATCCACAGTACCGAGGCCATGCTGCGCCTGCTTGAACGCTTGCAGCCCGCTTGCGATGCGCAATCGACCCGGCTGGGGCTGGCGCCGCACTCCTTGCGGGCGGTGACGCCCGAGAGCCTGCGCGAGGTGCTCACGGGGCTGAAGGCGCTGGACGCCAGCGCACCCATCCACATCCACATTGCCGAACAAACGGCCGAGGTCGACGCTTGTGTGGCCTGGTCAGGACAGCGCCCGGTGGCCTGGCTGCTGGACCATGCGCCCGTGGATGCCAGCTGGTGCCTGGTGCACGCCACGCACATGGACGCAAACGAATACCAGCGGGCTGCTGCCTCGGGTGCCGTGGCCGGTCTGTGCCCCAGCACCGAGGCCAATCTGGGCGACGGCATTTTTGAATTCAAGACCTGGCAAAACCACCAAGGCGCTTGGGGCATTGGCTCGGACAGCCACATTGCGGTGAACCCGGCCGAAGACCTGATGCTGCTCGAATACAGCCAACGCCTGTCTTTGCGGCAACGCAATGTGGCGGCCCACGCGCAGCAACCGGACGTGGCCCAGGCCCTGTGGCAAGGGGCGGTGGCCGGTGGCGCGCAAGCGGCGGCTCGGCCCGTGGCCGGGCTGGCGGTGGGGCAGCAGGCCGACTTCATCGTGCTCGATGCCCAACACCCGGCCTTGGCGGGCTTGTCTCCAGACCAGATGCTGGCCAGCCATGTGTTTGCCAGCAGTCGGCAAAGTGCCGTGGCACAGGTCTGGTGTGGTGGTCAGTTGCTGGTGCAACACGGCCGACACGCCTTGCACGACGAGGCCATGGCGGGGCTGGTGCAAGCGCGCCGCGACCTGCTGCAAGCCTGATGGCGGCTTGTGTTTGATCCGGCCGATGATGTTTCAAGAACGCTTTGTGTGGGGGCGGGAATCCCACAGGAATTGTGGGAGCGACGCCCTCGTCGCGATAAGCCTTGTGGACCACCAAGATTCGCCCCGGGGGCGGGGCTCCTACAAAATGCAGGGCATCTCCCTTGTAGGAGCGACGCCCCCGTCGCGATAAGCCTCGCAGACCACCACCCCATCGCCCCGGGGGCGGGGCTCCTACAAAAAGCAGGGCATCTCCCTTGTAGGAGCGACGCCCCCGTCGCGATAAGCCTCGCAGACCACCACCCCATCGCCCCGGGGGCGGGGCTCCTACAAAAAGCAGGGCATCTCCCTTGTAGGAGCGACGCCCCCGTCGCGATAAGCCTCGCAGACCACCACCCCATCGCCCCGAGGGCGGGGCTCCTACAAAATGCGGGGCATCTCCCTTGTAGGAGCGACGCCCTCGTCGCGATAAGCCTCGCACACCCCCAAGCATCGCCCCGAGGGCGGGGCTCCTACAAAATGCGGGGCATCTCCCTTGTAGGAGCGACGCCCCCGTCGCGATAAGCCTCACACACCCCCAAGCATCGCCCCGAGGGCGGGGCTCCTACAAAATGCGGGGCATCTCTCCTGTAGGAGCGACGCCCCCGTCGCGATAAGCCTTGCAGACCACCACCCCATCGCCCCGGGGGCGGGGCTCCTACAAAATGCAGGGCATCTCCCTTGTAGGAGCGACGCCCCCGTCGCGATAAGCCTTGCAGACCACCACCCCATCGCCCCGGGGGCGGGGCTCCTACAAAATGCAGGGCATCTCCCTTGTAGGAGCGACGCCCCCGTCGCGATAAGCCTTGCAGACCACCAAGCATCGCCCCGAGGGCGGGGCTCCTACAAAATGCGGGGCATCTCCCTTGCAGGAGCGACGCCCCCGTCGCGAAAAGTCTCGCAAACTACCCACAATCGCCCCGAGGGCGGGGCTCCTACAGGGATTGCTGTGCCAACACTTCAAACATCGCAGTAGCGGCTTGTTAGACCTCACGAGCCAGTGGCAAATTGAGCAGGAGGTTTTGCGGTTTGAGTTTGAGCAGACCCTGCTCGTTCATGGCCAGGCCCAAATAAACGGGCTTGCCCTGCACATCGGCACGCATGTCTTGCGGGTTGTCAAAGCGCAGTTTGAACAGGCTGATGAGTTGCTGTTGGCGCTGGGTTGACAGCTCGGTGCCTTGGTACAGGTCATTGAGCAAAGCGGTCGAGGTCACGTCCAGTCCCACATGCCAGCGCCAGGCCGAATCGTCCACCTTTTGCAAGGGCTCGATGCTGACCGCCACGCCCAGGAAGTGTTGCACCCAACGCGCCAGCACCACCGACAAGGCCTTAAGGCCTGAGCGGGCGTTGACCATGCTCAGAATCAAACCGTGCGGCAATTGGTTTTGCAGTTCATGCGTCATGTCGAGCAAAAAGGCGTAGCGGCCCAAGCCCTCGCGCTGCGCAAAATAGCGCTCGGCATTGTCCGTGTGCAGCACCTTCACATCGACCGCCTTGAGCGTGGCACCGCCCTCCATCAACAAACGCCCCATCTCGCCCAAACCGCCTGTGGCTTTGAGACTGTCCAAAGTCTCGCTGTCGCCCGACAACACGCGGCCACCTTCGACGGTGATGCGCTGGCGGCGGAACAGCAGCTCGGCCGCACGCCAGACCCAAGCGTCCTCCACATCGTCCAGCACATTGCACACGATGGCTTGCACCACCAGATCGATGAAGAGCGGGGGCAGCTGAATATGGCCGCTGTGCTGCCAAGCCATGTAAGCCGATTCCAGCGAACCCGCAGCTTGCACGTCGTCCCGAAAACGCAAGAACAGTTGGTAGTTTTCCCGCGCATCGTCGTCCTTGAATGCACTCAATTGCGCGGGCGCGACCTGCACCAAGGGGTTGTCCAACAAGGCCTTGTGCAAACGCTTTTCAGCTTGACACGATTCGGGCACCAGCGCCAGCTCGGGACGCTGCAACCACAAACGCCAATAGTCGGGCGTCGCGCTCATCCAGCCGCGCGTGTCGCGCCTCAGGTGTTGGTGACCGCAAGCGGTCCAGAAGTTGTGCATGGCTTACCTTTTGTTTGACCTTCGCGCTCCCCTGTGGCGATGGTGATGGCGATTGTGCTTGACAGGTCGTTGGCTTTTGGATGACGCCCTCACAATCCAACGCCCATCGCCCCGAGGGCGGGGCTCCTACAGGGATTGTGGGAGCGATGCCCTCGTCGCGATCAAGCCTTGCAGACCACCACCCCATCGCCCCGGGGGCGGGGCTCCTACAGGGATTTTGGGAGCGACGCCCTCGTCGCGATAAGCCTCGCTGACCACCACCGCATCGCCCCGGGGGCGGGGCTCCTACAGGGATTGCGGGAGCGACGCCCTCGTCGCGATAAGCCTCGCTGACCACCACCCCATCGCCCCGAGGGCGGGGCTCCTACAGGGATTGTGGGAGCGACGCCCTCGTCGCGATAAGCCTTGCAGACCACCAGCCATCGCCCCGGGGGCGGGGCTCCTACAGGGATTGCGGGAGCGACGCCCTCGTCGCGATGAAGCCTCGCAGACCACCACCGCATCGCCCCGGGGGCGGGGCTCCTACAGGGATTGTGGGAGCGACGCCCTCGTCGCGATGAAGCCTCGCAGACCACCACCGCATCGCCCCGGGGGCGGGGCTCCCACAGGGATTGTGGGAGCGACACCCTCGTCGCGATAAGCCTCGCAGACCACCACCCCATCGCCCCGGGGGCGGGGCTCCTACAGGGATTGTGGGAGCGACGCCCTCGTCGCGATCAAGCCTCGCAGACCACCACCCCATCGCCCCGGGGGCGGGGCTCCTACAGGGATTGTGGGAGCGACGCCCTCGTCGCGATAAGCCTTGCAGACCACCACCCCATCGCCCCGGGGGCGGGGCTCCTACAGGGATTGTGGGAGCGACGCCCTCGTCGCGATAAGCCTCGCAGATCACCACCCCATCGCCCCGGGGGCGGGGCTCCTGCCAATGGACATCTCACCTGCAAATGGGACGGTTCAATCGACCCAAACCACTCGGTTGCTCAGCTCGTTGGGGTTCACGTCATCGGGCTGCAGGGGAAAGTGTTCGACCAGCAGCGCCGAGACTTCTTGCAGCGCCTGTGTCAGGCCACTTTCAAAGTCGCCGCTTTGCAAGTGCTGGCCCAAAGCTTGGACCACCGATTGCCAGTGTTCATCCGCCACATGACGGCTGATGCCACGGTCCACCACGATTTCGACGCAGCGCTCAGCCAAAAGCAGATAGATCAACACGCCGTTGTTGTGTTCGGTGTCCCAAACGCGCAATTGACCAAACCAAAAAAGTGCCCGCTCACGAATCACCACAGGCAAGGGGGCTTCGCGCCCCGCCCGCCACAGGTCCTTGTTGGGCAAGGCAGCTTCGACGCACACCACAATTTCACCACTGTGCCTCGCTTCGCTCGCACTCACCCGGGCCTGCAGTTGCTCGGCCATGGCCGGTGGTACCGCCCGCTCGGCGGCACGCTCGGGCATCCAGCGGTGTCGCCACCAACGCGCCCCATGGGTCATCAGCGATTCGTGCATGTCACCATCTCCCGGAGGCACCACCGCCCCCAAAATCACCACCACCGCCCGACGAAAACCCACCGCCGCCCGAACCACCCCAAGTGCCTGAGTGGCCACGCCCGCCACCCCAGCCGGATAAGTCACCACCACGCCCCTGGCTGCGGCGCACAGCCGCGCTGGGCAGTGCCTGCATGAACAGCGCCAACATCAAGCCCAACAAGGCGGCGATGCCTCCCAGCCAAAGCAGACCCGTCACGCTCCAAACCAAAACGCCCACCACGCCACCAGTGGCCAATGCGCCCACTCGCTGGCCCAACACCCGGCGCAACACGCCCGCCACGGCAGGCAAGGCCACCAGCAACAAAACCGCCAAGTTCAGCCAATCCACCTCGTCGCCTTCGCTGCGTTGGGCTCGTTGAGCACCCGTGCCAGGCAAGGGCAAAGCCTCGCCCTCAATGCGGGCCTGCAGGTGCGTCAATCCTTCACGCAAGCCTGCCGCCACATCCCCTCGACGAAAAGCGGGCGTGATCACCTGGTCAATGATGCGTTGGGCCGCCAAGTCGGGCACCGCGCCTTCGAGTGCCTTGGCCGGGGCAATGCGCAAGCGGCGGTCATTGAGCGCCACCACCAGCAACACACCGTCGCCCACCTGGCGGCGACCGATTTTCCAGGCATCGCCCAAGCGCTGGGTGAAGTCGCTGATGTCTTCAGGCGCAGTGCTGGGCAGCAGCAGCACGACGATCTGGGTGCCGCGTTGCTGCTCAAAGGTTTGGAGTTGCTGCTCAAGGGCGGCCACATCGGCAACGGCCAACGTGCCGGTCTGGTCCATCACGCGAGCGGTGAGGGCTGGCACAGGCACCAGCGCCTGCGCCCACGCGGGCGACAAGCACATGGCGGCCCAAACCACGGCACACAGCCACAGCCTTGTCAGACCCTTGCTCAAGCCCCAACGAGCACGACCACCCATGGGCATGGGGAACATCACAGGGGGCAAGCTCACTTGCCGAAATCCACTTTGGGCGGCGCACTGATGGCCGCTTCATTGGCCACCGCGAAATTGGCCTTGGGCGCGTAGCCGAACACTTTGGCCGTCAAGTTGGTCGGAAAGCTGCGGGCCAAGACGTTGTAATCCTTGACGGCGGCAATGTAGCGGTTGCGCGCCACCGTGATGCGGTTTTCAGTGCCTTCGAGCTGCACACGCAAATCCGCAAAACCCTGGTTGGCCTTGAGGTTGGGGTATTGCTCGGACACCACCATCAAACGCGACAGGGCGCTGGACAGTTGGCCCTGCATGGCCTGAAACTGCTGCATCGCCTGCGGATTGGTCAGCACCTCGGGAGTGATCTGAAAACTGGTGGCCTTGGCGCGTGCCTCAATCACCTTGGTCAGCGTTTCCTGCTCAAAATTGGCCTCGCCTTTGACCGTGGCCACGATGTTGGGCACCAAATCGGCGCGGCGCTGGTATTGGTTGAGCACTTCGGACCATGCCGAAGTGGTCTGCTCATCCAGACGCTGAAAATCGTTGTAACCACAACCGGTCAAGGCTGACGTCACCACAAACATGGCCAGCCAAGCCCTGACGCGGTTGGCACGGGTTGAAAATGGTTGCATAAGACATCTCTCCAAGCTTGACTAAAACGAAAAGCTTAACGCATGAACGCCCCATCACCGAAACCCTGCTCTCTGGAGATAAGGGTTGTTTTGTGAGGCTTTTCCTGCCTGCATTTTGTAGGAGCCCTGCTCTCGGGGTGATTCTTGGGGGTTTGCGGGGGTGATCGCGACGGGGGCGTCGCTCCTACAAGCAACCCTGCATTTTGTAGGAGCCCTGCCCTCGGGGCGATTCTTGGGGGTTTGCGAGGCTTTATCGCGACGGGGGCGTCGCTCCTACAGGGGGCAAGTTGCATTTTGTAGGAGCCCTTCTCTCGGGGCGATTGTTGGTGGTTTGCGGGGGTGATCGCGACGGGGGCGTCGCTCCTACAACCTCGGTGCATCCATCATGGCACCAGCAAATCGTCAATTTGTTGGCGGCTCAAGCCTGTGATTTGTGCGATTTGCACCAAGTCTAGGCCGCTGGCGTGCATGGCACGAACCATTTGGACCTTGGCTGCGGCTTCGCCTTCGGCCTTGCCCTCTGCTTTGCCCTTTGCAATACCCAAAGCTTCGCCCTCTGCCTTGCCCTCTGCCTTGCCCTCTGCCTTGGCTTCTGCCCGTGCATCCTCCAGCACCGTTGATTCAATGCGCGCCTTGTCAATCTGGATGTGGTACGCCTCCAGCTCTTGCTCGGTAAACGCGGCTGCCTCAACCAACTCCAGGGCCTGGGCAATGTCGGGGTCTTCGCGCCAGCTGGTGTCTGCATCGGGTTTGCTGCCCGAGGTCTCTCCCACTTCGCTCATAAAGCGCAACCACTTGACCTGCATGCGCTTGTCGGTGCGGCTTTGGGGGGCGAACTTGGGTAACTCGATGAACACAAACTCCAAACCCTCCAACACCCGACGTGGCTCGTGCTGGCGAACAATCTGGTAGTGGTGGTAATACTCGGGTGTGGCCCGATCAAACACCTGGCTGGTCAACGCCAAGGCGTACACCGGCTGCAAGCTGGCGTAATTGTGGCCCGCGTGCAGTTGCTTCACATAAGCCTGGCTGGCAGAAAACAAAATGCGTTGCTCAAAGCTGGTGCTCCACAGCATTTGCATCTCGACAATGAAGGTGCGACCCCGCACATCTTTGCACTTGACATCGACAATGGAGTTTTTGAACAAACCCGGCAACTCGGGCACTTGCTCGGGCGTCAAGTACTCCAAGCTTTCAATCTGGCCATCGTCGGGCAGGGGCAGCAAGGCGTTCAAAAAACTGCGCAACAGGTGCTCATGCTCACCAAACACGCGTTTGAAAGCGAGGTCCACTTTGGGGTCTAGGTAGCGGGTGGGCATGGGCGGTGAGGGGTTAGGGCAACTCTGACATTTTAGGGCGGCAGTCGCGGGGCTTGCCTCCATTTTGTAGGAGCCCCGCACTCGGGGCGATGGGGGTGGTTTGCGGGGCTTTTCGCGACGGGGGCGTCGCTCCTACAAAAAATGTCTGGGTATGCGCACTGCAGAGGAACCATCGCCCATGAGGTGGGCTCCCACAAAGAAACCAATCAGCCAAAGGGTACGGGAAAAACTTACGGAAGGTGTTTCTAGCTTAAGCAGTTTGTTGCAGCAACGCCAACTTAGCACCCAAAGACGCCTGGAATTCCTTTTGAACGTAATCGGATATCAATTTCTTGTTTTGCCTTAACGAGTCGATTTCGGATTTCGTCAGCCGAACGGAATCCGACAAGATAGCGGGCTTCGTTGGCGGTGAGAGCACTGGCTTTGATGCCAAAGATTTCAATGAGTTCATTTGCATACCTCTGTTCCAATAGTTTGAGTGTTTGTCTATCTGGTGAAAAAGATTTCAATCTTCCCGCATTTACCAAAACAAAAATACCCGCAACAATGCCACCTTTTAATTGGATGTAATGACCGAGCTCAGCCAAGGTTCCTCCCAAACTGGTCACATCATCCACCAAAACATAGCGCTTGCCGGGTTGCACTACACCATCAAACTCTGGGCGCAGGGCCAAGCGCTCCATCGCGTCTGCACCCGTATGGTAAACCTTCGTCACCTGAATAATCGTTTGGTCAGCCGTCGCTCCGAAAACCACGGCACAAACTTCAGCCAACACTTGAGGAATCGCGTTATCGCCACTGGCTTCTCGCGCAAAGGGCGCCACAAAAATGCAATCACGGGCAAACTTATGACGGTTTGCATAAACACCTGCCAAAGCGAGATCAGAAACCAATGTCAACGCGCTCCGCCAATCACCAGCTTTGGCATTGACATAGGCAGGATGCGTCTTTAACGCTTGGTCCACATCAAACAACCAGACCACAGGCGCATTCGCAGGAATAGCGAAAAGCCTCACATCTGGTTGGTTCGTATCTTGTAATGAAACGATGATGGTCTCCACGGAGTGTGTTTCATTATCGCGAAAAACCCCCACGCCCTTATGCGGGTGATCAAGTGAGGTTGTTTGTAGGAGCCCACCCCTGTGGGCGATTCCGCGCATCCCATCAAGGCAAGGCAATCGCCCACGGGGTGGGCTCCCACAACAAAACCAATCGCCCACAGGGGTGGGCTCCCACAAGGGCTCCTACAAAGACAATGAAGGCAATCGCCCACGGGGTGGGCTCCCACAAGGGCTCCCACACCGCAAAAAAAGGGCCGCTTGTGGCGGCCCTTTTTGGTTTAGCTGGTCTGGTGAGACTGCAGCATGTGTTGGTCAATCAGCAGTTGCGCTGACGGGTCGGTGGTGCCGGTGTAGACGGCGTAGTTTTGGCCGTTTTGGTTGACCACGTTGCCGGTATCGGTCCACTCGCCTTCGGTCAGCATCACCTTGTCGTTGGCAGCGCCAGACAACACCAGCTGGTACACACCGTTGGTGGGCGGCATGCTCAGCACATCGGCCAGGGTCAGGGACACCACGTTGGCGGCGGTGTCGGTGGCCATGTCCACTTGCTCCAGGCCCTTGACGATGCCGTTGAAGCTCATGTCCTTGAGCACGGTGGTCAGGTCCAGGCTCTGGCCGTTGCTGAGCGAATAGACGCTCGACTCGGCAGCGCTGGTGCACACGGCAATGGCGGCGGCCACGTCTTCGGGGGTGATGGTGACGTTACCCATTTCGCCTTCGGCGTAGCAACCAATCGCCCACAGGGTAGCCTCCTACAAAGACACGGAGCCAATCGCTTCCAGACAGGCTCCTGCGAAGGCAGCTTAGGTCAAGGCTTGACCATTGATCTGCAGTCAAACCTGCGGAACCATCTTCAACTCAAGCTTGCAGCCTAAGGCTTGGGCATATTTGCGTAACGTCGTCAACGAGGGCGGATGGCTTTTGGAGGCCAGCGTTGACTCCACACGTGCCAACGCGGACTGTTTAACGCCCATCAACTCGGCCACCTGCGCCTGCGTCAGTCCTGCGCGCTTGCGGGCCATGAGCAACTGATCCAGCGCTTCAAATTCATCGCTCAACTGATCCCAGGCATCGGCAAAGACTGGACTGGTCTTTCGCAACTGCGCCGCCTGCGCCTTCGGGTCAAAAGGAACAGGCGCATAAGTCATGTCATCTCGCTGCGTTGCTTTCATCGCTTTAACTCCTTCAGTCGTTCACGCGCAATCCTGAGTTCTTTCGCGGGTGTTTTATCTGTCTTTTTGATAAACCCATGCAAGATCACGATTCGTTTACCCACCATCGTGCAATAAAAGGCACGGCCAATACCTTCGACCGCTTTGGCTCGCACCTCAAACAAGCCATCACCCATCGCTCTGGTGTGCGGCATACCTATGTCAGGACCAAACTCAGTCATCCGAATCAACAAAGCCAAATAACGAGCCTTCAACCCATCGGGCCAAGCCTCGATCGACATTTGAGCGTTGAGGTTGAAATATTCAAGCTGATACGTCATATTTCATAATAACATAGATGTTATAAAAATCCAAGCTCAGTTCAGAGTTGGCGGCTTAAGTCTTGGCATACGCACCAATGAAAACATCACCAAAGTGGCTGGTTGTAGGAGTCCACCCCTGTGGGCTATTTCACGCATACCGCCATGGCACGCCAATCCCCCACAGGGTGGGCTCCCACACCGCAAAAAAAGGGCCGCTTGTGGCGGCCCTTTTTGGTTTAGCTGGTCTGGTGAGACTGCAGCATGTGTTGGTCAATCAGCAGTTGCGCTGACGGGTCGGTGGTGCCGGTGTAGACGGCGTAGTTTTGGCCGTTTTGTTTGACCACGTTGCCGGTATCGGTCCACTCGCCTTCGGTCAGCATCACCTTGTCGTTGGCAGCGCCAGACAACACCAGCTGGTACACACCGTTGGTGGGCGGCATGCTCAGCACATCGGCCAGGGTCAGGGACACCACGTTGGCGGCGGTGTCGGTGGCCATGTCCACTTGCTCCAAGCCCTTAACGATGCCGTTGAAGCTCATGTCCTTGAGCACGGTGGTCAGGTCCAGGCTCTGGCCGTTGCTGAGCGAATAGACGCTCGACTCGGCGGCGGTGGGGCACGCGGCAATGGCGGCAGCCACGTCTTCGGGGGTGATGGTGTCGTTAACCATTTCGCCTTCGGCGCAGGAACCATCGCCCACGGGGTGAGCTGCTACGAGGACAAAAATCACATCTTGTATAGATGTGATTTTTTGAGGACATGCTTGACGGCCAATCTCACAGCGAATGCATGCTGCCGAGCAATTGGTCTGCTAATTCAGAAAAAACCGATCTAGCCTCTGTAAAAGACACCGTTTCGCCAAAAACCAACTCGTCTACAAACTGCAAATAGTCACGCTCAAAACCATCTGGTTGCGCGTGAAGTGCTTGGAGCACATCGCGCATCTGGCCAACAGGGTCCAGCTCAAACTCGGGGTACTGGTTGCGGTATTGCGCAGCATCGCCCGCCACCAGTGCCGCAAAATGCGCATGCGGCGGCGCGTTTATCAAGCGTTCGTGGTGCGCCACAATGGCCCGCACATCGTACAGATGGCGCACCAAACGGTCGTCGTATTCATCGCGATTGCGCCCTGCCCTCACCTCTGCCGTGCGACGCAAAAAAGACAACACCTTTTCGGCCAAGGTCTCCTCAACGCTGATGCACTCGATCTGGAAATCCTCTGCAGAGCCTGCGATCAATTCATCGAGCATAGAGCGGATGGGCAAAGGCGCTGTGGGCAGAACTGGTGGACGCGCATTGAACTCAACCTTGATCTCGGTGCGCAGACTGGCCACGGGCGAAAAACGGCTCTGGTACAACAAATTCATCGCCACATAACTGTTCTCGTCACGCGCCACGACCTGCTCTGGCGGCACATGAAAACCCGCCTCCTGAAACACCAGCACCACCCGCCTCTTGAACTGACTGAGCCGCTTGCTGCGGGCCGTGCGCGACAAACCCTCGGGCACAACGAGTTTGAAATCGACATCTTCCGACATCCTATCAATCAGCCTGTGCGCTTTGGAAAGGCATGTCCCGCCGCAAAACACCAAGCCCATGCCATCGCTGTCCGTGCTGGCCAAGTGGCGAAGCGCCTGGGTCAGGAGCAGGTCTTTTTCGAATATTCCAGGAGGCAACGACGACAGCGATTCGTTGCGAATATCCAGAATTTTTTATGCTCTTGCGCTGTAATTGTTTTCATAACGCACCGTGCTGATACCGACTGTGATCTTGCGGGAAATGCGGCGATCGCCCGTGTCGAATGTGGTGCGCACCGGAATTTGCGTGGTGCGCCGTTCGACATAAGCACGCTGGGCACGGCCCAAGGTGACGGGGACATTCAGTTTCTCAAACGTCTCTTGCGCCAACTCTTCAAGCGACACACGCGGCACAGGTTTGCCCGAGATACTGCTGGGCCGCGCCTTGGCATACGTGCCATAACCCAAACGCACCAGCTTGCCATCGGCCAACAGCTGCTTGAGCACACGGCTGATCTGACTGGGGCTGCCCATGCGCTCGAAATCGACACGCATGACCACCTCTCCTTTGCGCAAAGCAAGCGAACGAACCATCCTGTCTTTCAAGCTGTATCGGCTCATGAGGGCCCCCGAAGTGATGCAAACAATGCTCATTCACTATACAACAAATCGGCTTTTTCATTCTCAAAACCATCGCCCACAGGGTGGGCTCCTACAAAGGCAAAGGCTCAACGCTGAGCGGGCAAAGGAGCTTTGCTTGCAGAGTTGATGATGTCCAATTGGCGCTGGGTTGCGCGTTGCATCACACGGGCATAAACCTCTGCCTTTTCTTCTGGCGTAGCACTGCGGAAAAACCTTGCAAAAGGTGTTTCAACAACTGAGGGGAGATTTTGGGGCTTACGTTTTAACATTTGACTTCAATATGAGTCGGCAACTGCCATGCAAAAGCGGGCTCTTGATACACATACAGAATCTGCACCAAACGTCCACGTTTGAGCGAACGTTCTATATTTTTCTCTGCCACTGCGTAATTCGACAAAGTTCCGTCAAGTAAAAAGCTCTGCCCTTGGACCAAGGCTCGGTCATGTATACGCTCAACCAACAATGCCACGGCCCCCTGAAATAACCAAGAGTTCGAGCCTTCATAGGCAGGAAACTCCACACGCAAATCATCCGGGTCTATGCGAAGAATCGAATCAAACTCACTCAACAACTCCATGGATGCTTCGGTCTTACCCGCACCAGGAGAGCCTGCCATAAAAAGCGAAACGGGCCGCTCTTCACTTGGAAACTTGTGCAAATCTGTTCTTTCACGGGCAATGCGCGTGCGGTGTGATTTGGCATAAGCCAGCGCTTGTGCTTGCACTTCCTCGTTCGTTTGAATCATTGCTGCCCCCTGTTTCCACAATTTACCGTAAAAGGCATCACACGCGGACCGAGTGTTTGCAGGAGCCCACACCTGTGGGCGATTTTTCGCACACCGCTATGGCGGGCAATCGCCCACAGGGGTGGGCTCCCACAAAGGCAATGAAGGCAATCGCCCACAGGGTGGGCTCCTACAAAGACACAAAGCATCGCGGAGCGACTGACAAAAAAAGGGCCGCTTGTGGCGGCCCTTTTTGGTTTAGCTGGTCTGGTGAGACTGCAGCATTTGCTGGTCAATCAGCAGTTGTGCTGACGGGTCGGTGGTGCCGTTGTAGACGGCGTAGGTTTGGCCGTTTTGGTTGACCACGGTGCCGGTATCGGTCCACTCGCCTTCGGTCAGCATGACCTTGTCGTTGGCAGCGCCAGACAACACCAGCTTGTACACACCGTTGGTGGACGGCATGCTCAGCACATCGGCCAAGGTCAGCGACACCTTGTTGGCACTGGTGTCGGTGGCCATGTCCACTTGCTCCAGGCCCTTGACGATGCCGTTGAAGCTCATGTCCTTGAGCACGGTGGTCAGGTCCAGGCTCTGGCCGAAGCTGAGCGAATAGGTGCTCGACTCGGTAGCAGGCAGGCAGACCTCGGGTGCGAGTGGCAATTCGCTGGACACCTCAGAGATCGCGTTGATCGCTGCGGCAACGCCCGTCTCTGTCAAGCCAGGCGATGCAAGCTGTTCAGAGAAACCGGTGTGCATGGGCTGTGTTCGTTGTTGGGGTTGATGCAAGTCAGTGGCGTGATGAGGTCATCACAAGGCCAATATCTCGGCAACTTGTTGCACGCTCAAACCTGTGAACTGGCTGATTTGCGCTGCACCCATACCACTGGCGTGCATGGTCCGGACAATCTCGGCTTTGCCCTCGGCTTTGCCCTCTGCCTTGCCCTCTGCCTTGCCCTCTGCCCGTGCATCTTCCAGCACCGTTGACTCAATGCGCGCCTTGTCAATCTGGATGTGGTACGCCTCCAGCTCTTGCTCGGTAAACGCCGCTGCCTCCACCAATTCCAGGGCCTGGGCGATGTCCGGGTCTTCGCGCCAGCTGGGGTCAGCATCGGGTGTGTTGTCCGAGGTCTCGCCCACCTCACTCATAAACCGCAGCCACTTGACCTGCATGCGCTTGTCGGTGCGGCTTTGGGGCGCAAACTTGGGCAGCTCAATGAACACAAACTCCAGCCCTTCTAACACCCGCCTTGGCTCATGCTGGCGCACGATTTGGTAGTGGTGGTAGTACTCGGGTGTGGCCCGGTCAAACACCTGGCTGGTCAGAGCCAAGGCGTACACCGGCTGCAAGCTGGCGTAGCTCTGACTCGCGTGCAACTGCTTCACATAAGCCTGGCTGGCAGAAAACAAAATGCGCTGCTCAAAACTGGTGCTCCACAGCATTTGCATCTCCACAATGAAAGTGCGCCCCCGGGCATCTTTGCACTTCACATCAACAATAGAGTTTTTGAACAAACCCGGCAGCTCGGGCACTTGTTCGGGCGTGAGGTACTCCAGGCTTTCAATCTGGCCATCGTCGGGCAGTGGCAGCAAAGCATTCAAAAAACTGCGCAACAGGTGCTCATGCTCACCAAACACGCGTTTGAAGGCGAGGTCCACTTTGGGGTCGAGGTAGCGGGTGGGCATGATGGTGTGTGAGGTTAGGGCAACTCTGACATTTTAGGGCGGCAGTCGCGGGGTTTGCCTGCATTTTGCAAGAGACCCGCACTCGGGGCGATGGGTGGTGGTCTGCAAGGCTTCATCGCGACGGGGGCGTCGCTCCTACAAAAAAGTCTGGGTATGCGTCGTGCCGAGGAACCATCGCCCACGGGGTGGGCTCCCACATGGGCAGCAAGGCAATCGCCCACAAGGTGGATGCCTACTTTAAGCCCTGAGTTTTTAAAGCGAAATCAAGCGTGAAGTGAACGCATTGCGAGCTCTGGGGACGTCGACACAATTTTCAATAATGCCGCTGCGGGACCGGTTGGATTGCGGCGGTGTTGTTCCCAATTTTGAAGCGTCTTCACGCTTACACGCATCATCTGCGCGAACTCAGACTGTGACAAACCTACTTGCTCTCGAAGCTGTCGCACATCAGGATTGTCGATCTCAAAGCGTCGTGAGGCTTGGGCTTTCCCATTAGAAATCGCTTTGGCCTCTTTCAAGCTTTGTACCAAATCATCGAACAATGCTTTTTCCATTTTCACAACTCCTTTACCAAGTCATATAAAAGCGCAACCTCTTTGTCTGTCAGCGAATCCTTGGCTGACTTCGGGTAGGCCAACAACAAATAAATCTGAAACTCATCTTTGAGCCAGTAATAAATTACCCGGACCCCCGCACTTTTGCCACGCCCTTGCACTGCATAGCGCAATTTTCGAATCCCTCCGCCGCCTCGGATCAGATCACCAAGAGCCGGATTTTCAACCAATGCCATCTGCATTTGCGCATAAGAATCATCCGACAACAACACGGTGATCGTGCGTGTAAAAGTGGGGGTTTCGATGAATTCCACAGAACTCCATTCTATACGCCATTGGCGTATTCATTTTATTTAAAACCAATCGCCCACAGGGTGGGCTCCTACAAAGGCAACAAGGCAATCGCCCACAGGGTGGGCTCCCACACCACAAAAAAAGGGCCGCTTGTGGCGGCCCTTTTTGGTTTAGCTGGTCTGGTGAGACTGCAGCATGTGCTGGTCAATCAGCAGTTGCGCTGACGGGTCGGTGGTGCCGGTGTAAACAGCGTAGTTGTTACCGTTTTGGTTGACCACGTTGCCGGTGTCGGTCCACTCGCCTTCGGTCAGCATCACCTTGTCGTTGGCAGCACCAGACAACACCAGCTGGTACACACCGTTGGTGGGCGGCAGGCTCAGCACATCGGCCAAGGTCAGCGACACCTTGTTGGCACTGGTGTCGGTGGCCATGTCCACTTGCTCCAAGCCCTTGACGATGCCCTTGAAGCTCATGTCCTTGAGCACGGTGGTCAGGTCCAGGCTCTGGCCGTTGCTGAGCGAGTAGACGCTCGACTCGGCAGCGCTGGTGCACACGGCAATCGCGGCGGCGACTTGTTCAGGCGTCACATCGGTGCTCTGTTGAGCGGCCAAATGTCCAGCCATATCGGCATCGATTGCGGTTTCGTAAACGAAGGCCGCATCAGCCACCAACACACTCTGGCCATCCACCATGGTCGCGGTGGTCTGACCGGCTTCAGTCACACCCGCCACAGGTGTGCGCTGCACACCATCGCTGACCAGGTTGATGCTGGCAATGCCCGCATCGGTCAAGCTGAGCAACTCACCTGCATCACTCACACCGTTCTGGTTCGCATCTTGCCAAACCTTGAACTCGCCAAACAATGCATCAGCAGCATTCAGTTGGCCATCGCAGTTGGTGTCAAACATCGCGGCCAGACCCTCCAGATCGGACTCTCCGCCGTACTGAACGAACGCATATTGCGTGTGGTTGTGAACCTTGCCGTCATGGTATTTGTCCCAAACCAGCACACCATCTTGACGACCGGCCCAAAGGGTCATGTCCATCTCACCATCGCTGTTCACGTCCATGAGCATCCGGGCGTAACTCAATTCACCATCACCATTCATGTCCAAAACTACTGGTGCGATATTGCCAGTGACCGTGACCAAAGAGTTCACAAAAACCGTCGCTCCATTGGCCGCTGTGTAGAGCTTGTACGTGCTGCTGCTCTTGAAGGCGAAAGCTGCCCCATAAGTCAGGTTCAAGCTGTTGCCAGTGAATGACTGCCCGGCGCTCCAGTTGGTGCCATCCATGAACTGGACACCATCACCCGCATTGCCGTTCACAATCAACATCTTGGACTCATCTACGGCGGTCGATGCATTGTCTGAAGCGCCCGACAACACAGCTGCCTGGGTCTGAGACAAGGTCAGCGTATTGGTCCCTGTTGTCAAATCGATCAACGTGAAACCATTTACCTTGCTGGACACCAGGATGTTGGTCAGATCCAGTGTCTGCGCGGTAGACGTGTTAAGAATCAACTTGTTGATCCCCGAACCACCGTCCAGCACCATGTTGTTGCTGACCCCCAAACTGCTGATGTTAGAAGCGTCGATCGTCACGCTATCGTTACCCGCACCCGCGTAAACGATGTCAGCTCCCCCTGCGGCAGTGATGTAGTCAGCACCATCGGTACCCACCAAAACATCTGTGCCGCTTGTACCGGTCTTGACAAACGCACGACCTGTCGAGGTGTAGTCCACATAGAACTTCAATGAGTCGCTGGAGTTGTAGGACGTTCCAGTCACAGCCGCAACACCACCCAACGCGATGCCCCCATCTGCCTGAGCCACCATGGTGTAGGACATACCATTCACAGCCCAAGGCGACACGTTGGACGGAGCTGGGTAGAACCAGCTGTCTGTCCACAGCATGACCCCTGCGCCAGAGTACTTGGTCGTGACGATGGTGTTGTTGTTCAACAAAGTCGACAAGGCATAGTCACCGTTGTCAAAAACAACGACCTGTGCATCGGCGGGTGCCACATACGCTGTAGTGCCGTTTGTGGTGCCATCGGCATTGAACTTCTGCATGTATTTGCCTGTGCCTGTGACAGTCCAAACCAATGCAAACGAACCATCTGCAGCAATCGAATACGCCCGTGGTGCAGAGTCGTTGCTCGATGTTGAACCCGCACCTTCCAATTTGACAACCGCGTTGCCAGTGGTTGACCCATCCGCATTGAACTTCTGCACAAAAATGCTGGTGTCGCCACCCTCATCCTTGCCCGTCCAAGTCACCACATACGCACCCGAATTGCCAACGACCAGAATGTCTGGCTGGCTGTCTGAATTGGTGCTTGCTGAAGGTGCCTTGAGCTTGACCAAGCCCGACATGCCACTGTTTGCAAAAACCTTCTGCACAAAGACAGTCGGCTGACCTGAACCATCCGGACCTGTCCAAGTCACCACACTGCCGCCATCTGCGCCTGTCGAGATCACCTGAGGTGAAGTGTCTGCACCATTGCCATCGCCATCCAGTGTCATCAGCGAATAGTTTGTCTTGGTTCCGTCGGCATTGAAGCGTTGGAACTTGATGACGTTACTTTCTGTCCAAGTGATCGAATACGAACCATCCAGACCTAAAGGCGCAACCACGGTCGAGAAAGAACCCGTAGTGGCCAATGCGGTACGTGGACCCACTGCGACTCCATCTGCGCTGTATTTTTGCGCATAAGGGTAGAAGTAACCATTCGAACCGTAGAAATTCCAGGTCACCACAAACGAACCATCTGCACCGGCCTGAGCCACCTGCGGCGAAGTGTGACGCGTACCGTTCCACTTCGATGCCTGGTCAATGTTTTCAACGAGCACAGAGGAACCATCGGCTCTGTACAACTCAACCGTCAAATATGAAAACTCATACAAACCGTTCGGGTACAAAGAACCGCCCTGAGTCGCCCATGGCGTCAAGCCATTGCTGTAAGCAAAGACCGTCGAACCGTTGGTGAACGCACCAATTGCACTGTATGAGTTAGTGCCTGAAGAATATCCCGAACCGGGTGAAGCCCCCGTACCCAAGGCACCATAAGCCTGCACACCAGAGCCACCCAAACCAATGGCTGTGCTCATCGCCTTGTAGCTGTTATCGCTCAAAGACAAGACTGTTGCACTCGATCCCGAAGTCGGTGTGGTGACCTGGGCTGTCCAAGTCGTGCTGTCAACTTGCGTGAACGAATTGGGCACCAAAGTGCCATTGACAACATTCAGATCCTCAGTGGTCAAGGTGCTCGGATCCACGGCTTCGCTGAATTTCAAAGTGAAGGTCAGCTGCGTGTTGTTGCCTGTGGTCGCAGAAGTTTGGTTGTCCGAGATCGACACCCGTGCAAAGTCCAACTGCTGGATATTCATGCGCTTGTCTACGATCAACTGCGTGTTGGTCGCATTGTTTTGATACACCGCATGCGTGCTGGCCAACACCGAACCCGTATTGCTGACCTCACCCACCTTGGTCCAAAGTTCATTGTTAGACAAGCTCAAAGTATCCACATTCGTGCCATCCACCACCAACTGATGGTATTTGGTGATGGCGCTCAATGCCGTGCCCGTCACATTGGCCCAAATGTTGCCATCTGCGCTGACGGTGCCCGTGCGGATGACATTGAAGCCCGCCATGTCGTTCACATCTTTGGCAGTCAGGGTCAGCGTGTTGGCGCTGGTGTCGGTGGCCATGTCGATGCGTTCGATGCTTTCGATGCGGCTGGTGTTTTCGGCAGACATGGCATCCACGTTGGTCACTGCGGTCAGGTCCAACGATGCACCGCCAGACAACTGCAGGGTGTCGACACCCGTGCCGCCATCTACACGCGCTTGCTGCGCGATATTGCCACCTGCACCCATGGCGCTGTTCAGAGCCGTGATGTTGCTGGCGTTGATCACAAACATGTCGTTGCCACGACCGCCTGACATGACATCGGCACCGCCGTTGCCAATCAGCGTGTCGTTGCCATCGCCTGCCGCAAAGGTTTCGGCTGCCGTGGTTCCAGTTTGCGTGTTGGCTGTGGCATCGCCCACAAAGTCCACCAGGGTCGCCAGCTGGTTGCCACCAAAGACGACAAAGGTTTTTCCTGCATCGGTGCGGCCCGCTGGATCGGCATTCGATGTCGCGACCAGCAAATCATCATAGCCATCACCGTTCAGATCACCCCCATAAGAAACCGATGACACGGAACTGCCCGTAGAGAAACCGTTGATGGCCAAGCCACCCACACCATTGGCCACCGTGCTCAGATTGACCGCCGTTGTTCCCGTTTGGCCGTAAACCACATAGGCACGCCCCGCGTTGGCACCAGCCAAATTGTCGTTGCCCGGGGCCGCCACAATCAGGTCAGCCAAGCCATCGCCGTTGATGTCGCCAGCGTAACTCACGATGCCAGCGGTGTCTGCTGCCACTTCACCATTGATGGCAAAGCCACCCACACCAGCTGCAATAGCACTCAACTGGACTGTGCCCGAAGCACCGGTTTTGCCAAACACCACATAGCTGCGGCCCGCATCGACGCCCGCTGCGGTGTCTGCGCCTATAGCGCCCACAACCACATCGGCCAGACCGTCACCGTTGACGTCGCCCGCGTTGGACACGCGGAAAGCCTTGTCTGCGGCGGACTGACCCACGATGGCGAACGCCGCTGTACCTGCATTGGACAAGTCCACTGCAGTGGTACTGGTCTTGCCGTACACGATGTAACTGGTGCCACTGAACGCGTTCGATGCATTGAAGTCTGCACCCATGATCAGATCGCTCAAGCCGTCGCCGTTGAAGTCGCCAGCGCTTCGGGCACCATACCCCACACGCACATCGGCACCAGGGCCATTGACGACGAAGCCACCCACACCCCCTTCAATCGCTGTCAGGTTGACCGATGCACTGTTGTTTGTGCTGCCAAACACCACATAGGACTTGCCGATGTTCAACGTGCTCCCTGAATCGGCGTTGGTGGTGGACACAATCAAGTCGGCCAGGCCGTCACCGTTGACGTCGCCCGCTTGGCCCACAGTGGTTAACCCCGCACTGGTTTGACCCGCGTTGATCGAGAAGCCTTCGCTGGTGGCCACGGCAGACAAATTAACCGCCGCTCCGCTGGTTTTGCCATAAAGCACAAAAGCGCGACCGATGTTGTCTCCGGCGGTCGTCACGTCTGCGTTTTCAGACGACACGATCACATCGGCCAGGCCGTCGCCATTGACGTCACCCGCAGCGCTGAACCTTGTCCCTGTGTAATCGGAAGCTGCTGCGCCATTGATTACAAAACCGCCCACACCAGCCGCCACACTGCTCAGCTCAATGTTGGTATTGCCTGTGAGGCCGCCTGCTTTGCCAAACACGACGTAGGCTTTGCCAGCATCGTTCAAGGCACCCACGTTCGCAAAAGGCGTGCTGATCAGGATGTCGTCATAACCGTCGCCGTTCACATCACCTGCGTTCCTGATGGTGTAGCCACTGCTGTCAGAGACGGCTTCGCCGTTGATGGCGTACCCCCCCAAGCCCGTGTCCACAATGGCCAAACTCAGGCCCGGGTTCAGCTTGTTTTGCACCGTGCTGTCCACAATGATCTGCGACATGCTGGAGATGCTGTTGTACACGCTGTAAGTCTTGCCGCCGTTGGTGGCAGTGCCTGCGTAGCTCCAAGCGTCGGTCGAGGTGAGGGTGTCGGCGCTGTTGCCGTCAACCAGCAACTGATGGCGCTGAACCGAGGCAGCCAAGCCGACCCAGCCATTGCCACTGTTGTAGCTGTTGAAGCCCGCCATGTCGTTCACGTCTTTGGCCGTCAGGGTCAGCGTGTTGGCGCTGGTGTCGGTGGCCATGTCGATGCGCTCGATGCTTTCGATGCGGCTGTTTTCTTCAAAGCCCATCGCACCCACATTGGTGATGGCGGTCATGTCCAGCGACATGCCCGCGCTGAGGCGGAGGGTGTCAAAGCCTTGACCACCCTGCACCGTGGCTCGGGTAGCACCCGTGTTGCTGGCCAAGTTGGTGGCGTCAGACGCTTGCAGCACGATGGTGTCGTTGCCTTTGCCCGCAAAGAAGCGGTCCACGCCACCGTTGCCAACGAGCACGTCGTTGCCTGCGGTGCCCAAGACGGCTTCGTCAGAGGCGGTGCCGGTGAGGTTGACGGCGCTGGTGACGTTTTGTGTGCCGCCCATGACCAAGTAATAAGCGCCGGTTTGTGAATTGCCGTTAGAGTCGGCCACGCCAATGATCAGATCACCCAAACCATCACCGTTCATATCACCTGCGCTAGAAACGGCACCTCCAAAGTAGGCCGGCTGTGTCGGCGATCCGTAAGGAGGTATTGGCGCACTGAGTTTGAAACCGTTGCTTGCAGCAATAGAACCTGAACTCAAATCCAAGCCTGTGTTCAAGGTATTGCCGTAAACGATGAATGTGCTGCCCAAACTACCCACGATCACGTCACTTAATCCGTCACCGTTAACATCACCTGCGGTGGACACTGAGTAGCCGAGATACGAAGTCCCTGTGCCACCAGTGATTTTAAATCCGTCACTTGAAGCGATCGTCGCTGTTGTGCCTGTTAATTCATAGCTTGAAGGATTGGTGTTTTTTCCATAAATCACATACGAGGCACCTGCAAAGGTGTTCGCACTGTATGCACCGACAATCAAATCAGCCAGTCCATCACCGTTGACATCGCCTGCACTTGATACGCTACCAACTAAACCTTGGGCAATCTTGAAACCGCTGCTATTGGGTACGCTGTTAATTCCCAAACTAATGCTTGAACCTGTGCTGTTACCGTACACAACATAAGCGTCTGTCGAACCGTTGGATCCACGACCACCCACAATTTGGTCAGCCAAGCCATCGCCGTTGACGTCGCCTGCATTTGAAACTGTATAGCCAATGGTTGGATTGGTTCCACCACTTGGCCCAGTAATTGTGTACCCGTTGCTCAAACTAAGGCCTGTGGCACCGGCTGCTGTGCTGCCATAGACAACATACGCCTTACCAATCATCGAATTATTGACATCCATGATGCCGGAGGCGCCAATCAACAGATCGGCTAAGCCATCACCGTTGACATCCCCGGCACTGGATACGCTTTGACCGAAATAAGAGTTTGAAATCCCCCCCGAAAGCTTAAAGCCATCTGAGCTTGCAACAACGCCACTTGACAGGTTCACACCTGCATTGGTGGCCTTACCAAAAATGACAAAGCTTTCACCCGCATTAGGACTGCCCGAAACAGTACTCAATCGCGCACTAACAATCAGATCGGCAAAACCGTCACCGTTAATGTCACCTGCACCAGAAACACTGCTGCCGAGGTTGGTCGCTGACTGCCCAGAGATTTTGAAACCCAAGCTTGTTGCAATTGTTCCACTCGATAAGCTAACGCCCGTTACATCTGCGTTGCCATAGATCACATATGCAGCACCGGGAGCATTTCCGCCCTCAGCGGCTGTGTAGCCAGTAGATCCAGAGGTACGCGACCCAACGATCACATCTTCATAACCATCACCGTTGACATCGCCTGCGCTAGAAACGGCATACCCCAAACTGCTCCAGTTTCCTCCACCATTTGGCGGGAACACAGGAATACTGCCATCCGAATTCAGCGTCAAGAAGTTGAACGTCGTTGCGTCTGTGATGCCTGCATAAGCGTTGCCGCCCAGATCCTTCACGGCGGTGGCAGCCACCTTCACGTAGTAACCCGTACCAGCGGTCAAATCGGTGGTGGGGTTGATGGTGAGGGTGGCGCTATTCCAGCCGGTCAACTTGGTGCTGCTGGCCACGTTGAAGCTTTCCACCAGCGCATTGGTGCTGGCGTTGTACAGCTCAATCACGCCCGTGCCTGCTTTGACCACTTCGTTGAAGGTCAGCGTCAAGTTGGTCGCCAAGTTGTTGGCGGCCACTTGGGCGTTGTCGGCCGGTGAGGTGCTCACCAATGTGGGCGGCAGGTCCATCACCACGTTGGAGATGGCGCTGTCGACAATCACTTGCGAATTGGTGGCCGTGTTTTGGTACACGTTGTAAGTGGCCGCGCCGTTGCTCACGGTGCCCACTTGCGTGAAGCCCGCACCCAGGTTGAGGGTGTCGGCAGCCGTGCCCTCCACCACCACTTGGTGGAACTTGGTGGTCACGCTCAGGGCAGTGCCCGTCACGTTGCTCCAGGTCTTGCCGTCGTCGCTGAGCGAGTTAATGCGGATGCTGTTGAAGTCGGCCATGTCGTTCACATCTTTGGCCGTCAGCGTCAGCGTATTGGCTGTGGCGTCGGCACCGAGGTTGATGCGCTCGATGCTGTTGATGCGGCTTGTGCCATCGTTGTTCATGCCACTCACATTGGTGATGGTGGTCATGTCCAGGTTCACGCCGCTGGCCGACACTTGCAGGGTGTCAAAGCCCGTGCCGCCGTCGACCATGGCTTTGACGCCACCGATGGTGTTGTTGGACAGGTTGGCCACGTCAGAGGTTTGCAGTACAACGGTGTCGTTGCCTTTGCCTGCGTTGAAGCGGTCCACGCCGCCGTTGCCGGTCAAGGTGTCGTTGCCACTTGTGCCGACCACATATTCGTCAGACGAAGTGCCATTGGCCAGTGCCACGCTGCCACTGACAAACTGATTGCCGCCATAGATGA
The DNA here is from genome assembly GCF_001269405.1 of Limnohabitans sp. 2KL-3. Classification (NCBI taxonomy): domain Bacteria; kingdom Pseudomonadati; phylum Pseudomonadota; class Betaproteobacteria; order Burkholderiales; family Comamonadaceae; genus Limnohabitans; species Limnohabitans sp. 2KL-3. Next base: position 474,717 of record NZ_CXON01000001.1, read on the forward strand.
CATAGGTTTTGCCTGCGGTGTCTGCCGAGACGAGCAAGTCGTCATAACCATCGCCGTTCACATCGCCTGCGTAGGTCACGCTTTCATTTTGGAATGAGCCGCTGTTGCTGCCACCCAAATTATCGCCAGCAGATTGGCCATTGATGACAAAGCCACCACTGCCCAAAGCCACTTTACTCAAGCTGATGGCTGTGTTGTCGGTTTTGCCGTACACCACATACACCTTGCCTGCGTTCGTTTTTCCGACCGGGTCCGCCAAGCCACTGCCCACGACCAAATCAGACAAACCATCGCCGTTGATGTCGCCTGCATAAGACACGCTCAATCCCGCAAGATCAGCAGTGCCCGCCGCATTGATGGCAAAACCTTCCGTGGATGTGCCACTGGACCAGCTTGGCAGACTGATGGCGGCACCAGATGTTTTACCAAACACCACAAAGCTGTTGCCGATGGTTGAACCCATGACGAGATCAGACAAACCATCACCGTTGACATCGCCCGCACTTGCAACTCCAAACGAAGAGCTTACCGAGGTACCACCGTTGATGACATACCCATTTGTCGATGCGCCATTGGTCAAGCTGCTCCAATTGACGGGGGAGCCATTGGTTTTACCAAACACCACAAACGAATACCCTGAAGAGCTGTTGGTGTAGTTTGTGAAGTCACCCTTCGCTGCAATGACCAAGTCAGCCAAACCGTCTCCGTTGACGTCACCTGCATTGGCAATCATCGGTGTTGAGCCTTGATTGGGGGTGTCGATCCTGAAGCCACCAGTGCCTGAGGCCACAGCGGTCAAGTTGACAGGTGATGTGGATGAAGAACCAAACACCACATAGTTGGTACCTGGGTTGGCTGCGCCGTTGCTGGTCGATGTGTATCCGGACACCAATACATCTGCAAATCCGTCGCCGTTGACATCGCCAGCGCTGGACACACTGATGCCTTCAGCCGCACTCAGACCTGCACCATTGATGACAAAACCAGCCGAGCTTGTCCCGGCATTCAATGTTTGAACATCGATTGCAGTCGTGTTTGTTTTGCCATAGACCACATACGTTTTGCCGGAATTGCCCACACCGTTGGCAGACCCCGCATAAGCACCCACGATCAAATCGGCCAGACCGTCACCGTTGATGTCACCGCCACCCGAAATGCTGTAACCCATCATTTCAATGGGTGTGGAATCACTGATGTAGAAACCTGCACTGCCGCCCGAAGCGGTCAAACTGGTCAGCTCCAAAGGCATCAGATTGGCTGAACTGCCAAACACCACATACGAGCGGTAGTTGTTCGAAGCGTATGAAGCACTGATGATGAAATCGTCATAACCATCACCGTTCACATCGCCTGCATTGGCAACGCTGTGGGCGCCGCCATTGATCGAGTCCGTCAACACCACCACAGGCGGTGCCTTGTCCTTGTTGTTGACGACCACCGTCTTGTCCACAATCACTTGTGAATTGGTTTCGGTGTTTTGGTACACAAAGTAGCCCGGGCCACCTGCGTAGTTGACTTCGCCCACGTTGGCCCAGGCACCTGCGCCCACTTCGAGCGTCAGTGCATCGGCAGCCGTGCCCTCCACCACCACTTGGTGGAACTTGGTGGTGGCGCTCAGAGCAGTGCCCGTCACGTTGCTCCAGGTCTTGCCGTCGTCGCTGGCACCCAAGCGGATGCTGTTGAAGTCGGCCATGTCGTTCACATCTTTGGCCGTCAGGGTCAGCGTGTTGGCTGTGGCATCGGCACCGAGGTTGATGCGCTCGATGCTGTTGATGCGGCTGGCACCTTCGTTGACCATGGCGCTCACATTGCTGATGGCGGTCATGTCCAGGTTCACGCCTGCGGCCGACACTTGCAGGGTGTCAAAACCCGTGCCGCCGTCGACCATGGCCTTGGCACCACCGACGGTGTTGTTGGCCAAGTTGGTCACATCAGAGGCTTGCAGCACGACGGTGTCGTTGCCCTTGCCCGCGTTGAAGCGGTCCACACCGCCGTTGCCGGTCAGGGTGTCGTCGCTGCTGGTGCCAATGACCATTTCATCAGAAGCTGTGCCCGTGGCCGTGGCAATGTTGCCGCTGATGAACTGTGAACCGCCATAGATGATGTAGGTTTTGCCAGCATCAATCGATCCAGTGGTGGGGTCGGCATACTGCGCACCCACAATCAAATCGTCGTAGCCGTCACCGTTGACGTCGCCTGCGTTAGAGACATCCACGCCCAATTTGTCGTCGGCTGATTGGCCCTGAATGACAAAGCCGCCAACACCTTTGGCCACATCAGACACGTTGATTGCGGTGGCATCTGTTTTGCCATAGACCACAAACGTTCGTCCCGGTTGTGTTGCATAAGAACCTTTGGCGCCAACGATCAAGTCGGCCAAACCATCGCCGTTGATGTCACCTGCATAAGAGACACTGCTGCCCAGCAAATCGCGATCGAGCTCACCGTTGATGACATATCCACCTGTACCACCGGCGATGGCCGTCAGGTCCACGGTGGCATTGTTCGTTTTACCAAACACCACATAGCTCTTGCCCACGTAGGGAACACCCACACCATCGCTGATGCTGTAGGCATTGTTCGCACCCAAAACCACATCAGACAAACCATCACCGTTCACATCGCCTGCGTAAGAAAGCGAGAACCATGATTGCTCCGCCGGATTCTGACTCTGGATTTTGAAGCCGTTGGTACCTAGGTTGTCAATCCTCACAGTCGTGTTGTCTGTTTTGCCAAACACCACATAGTCTTCAGTACGGCCGTAGTTGTATCCCGAGAACATCACATCCGCCAGACCGTCACCGTTCACGTCGCCAGCGGTCGACACGTTGTAACCCGCCATAGCGCCTGCTGGGCTGCCCAAGATCGACTTGCTCCAGCCTTGAATGACAAAACCTGCCGTCGAACTGTTCACGTTCATGGTCGATGGATTGGTTTGTCCAAACATCACATACACAGAACCCTCATCCGTGGTGGCCGCGCTGATGCCCAAGCCAAAGGAGCCCACGATCAAATCAGCCAAGCCATCGCCGTTGATGTCGCCACCGTTGGACACACTCGTGCCGAAATAGTCTGCCGTCTGTAAGCCGTTGACCACAAAACCGGTCGTTGCAGATAAAGAACCCAGATCGACGGCTGTGCCACTGGTTTTGCCGTACACAACATACGCCTTACCTGGACCGTCGTTGGTGGATCCACCATCAATCACCAAATCGGCCAAGCCATCGCTGTTGATGTCGCCCGCTGCAGACGCCGACCAGCCTATGCCGCCGTACAGCGTGCTCACCCCCCCATTGATCACAAAACCTTTGGTGCTGGTGCCAGCATTCAACGTTGACAAATTGAAGGGCATCAAATTGGCAGGTCCACCAAACACCACATAGCTGCTGCCTGCATCACTCCGACCCAAGGGGTCAGCTTTGCCTGCACCAATGATCACGTCGTCATAGCCGTCACCGTTGACGTCACCCGCATTGGACACACTGAGGCCACTCCAGTCCCCTGCAGCCACCCCATTGATCGAGTCTGTCAACACCACCACAGGCGGTGCCTTGTCCTTGTTGTTGACGACCACCGTTTTGTCCACAATCACTTGTGAGTTGGTTTCGGTGTTTTGGTACACAAAGTAGCCCGGGCCACCTGCGTAGTTGACTTCGCCCACATTGGCCCACGCACCTGCGCCCACTTCGAGCGTCAGTGCATCGGCAGCCGTGCCGTCCACCACCACTTGGTGGAACTTGGTGGTGGCGCTCAGGGCAGTGCCCGTCACGTTGCTCCAGGTCTTGCCGTCGTCGCTGGCACCCAGGCGGATGCTGTTGAAGTCGGCCATGTCGTTCACGTCTTTGGTCGTCAGGGTCAGCGTGTTGGCGCTGGTGTCGGTGGCCATGTCGATGCGCTCGATGCTTTCGATGCGGCTGTTTTCTTCCAGGCCCATCGCACCCACATTGGAGATGGCGGTCATGTCCAGCGACATGCTCGCGCTCAGGCGGAGGGTGTCAAAGCCTTGACCACCCTGCACCGTGGTTCGAGTAGCACCGGTGTTGCTGGCCAAGCTGGTTGCGTCAGACGCTTGCAGCACGATGGTGTCGTTGCCCTTGCCTGCAAAGAAGCGGTCCACGCCACCGTTGCCATTGAGGGTGTCATCACCTGCAGTGCCGAGCACTGCCTCGCCAGCGCTTGTGCCGGTGAGGTTGACGGCGTTGCTGACGGTTTGTGTGCCGCCTAGGACGATGTAGTAAGCACCTGAGTCACTGTTCGTTTTGTTCGCACCAATCACGAGGTCGCTCAGCCCATCACCATTCACATCACCAGCGTTTGAAACGGAATTACCAAAATATCCGTAGGAAGTGGCGGTGAGTTTGAAACCATCGCTTGCTGCAATCGCGCCAGAGCTAATGTTTAAACCTGTGCTCGACGTTGTGCCATAGACAATATAAGTAGCACCCACACCACTGCTGTTAAACGTGGCACCAACAATCAAGTCCGATAAACCATCGCCGTTCACATCACCTGCACTTGCAACGGAAGATCCAAGCTGCGTTCCAGCAGGCCCGGTGATTTTGAAACCGCGACTAGATGCAATGGTCCCACCTGTTGTATTCAAATCAACGCCTGTACCGTTTGCAGCACCATAAATGATATATGCCGCGCTTCCAGCATTGGTAGCATTGGGACCATTGTCACCCACAATCACATCGGCAAATCCATCGCCGTTCACATCGCCAGCACTTGAAACGGCAAAACCAAACTGTGTAGTAGTTGTTAGTCCGGTTAATTTATAGCCTCGTCCAGCAGAAATCGTGCCCCCGCTAAGGTCTACGCCGGTGCCCGTGCTGTTGCCATAAACAACATAGGCTTCTCTTGAGCCGTACGCAGAAATGATTTGATCTGCCAAGCCGTCGCCGTTCACGTCGCCTGCGTTTGAGACCATCCAACCATTTGAACTGTTACTTTGACCACTGATTTTGTAACCACTTGCGGCGCCGATGGAACCACTGCTCAAATTAATATCTGCGCCAGTTGTGTTGCCGTAAACAATATAGCTTGCACCTTTATTATCGTTGATTGTTTCGTAGGGTGCACCAATAATCAGGTCCGCCAAACCATCACCGTTCACGTCACCACCGCCTGAAACAGCCCTGCCGAAAAAACTTCCACTTAAGCCTGAGATTTTGAAACCGCTACTGGCAACAATACTGCCGCTGCTCAAATTAACGCCTGAATTTGACGCACTACCGTAAACCACATAAGCAGCAGCCGTACTCGTTAAAGAACCATTTGCACCAACAAGCACATCAGCGAATCCATCGCCGTTGATATCGCCAATGCCTGATACCGTGGTTCCCAAATAGCTGCCAGATTGACCTGATATTCTGAATCCCAAACTAGGGGCAATAGTGCCACTGGTTAAGACCACCCCAGCACCTGCAGCATTGCCATAAATCACATAGGCAGCGCCCGCATCGGTGGCCGTGGTGTACGCACCAACAATCACATCGTCATATCCATCACCATTGACGTCGCCAGCACTAGACACTGAAAAACCCAAATTGCTACTCGTCTGCCCACCATAAGGCGGGAACACAGGAATACTGCCATCCGTATTCAGCGTCAAGAAGTTGAACGTGGTTGCGTCTGTGATGCCTGCATAAGCGTTACCGCCCAGGTCCTTCACAGCGGTGGCAGCCACCTTCACGTAGTAACCCGTGCCAGCAGTCAAATCGGCGGTGGGGTTGATGGTGAGGGTGTTGCTGTTCCAGCCGGTCACCAAGGCGCTGCTGGTCACATCAAAGCTTTCCACCAGCACGTTGGTGCTGGCGTTGTACAGCTCAATCACGCCCGTGCCTGCTTTGACCACTTCGTTGAAGGTCAGCGTCAAGTCGGTCGTCAGGTTGGTGGCGGCCACTTGGCCGTTGTCGGTGGGTGATGTGCTCACCAAGATGGGGGCGGTGACGTCGCTTGGGGCAATCGTGTAAGTGAAGGTGTTCGACACCCCACTCACATTGTTGCTGGCGTCCGTGGCCTTGGCGGTGATGGTGTACAGACCGTTGGCCTGATCGGCCGTGGGTGTGTACGTCCACACGCCTGCACCGTTGGTGGTGGTACTGCCGATTTCGACGTTGTTGTTGTACAGCTTGACCACGCTGCCCGCTTCGGCCGTGCCGCTGAGGGTGGGCTTGGCGTCGTCGGTAGTGGTGCCGCTGGCGTTGTTGCCGGTGGCGCTGCCCACGTCGTCAAAGTAGCTGACGATGGCCGGCGCTGCAGGCGCACCCAGGTCTTTGAGCGTGATGGGCGTGCCGCTGAAGGCGGTGGTGCCACCGTTGCTGCTGGCGTTGGTGGTGGCACCGTTGGTCAGGCCTGCGGTGCTGGTCTGGCCCGACATGTCGATCAAGCGGGCGCTCAGGTCGTGCAGGTTGAGCGTGGCCACACCAGATGCCGCCTGGAAGCGGATGAGTGTGGTGGGGGCCAAGAACACGGCATTGCTGTCACCCAGGCCTGGGGCCAGGGGGGTCCAATTGGTGCCGTCGGTGGACCACTGGTACACGCCTTGGTTGCTTTGCTCTGTGCTGGTGCCCGCGTCGGTGATGGCCACGCCTTTGAATTGGCCATTGGCCACGCTGGTGCCGTCTACGTCGGTAAAGCGGGTGCCAAACAGCTCTTGCACGGTCTGGCCTGCGGTGGCCACTGGGGCAGGCGCTGTGGTGGGCGTGCCAAAGTCGGTGACGCTGAGCGCGGTGTTGATGTACACCGTGGCACCGGCCAGGGTGTAGGCCTTGTAGCTTTGGCCGGACACAAAGCCTTGGGCTGCGCCGAACTTGGCGATCAGGTCGGCACCGGTTTCGGTGGGGCCTGCGGTCCATTGGCTGGTGCCGCCCACCTGTGGGTCGAGCAGCTGCACCGCGTCGCCGCTGTTGCCGTTGACCACGATGAGCTTGGCTTCGTTGACAGCGGTGAGTGCGTTGTCGCTGGCACCCGACAAGAACTTGGCCGATGCGGCGTTGAGCTTGAGGGTGTTGTTGCCGGTGCCGGTCAGGTCAATGACGCTGAAGTTGCTGACCTTGGCCGCGATGGTGGCGTTGGTCAGGTCGAGCGTGGAGCCCGTGCCGTCCAACTTGAGCGTGTTGATGCCCGTGCCTCCGTCCAGCACCATGTTGGCCGCAGTGGCCAGCTGGGTGATGTTGTCGGCGTTGACGATGACGGTGTCGTTGCCTGCACCGGCGTAGATGACATCGGCACCACCGTTGGCGGTGATGACGTCAGCGCCGTCGCCACCGGTGAAGGTGTCGGTGCCACCGGCTGTGGCGCCAGAGAGGAAGGAGCCGCCGGGGGCAGCGAAGATTTGGTTGTAATTGGTTGACGCAGCGGGTGAGCTGCCGAGTGCATAGCTCAATGCATAACCACCACCGGTCAAGCCAACAACGTGCGGCGACGAGTACCTAGTCGAATCAGCCGTGGTTGTCTGTGTCATTGGCGCACCAATGGGATTGCCGTTGGCGTCAAAAGATTGAACACGAAGTGTTCTCTCATATGAATTCACAGGATCTTCAGTCCAAGTCATGACAAAGCCACCACCGGCCAAACTTGCAATATCAGCAAAATTGTCTGATGCGCTGGCCGACACATTCTTGACTGGGCCCATGGCTACGCCATTTGCACTGTATTGCTGGTAGTAGGAGTTTTTGGGAGCCGGAGCAGAGTTCCAGACTACAACGTAACTGTTGTCCTCAAGTACCGCCACTCTTGTTCTCGTTGTCTCAAATGCAGAGCTGGACACCGTTGTCACCCCACCATTGGGTGTTCCGTCGGCGTTGTACCTTTGGGTATAAATACTGCTGTTAACAACCCCTTCAAGCCAAGAAACAACATATCCGCCGTCACTGAAAACACTCAGAGCTGCACCTTTTGCGTCGGTGGGTGATCCCACTTTGAAAGCGGCCCCTACGCGTGTGCCCGTTGCATCAAAACGTTCTACAGCGCTGCCTGCGGCGTCGTAAGTGATGACAAATCCACCGTCTGGAAGACCTGTAATGGTTCTTGTAGCATTTTCTACTGGTGAACTACCCGCTAAAAACGAGTTCACTCTGAAGGCACTGCCTATTGGACTGAAATTAGCATCCACTCGCTGAACATAAAGGAGAGAACCACTGGAAACCATGACAACGAAATCACCATTCGTCAGACTTGTCACCGTTGGGTAAAGCGCTTGCGTGACCGTCCCTGCCGATGAAGCAAACAAATTGGATGAAATAGGACCAACCGCCGCTCCACTCGCATCAAATCGCTGAGCCATGGTCGGCCAAGGGAAAGAGTCCTGGCTTGTATAAATGGTCACCCAACCGCCATCTGGCAGTGCAACCATAGGTTTGTTGTGCTCCAAAGTCCTTGAATTCGCTGCAACCGCAGCACCACCCGAAGCCCCCTGTCCAAACGTCCCATAAGCCTGCGTAGCCGAGTTGCCCTGCCCGGCCAAGCCGTTGGCTCCGGTGTAGGCACCGTCCATCACGCTGACGCTGGTTGCGCCGTTGCCCGATGCGGGGGTTTGCACGTCCACGGTCCACTCGTTGGTGGTGCCCACGCGGGTCAGTGACCCGGCCTTGAGGGTGCCGTTGCTGACTTTGATGTCGACTTCGGTCAGGGTGGCAGCGTCGATGCCGCCGCTGAAGCTGAGCGTGTAGCGCACCAGGCCTTGGGCCACGGTGCTGCCACCGGTCACGAAGTTGCCTGCGTTGGTGCTGGCGTTGTCGGTGATGCTGACAGTCACCGCGTCTTGCCCTTGCAGCGGGTTGTTCACCAAGCCGTTGGTCGGGTTGGGCACGGGGGCGGTGTTGGTGATGGCCACCACGATGTCCACGGTGTCTTGGTCGGTCAGTGTGCCGCCTGTGCCGGTATTGCCGTTGTCGGTGGTGGTCATCGTCAACTTGTCGGTGCCGCTGTAGCCGCTGGCGGGTGTGTATGTCACGGCGTTGGCGCTGGCCAGCAAGGCGTTCAGGTTGGCCAGATTGCCAGACAAGGTAACGCTGCCTGTGCCGTTGGTGGACAAGGTCACGCCGGTGCCGCTGGCCACGTTGATGGTACCGTGGGCCACCGCCAGTGTGACGGTGAAAACCTTCGTGCTGCTGGTGCTGGCTGATGCATCCGGGTCGGCAATGGCCAAGCCGGTGATGACCTGGGCCGTCTCTGCACTGGTGTTTTGTGCACCTGGCACTGTGTTGATCGGCGCGTCGTTGACGGCGCTAACGGTGATCGCGACGGTGTTGATGGCGCTGGTGGCGCCTGCGCTGTCTTTGGAGACGATGCTCAGGGTGTCTGCGCCGTTGTAGTCGGCGTTGCCTGTGTACTTCACTGTGGCCAGCGCGGCGTTGATTTGCGCTTGGGTGCCGCTCAGGGTCAGGGTGCTGTTGTCGTTGGCACCCGAGGTGATGGTGGCACCCGACAAGGTGACGTTGATCGTGCCGTTGAGCACGCTCAAGGTGGTGCTGGCCAGGTTGCCATCGGCGTCGCTTGCGCTGATGCCGGTGATGGCCAGGGCAGTGTCTTCGGCCACGGTTTGTGCGCCGGGGTAGACGTTGCTTGGGGCAACGTTGCCGACGGTGGCGAGCACGGCTTCGTCACCGCTGTATGGGGTGCTGCCACCGCGTGTGGTGACGTTGAGTGTGGTACCGGATGCAACGCCTGGGCCTGTGTTGTCGACCACGACGGCACGCAGTTCGGTGTGGCTGGCGGGTGTGCCCACCCATCGCACGAGGTCGGTGCCTTTGAGGAAGACGGCGGCGCTGGTGCTGGCACTGGTCAGCGCGTTCCAGGTGCTGCCGTTGGTGGAGTATTCCCAATGGCCTGCCGGGTTGGTGGATGCGGCTGCAGCTGTAAAGGCGTAGCCTTGCACAGTAGCGCCGCTGTCCACGTCGGTGCTGGCGGGCATGAGCGAGGCCACGGTGGCACCTGCGGCGGGGGTGGTTTGCGAGGCAAGGTAAGCGTTGAGTTGGCTTGCGCTGAGTGAGTCGACAACAATGTAGCCGTTGCCGTTGGCTGTGGTCCCTTCGCTGTTGGTTGTGTCGGCACCTACTGTTAAGGTTGTGGTTGTTTGTGTTGCTGTAAACGTGTAGGTGGCGACGTCCCAGGCGTCCGTTGCTGCGCCGACCGTTTTGTTGTATTCCTGACGCGTTGTGCCGTCAGAGATGAACATTGAGCCACCACCAGCAAATTCTGTTGTGGCACCTTGCCATTGCAAAGCCACGGTGTAGGTTTGCCCCACCACAGTTGTCAATTTTGTCGACATCGATTCGAAGTTGCCGGTTGAGGTGGAGGCCCACATACCGGCCATGCCGCCACCATCAATGGATGTTCCGGCAATAGAAGATGCGACCAGTTTACCTTGACCTGTTCCTTGGCCATTTACGCCTGTCAGGGTATCGGGCGTTTGACTTGCAGGTGTCCAGCCAGTGGGTGAGGCACCTACGACCGCAACCCCATTGATCGGTGTCAAGCTAAGCGGCGTTCCCGGAACGGTTGCTGTTGACTCAAAAAGACCTGCCTTCGATGTCATGGGCTGACTCGTCAGAACTGGGGCATCGTTCAGGCCGTTGACGGTGACGGTGATGTCTTTGCTGGCGCTGCCGTCGGTGCTGGTGACGGTGAGTTTGTCTGAGACTTGCTGGCCTGCGGCCAGGGCCTGGGTGGCGGCCTTGGTGTTGTCCAAGGTGTAGGTCCACGCGCCGGTGCTGGCGTTGAGCGTGAAGTTGCCGTAGGTGCCCACCAAGCTGGCAGGGGTGGCCGCTTGCAGTGTGGCTTGGCCTGCGTCGCCGTCGGTGACGGTGACGGTGCCGCTGGCGTTGGCCAGCGTGTCTTCGGTGGCCACGCCGGTGATGTCGCCGCCGATGGTGGCGTTGTCGTCCACAGGCGTGACGGTGATGGCCACGGTGTCGCTGTCGGTGACGTTTTGGCCGTCGGTGGAGAGCACCGTGAGGGTGTCGTTGCCGTTGTAGTTGGCAGCGCCCTTGTACTGGATGGTGGCCAGTGCGGCGTTGATTTGCGCTTGGGTGCCGCTCAGGGTCATCGTGGCGCTGTTGTTGGCCCCAGCGGTGATGGTGGCACCACCCGACAGGGTGACGTTCAGGTTGCCGTTGAGCACGCTGATTTTTGTGCTGGCCAGGTTGCCGTCGGCATCAGACACGCTGATGCCGGTGATGGCTTGCTGGGTGTCTTCGGCCACGGTTTGGTTGGCGGTGGGCACGGTGTTGACCGGTGCCACGTTGAGGACCACGGCGTAGTTTTGCAGTGCGTTGGCCGTTGTGCCACCGGTGCCGGTGACGCTGGCTTCGATTTGCGTGTTGCTGTCGGCCACCAGGTCGGCACCCGAAACGAGGATGCTGAAGCTGCCGTCTGCCAGCACTGTGCCAGGCAAGGCTGCGCCGTTGACTGTCAAGGTGACGGTGTCGCCTGCGGCGAACTTGCCCGTCACTTTGCCAGTCACGGTGATGTTGCCTGCCGCTTCGGTGCTGTTGATGATGTTGTCAGCCGTGACAGGATCGAGGCTGATGGCCGTGAGCTTGCCAGCGGTGTTGGTGTCTTCGACCACGTAGTCTTGCGCAGCTTCTGCGGTTTGCTTGGCCGCGCTGCCGGGCACGGTGGCCGCGATGCGGGCTTCGACTCGGGTGTCTGTGTCAGCCTTCAAGCTGGCGGTGGTGACGGCGATGCTGTACACGCCGTTAGCGTCCACGGTGCCGCTGAACTTGGTGTCGTTCACCGTCAAGGTGACCACGTCGCCCGCTGCAAACGCACCTGTGGCTTTGCCGGTGAGCGTGGTGCTGGTGACAGCGCCTTCGGTGGTGTTGATGATGTTGTCGCCCGTGATCGGATCCAGCGTCAAAGCGGTCTTGAGCGCTTCGGTGTTGGTGTCCAGGGTGAACGGACGTGGGGTGGCCGAGATGGTGGCGGTGTTGCTGGAGGAGTCGCTGGCCAGGATGCTGGCCGAGACGGCTTGGTCGCCGGTGTCAAAGTCGGCTTTGAGCTTGGAGCCGGGCACGCCTGTCACGCTGTATTTGCCGGAGGCATCCACAGCAGCGCTGTAGTTGGTGTTATCCACCACCACCGTGACGATGTCGCCAGCGCGGAATTCGCCGGTCACAGAGCCGGTGATGGTGACACTACCGCCCTGCTCGGCTTGCGTCAGGAAGTCGTCGCCGGTGATGGCGTCGATGGTGAGCGTGGTGCCTGCAGGAGACGGAGGTGTGGTGTCCACCGCGTAGTTCTGGACCGCATTGGCCAGCGTGCCGCCAGTGCCGGTGACGCTGGCTTCGATTTGCGTGTCGGCATCTGCCACCAGGTCGGCGGCCGGGACGTTGATGCTGTAGTTGCCCGCGCTGTTCACGGTTCCGCTGTAGGCCTGGGTGGAGCTGAGCTTGAGGGTGACCAGGTCACCCGCAGAGAACTTGCCCGTGACCGTGCCGGTGATGGCAATGTTGCCGGTGTTTTCTGCGGCGTTGATGATGTTGTCAGCCGTCACAGCGTCAATGCTGATGGCCGTGAGCTTGCCAGCAGTGCTGCCGTCTTCGACCACGTAGTCTTGCGAAGCCACTGCCGTTTGCTTCGTGGCGCTGCCGGGCACGGTGGCGTCGATGCGGGCTTCGACTTGGGTGTCGGTGTCGGCTTTCAGGTCGGCGGTGTCCACGGTGACGGTGTATGCGCCTGCTGCATTGACGGTGGTGGTGTAAGTCTTGACGCTGCCGGTCAGGCCCAAGCTGATGGTGACGATGTCACCGGCTGCAAATGCGCCAGTGGCTTTGCCCGTCAGCGTGGTGGTGGCGTTGTTGCCTTCGGCCACGGTGATGACGTTGTCGCCTGCAACGGGGTCCAGCGTGAGGGCTGTTTTGGTGGCCTCGGTGTTGGTGCCCAAAGTGAAGGGACGTGGTGTGGCCGAGATGGTGGCGGTGTTGTTGACGCTGTCGCTGGCCAGGATGGTGGCCGAGACGGCTTTATCGCCGTTGTCAAAGTCGGCTTTGAGCTTGGAGCCGGGAACACCCGTCACGCTGTATTTGCCCGATGCGTCCACTGTGGCGGTGTAGTTGCTGCCGTCCACGGTGATGGTGACTTTGTCACCGGCTTTGAATTCGCCCGTGACGCTGCCGGTGATGGTGACGTTGCCGCCCTGCTCGGCCACGCTGATGAAGTCGTCGCCGGTGATGGCGTCAATCGTGAGCGTGGTGCCAGCGGGTGACGGAGGTGTGGTGTCCACCGCATAGTTTTGCAGTGCGCTGGCCGCTGTGCCACCGGTGCCGGTCACGCTCGCTTCGATGGTCGTGTTGCTGTCAGCGACCAGGTCAGCTGCAGGCACGTTGATGCTGAAGAGACCTTGGGCGTTGACAGAGCCAGGGTACGGCTTGTCCACACCACCCACTTTGAGCATGAGGGTGACGGTATCACCCGATGCAAAGGCACCCGAGACTTTGCCGGTGATGGCAATGGAGCCCGTGTTTTCTGCAGCATTGATGATGTTGTCAGCAGTGACAGTGTCGATGCTGATGGCCGTGAGCTTGCCCACGGTGGTGCCGGTTTCGACCACGTAGTCTTGCGCGGCTTCTGCGGTTTGCTTGGCAGCGCTTCCGGGCACGGTGGCCGCGATGCGCGCTTCGACTCGGGTGTCGCTGTCGGCCTTGAGGTCGGTTGTGGTCACAGCAATGCTGTACACACCAGCTGCGTTGACGGTGCCTGTGAACTTGACGTCGTTCACCGTCAAGGTGACCACATCGCCCGCTGCAAACGCACCTGTGGCTTTGCCCGTCAAGGTGGTGCTGGTGACAGCGCCTTCGGTGGTGTTGATGATGTTGTCGCCCGTGATCGGGTCCAGCGTCAAAGCGGTCTTGAGTGCTTCGGTGTTCGTGTCCAAAGTGAACGGACGTGGTGTGGCCGTGATGGTGGCGGTGTTGCTGGAGGAGTCGCTGGCCACGATGCTGGCCGAGACGGCTTTGTCGCCACCGTTGAGACCGTTGAAGTCGTTGACCAGCTTGGAGCCAGGAACACCCGTCACGCTGTATTTGCCAGAAGCATCCACAGCGGCGCTGTAATTGGTGTTGTCGACCACCACGGTGACGATGTCGCCAGCGCGGAATTCGCCGGTCACAGAGCCGGTGATGGTGACGTTGCCGCCCTGCTCGGCTTGCGTCAGGAAGTCGTCGCCGGTGATGGCGTCAATCGTGAGCGTGGTGCCTGCAGGAGACGGAGGTGTGGTGTCGACCGCGTAGTTCTGAACCGCATTGGCCAAGGTGCCACCGGTGCCGGTGACGCTGGCTTCGATTTGCGTGTTGCTGTCAGCCACCAGGTCGGCACCCGAAACGAGGATGCTGAAGGTGCCGTCTGCCAGCACTGTGCCGGGCAAGGCTGCGCCTTTGACTGTCAAGGTGACGGTGTCGCCTGCGGCGAACTTGCCCGTCACTTTGCCGGTCACGGTGATGTTGCCTGCCGCTTCGGTGCTGTTGATGATGTTGTCCGTTGTGACAGGGTCCAGGGTGATGGCCGTGAGCTTGCCCACGGTGGTGCCGGTTTCGACCACGTAGTCTTGCGCAGCTTCTGCCGTTTGCTTGGCCGCGCTGCCGGGCACGGTGGCCGCGATGCGGGCTTCGACGCGGGTGTCGGTGTCGGCCTTGAGGTCGGCAGTGGTCACAGCAATGCTGTACACACCGGCTGCGTCCACGGTGCCGGTGAACTTGGTGTCGTTCACGGTGACAGTGACCACGTCGCCTGCTGCAAACGCTCCTGTGGCTTTGCCGGTGAGCGTGGTGCTGGTGACAGCGCCTTCGGTGGTGTCAATGATGTTGTTGCCTGCCACGGGGTCCAAGGTCAAAGCGGTTTTGAGCGCTTCGGTGTTGGTGTCCAGGGTGAACGGACGTGGAGTGGCCGTGAAGGTGGCGCTGTTATTGGAGCCGTCGCTGGCCAGGATTTTGGCGTCGATGGCTGTGTCGCCGCTGTTGAAGCCGGCCACAAACTGCGCCCCGGGCACGCCCGCAATGCTGTACTGGCCAGACGCGTCCACTGCGGCGGTGTAGTCGGTGCCGCCCACGTTGATGGTGACTTTGTCGCCTGCGCGGAATTCGCCCGTGACGCTACCGGTGACAGTGACGTTGCCGCCTTGCTCGGTGGCGCTCAAGAAGTCGTCGCCGGTGATGGCGTTGATGACGATGATGGTGCCAGCAGGCGGCGTGGTGTCGACCGCGTAGTTTTGCAAGGCGGTGGCTTTGCTGCCCCCGGTGCCGGTGATGCTGCCTTCGATTTGCGTGTCGCTGTCCGCCACCAAGTCGGCAGCGGCCACGTTGATGCTGAATTTGCCGTCTGCACCCACGGTGCCGGGCACCTGTGCGCCTTTGACCGTGAGGGTGACGGTGTCGCCCGCTGCAAACTTGCCCGTGACCAGGCCGGTGATGGTGATGAAGCCGGTGTTTTCTGCGGCGTTGATGATGTTGTCGGGCGTGACCGGGTCGATGCTCAAGGCGGTGACTTTGCCGATGTTGGCACCGTTTTCCACCACATAGTCTTGCGCGGCGGTGGCCGTTTGCTTGTTTGCGCTGCCAGGCACGGTGGCCGCGATGCTGGCTTCGGCTTGGCTGTCGGTGTCGGCTTTGAGGTCGGCGGTGCTGACGTCGATGCTGTAGTCGCCTGCCGCGTTGACGGTGCCCGAGTAGGTTTTGACGCTGTCTGTCAGCCCCAAACGGATGGTGACCACGTCACCGGCTGCAAATGCGCCGGTGGCTTTGCCCGTGAGGGTGGTGCTGGTGGCGGAGCCTTCGGCAGCGTCGATGATGTTGTCGCCGGTGATGGGCTTGAGCGTGAGCGCTGTTTTGAGGGCTTGGGCGTTGCTGTCCACCGTGTAGGCGCGGGCCACAGCGCTGACGGTGAGGGTGTTGCCCGAGTTGTCGCTGGCCAGGATGCTGGCGTCGACTTTGCGGTCGGTGTCGGGGGCAAACTTGCCGCCGTCAACGCCTGTGATGGCGTATTGGCCTGCTGCGTCCACCGCGGCGGTGTAGTCGGTGCCGCCCACGGTGATGGTGACTTTGTCACCGGCGCGGAATTCGCCCGTGACAGAGCCGGTGATGGTGACGGTGCCGCTTTGCTCGGTGGCCGTGACAAAGTCGTCGCCGGTGATGGCGTCGATGGTGATCACGGTGCCCACGGGCGGGGTGATGTCGACTGCGTAGTTTTGCAGTGCATTGGCCAGCGTGCCACCCGTGCCAGTGACGCTCGCTTCGATGGTGGTGTTGCTGTCAGCGACCAGGTCGGCTGCAGGCACGTTGATGCTGAAGAGACCTTGGGCGTTGACAGTGCCTTGGTAGGGCTTGTCCACACCACCCACTTTGAGCGTGAGGGTGACGGTGTCGCCGGAGGCAAACTTGCCCGTCACTTTGCCGGTGATGGCAATGTTTCCGGTGTTTTCTGCGGCGTTGATGATGTTGTCAGCCGTCACAGAGTCCAGGCTGATGGCCGTGAGCTTGCCTGCGGTGGCGCCGTCCTCCACCACGTAGTCTTGCGCGGCTTCGGCCGTTTGTTTGGCCGCGCCGGGCACGCTGGAGACGGTGGCGGCTATACGCGCTTCAACGCGGGTGTCGGTGTCGGCCTTCAGGTCGGCGGTGTTGACGGCGATGCTGTAGTTGCCTGCCGCGTCCACGGTGCCCGAGTAGGTTTTGACTTCGCTGGCCAGGCCCAAGCTGATGGTGACCACGTCACCGGCTGCGAACGCGCCTGTGGCTTTGCCCGTGAGGGTGGTCAAGGTGTTGGCGCCTTCGGCTTGGCTGATGACGTTGTCGAGCGTGACGGGGTTGAGCGTCAAGGCGGTCTTGAGGGCTTCGCTGTTGCCGTCCAGCGTGTAGGCACGCAGCGGCGCGGTGTAGATGGCGGTGTTGTTCGAGCCGTCACTGGCCAGCACGGTGGCCAGCACTTTGTGGTCGGCATCCGCTGCCAGTTTGCTGCCCGGCACGCCCAAGACGCTGTATTGGCCCGAGGCGTTCACGGCGGCGCTGTAGCCAGTGCCGTCCACGGTGAGGGTGACGATGTCTCCAGCGCGGAACTCACCCGTGACGGTGCCAGTGATGGTGACGCTGCCACCTTGCTCGGCCGCGTTCAGGAAGTCATCGCCCGTGATGGCGTCGATGCTGATGGCGCCTTGCGGCACCACGGTGTCCACCGCGTAGTTTTGCAGTGCGTTGGCCGCTGTGCCACCGGTGCCGGTGACGCTCGCTTCGATGGTGGTGTTGCTGTCAGCCACCAGTTGCGCTGCGGGCACAGGGATGCTGAAGGTGCCGTTGCCCGCTGCGCCGGTGTAGCCGGTGCCGTTGACCATGATGGTCACGATGTTGGTGGCTGCAAATGCGCCCGTCACCTTGCCCGTGAGGGTGATGGAGCCGGTGTTTTCTGCAGCGTTGATGATGTTGTCAGCGGTGACAGGGTCCAGGCTGATGGCCGTGAGCTTGCCCACGGTGGTGCCGGTTTCGACCACATAGTCTTGCGCGGCTTCTGCCGTTTGCTTGGCGGCGCTGCCGGGCACGGTGGCGGCGATGCGGGCTTCGACGCGGGTGTCCACATCGGCCACGAGGTCGGCCGTGGTGACAGCAATGCTGTAGACACCCGAGGCGTTGACAGTGCCGGTGAAGGTTTTGTCGTGCACGCTGAGGGTGACCACGTCACCGGCTGCAAATGCGCCAGTGGCTTTACCCGTCAAGGTGATGCTAGCGGCTGCGCCTTCGGCGCTGTTGATGATGTTGTCGCCCGTGATCGGCTCCAGCGTGAGGGCTGTCTTGAGCGCCTCGGTGTTGGTGTCCAAGGTGAACGGACGTGGGGTGGCATTGATGGTGGCGGCGTTGCTGGAGCTGTCGCTGGCCACGATGCTGGCCGAGACGGCTTTGTCGCCGGTGTTGAAGTCAGCCACCAGCTTGGCGCCAGGCACACCTGTCACGCTGTATTTGCCAGAGGCGTTGACAGCGGCGCTGTAGTTCGCGCCGTCCACCACAACGGTGACGATGTCACCGGCGCGGAACTCGCCTGTGACAGAGCCGGTGATGGTGACGCTGCCTGCCGCTTCGCTGGCGGAGAGGAAGTCGTCGCCGGTGATGGCGTCAATCGTGAGCGTGGTGCCCGATGGAGACGGTGGTGTGGTGTCGATGGCGTAGTTTTGCAAGGCGCTGGCCGCTGTGCCGCCAGTGCCGGTGACGCTGCCCTCGATTTGCGTGTTGCTGTCGGCCAGCAACTGCGCCGTGGGCACGTTGATGCTGTAGTTGCCCGAGGCGTCCACAGCAGCGCTGTAGGGCTGGGTGTTGACCGTCACGGTGACGATGTCACCGCTGGCAAACTTGCCCGTCACTTTGCCGGTGACGGCAGTGACGCCGCCATTGGCCGTGCTGTCGGCCAGGTTGATGAGGTTGTCGCCCGTGATGGGGGCAATGGACAGCGCCGTTTGCGTGAGGGTGCCCGTGCTTTCCACGGTGTAGTCTTGCGCGGCGTCGGCGGTTTTCTTGAGACCGTCGACGGTGGCAGCGATGCGCGCTTGCACCTGCGTGTCGGTGTCCGCGACCAAGTCGGCTGTGGGCACAGCCAGGCTGTAGGCGCCCGAGGCGTCCACGGCAACGCTGTAGGTTTTGCTGCCGCTTTGCAGCCCCAAGGTGATGGTGACGATGTCACCCACCACAAACGCGCCGGTCACTTTGCCCGTGAGCGTGGTGTTGGCTTGGCCGCTTTCGGCCAAGGTGATGACGTTGTCGCCGGTGATGGGGTCCAGGGTCAGGGCCGTTTTGGTGGCCTCGGTGCTGGTGTCCACCGTGTAGGCGCGGGGCGTGGCGCTGAAGGTGGCGCTGTTGGCCGAGCTGTCGCTGGCCAAGATCTTGGCGTCGACCTTTTGGTCGGTGTCGGGGCCGAACTTGCTGCCGTCTACGCCTGAGACGGTGTATTTGCCTGAAGCATCGACAGTGCCTGTGTAGTCGGCGCCGCCCACGGTGATGGTGACTTTGTCGCCGGCGCGGAATTCGCCGGTGACGGAGCCTGTGATGGTGACGCTCGCGCCCGCTTCGGCCGAGCTGATGAAGTCGTCGCCGGTGATGGCGTCGATGGTGATGGCGGTGCCTGCAGGCGGTGTGGTGTCGACCGCGTAGTTTTGCAAGGCGCTGGCTTGGCTGCCGCCGGTGCCGGTGACGCTGCCCTCGATTTGTGTGTCAGCGTCCGCGATCAGGTCGGCCGCGCTCACGTTGATGCTGAAGACGCCTTGGCCGCCCACGATGGCGCTGACGCTGCCCACAACGGGCGAGCCCTTGACGGTGAGGGTGACGGTGTCGCCCACCACAAATGCGCCGCTCACTTTGCCGGTGATGGCGATTTGCCCCCCGTTGGCCGTGCTGTCGGCCAAGTTGATGATGTTGTCGGGCGTGACGGGGTCGATGCTCAGCGCCGTGATCTTGCCCACGTTGGTGGCGTTTTGCACCACGTAGTCTTGCGCAGCGGTGGCCGTTTGCTTGGCGGCGCTGCCGGGCACGGTGGCGGCGATGCGGGCTTCAACACGGGTGTCGGTGTCGGCTTTCAAGTCGGCGGTGGTGACGGCAATGCTGTAGTTGCCTGCGGCGTCCACGGTGCCCGAGTAGGTCTTGGTGTTGCCTGCCAGGCCCACGCTGAGGGTGACCACGTCGCCTGCTGCGAACGCGCCGGTGGCTTTGCCAGTGAGTGTGGTGCTGGCCGCGGCCCCTTCGGTGGTGTCAAGGATGTTGTCGCCGGTGACAGGATTGAGCGTCAAAGCGGTTTTGAGCGCTTCGGCGTTGCTGTCCACCGTGTAGGGGCGGGGTGTGGCGGTGTAGGTGGCGGTGTTTTGCGCCTCGTTGCTGGCCAGGATGCTCGCTTGCACCTGTTGGCCTGCAAAGGCGGCCAATTGGGCACCAGGCACGCCCGCCACGCTGTACTGGCCCGAGGCGTCCACGGCGGCGCTGTAGCTGTCAGCGCCCACTTTGACGGTGACGATGTCGCCTGCGCGGAAGTTGCCGGTGACCGTGCCGGTGATGGTGGCGCTGCCGGTTTTTTCTGGGCCGGCGATGAAGTCGTCGCCGGTGATGGCGTCGATGCTGATGGCCCCCGCAGGTGCGCTGGTGTTGATGACGGCGGTGTCGCTGCCCTCGGCAGACGCTTGGTTGCCCGGGGCAATGAGCTGGGCCTTGACGGTCAGGCTTTGGCCGTTGGCAGGCGCTGTCAGCTCTTGCGTGATGCTGGAGGCGATGATTTGCGCTTGCGTGAGCACAATGTCTTGCGCTGAACCGTTGATGGTCACGCGCAAGGTGTCACCCGCTTTGGCAGCGGTGGGGATGGTGATGTTCACGCCCACGGTGCCGTTCAATTCGGCCACGTTGATGGTGCCGTCGTCGTTGGTGTCTTCGGTGATGACGACCACCGGGGCACCGGCGATGACGGTGCGCATGATGGCGCTGTCTTTGGCGTCGGGCGTGGGGCTGGCGTTGCCCGCAGGGTCTTTGATGCTGGCGGTCACCTCAAAGGTGTTGCTGTCGCCCACGCTGTTGTAGTCGGTGATGACGATTTGCTTGGCGTCAATTTGCGCTTGCGTGAGGGTGATCACGCGTTGGTTGTTGCCGCTGGCGGTCACCGTGAGGGTGTCGCCCGCTGCAGCGCCTGCTGGCAAGCTGATGGTGACTTTGATCTTGCCGCCGGTGGCTGTGAGCTCTGCGGCGGTGATGAAGCCGTCGCCACCGGCTGTGTTGTTGTCGGTATCGATGTTCACACCCACCGCGCTGATGCGCGGGCCGTTGGGGTTGGCCGGGTCCACTTTGCTGAAGTCGGTCAGATCGAACTTGGCGCTGTCGCTGCCGGGGTTGCTGATGTTGCCGCTGGCCGCAGACTTGAGCGTGGCGCTCACGGTGAGCGTGGCGCCGTCAGCGGGCGCGGTGTAGGTCAGCTCCACCCCGCCGTCGATTTGGGCTTGGGTGAGTGTGATGTTTTGTGGCTGGCCCACCGCCTGGTTGGTGGTGGCGGTGACGGTGAGGATGTCACCGGCCACCGCGCCTGCAGGGGCAGTGACTTTGACGTTGACCAGGCCCTTGAGTTCGGCCAGGCTCACAAAGGAGTTGTCGTTTTCATCTTCTTGGATGACGACTTTGGGGGCACCGGGCAAGTCGGTGTTGATGACGGCAAAGTCCTCGACCTTGTTGCTGATGTTTTTGGCCAAATCGCTCAGTTGGGCGGTGGCCACGAACTTGGTGCCGTTGGCCGGGACTTTGGCAAAGTCAGTGACCACCTCTTTGGCGGCCACTTGCGCGGCGCTCAGGGTGATGGTTTGTGCGTCGTTGCCCGTGCCTTCGATGACCAGGGTGTCACCGGCTTTGGCATCGGCAGACAGCTTGACTTTGACGCTGATCTTGCCTGCGGCCAGCTCGGCGACGCTGAGCACCGCGTTGCCGCCACCGGCTTCGAGGTCGGAGGTGATCTCGATGCTGATGTTTTTGTCGGCATTGGCCGGGTCCACCGTGGGGTCGACGGGGCCGAAGTTGGAGGTGTCGCGCTTGGCGCTGTCGGTGGCCTCGGGCGTGGCGTTGCCAGCGCTGTCTTTGAGCACGGCCTTGACGTTGATGCTGGCGCCTTCGGCAGGCGCGGCAAAGCTCACACTCACCTGCCCTGCGGCTTTAGAGGCGGCGTCCAGGGTGACGATTTGCGGGGCGCTGCCGTCCGCTGCCGTGAAGGTGACTTTGTCGCCCACCTCCACCAAGGCAGGATCGAACTTGGCCGTGACTTTGACGCTGGTGTCCGCGCCCAGTTCCTTGCGGTTGATCCAGCCGTCGTTGTTGGTGTCGGTGTCAATCGACAAGTCCACGGCTTTGCCGCCGTTGGGGGCGGTGGTGTCGATGACGGCCGTGTCGGTGCCTTCGGCCGACGCTTGGTTGCCTGCGGCAATAAGCTGGGCCTTGGCGGTGACGGTTTGGCCGTTGCTGGCACTGACTTGGCGCGTGATGCTGGCGGCCAACAAGTCCGCGGCCGTCAGGGTGATGCTTTCTGGCGCGCCGTTGATCGTGACTTTGAGCACGTCGCCCACTTGCGCTGCCGTGGGGATGCTGATGCTGATGCCCACTGCGCCGCTGAGCTCGGCCACGTTGATGAAGCCGTCGTCGTTGGCGTCTTCGGTGATGACGACCACGGGGGCGCCGGCGATGACGGTGCGCAAGATGGCGCTGTCTTTGGCGTCGGGGGCGGGGCTGGCGTTGCCTGCAGGGTCTTTGATGCTGGCCGAGACTTCGAAGGTGTTGCCCTCGCCCACGCTGTTGTAGTCGGTGATGACGACCTTTTGCGCCGCGATGTCCGCTGGCGTGAGGGTGATCAGGCGCAGATTGTTGCCGCTGGCGTTGACGGTGAGGGTGTCGCCTGCGGCTGCGCCTTGGGGCAGCAAGATGGTGACTTTGATTTTGCTGCCGGTGGCCAGCAGCTCGGCGGTGGTGATGATGCCGTCACCCAAGCCGTTGGCATCGGTGTCGATGTTCACGCCCACCGCGCTGATGCGTGGGCCGCTGGGGTTGGCCGGGTCCACTTTGCTGAAGTCGGTCAGATCGAGCTTGGCGCTGTCGGTGCCGGGGTTGCTCACGGCGTTGCTGGGCGTGCTGCCGCCCGTGGCTTTGAGCGTGGCGCTGACGCTGAAGGTCGCGCCGTCTGCGGGCGCGGCAAAGCTGGTGAGGATGCCGTTGTCGATTTGGGTTTGGGTGAGCGTGAAGTTTTGCGGTGCGCTCACGCCGTCGGTGACGGTGATGGTGTCGCCCACCACCGCGCCCGCAGGCACGGTGACTTTGACGTCGATGGCCCCCGACAGCTCAGCGCGGGCGATGAAGCTGTTGTCGTTGGCGTCTTCCAGGATGACCACTTTGGGGGCTCCTGGCAAGTCGGTGTTGATGACCGCAAAGTCTTCGACCTTGTTGCTGATGTTTTTGGCCAAATCACTCAATTGGGCGGTGGCCACGAACTTGGTGCCGTTGGCCGGCACGTTGGCAAAGTCAGTGACCACCTCCTTGGCGGCCACTTGCGCGGCGCTCAGGGTGATGGTTTGTGCGGTATTGCCCGTGCCTTCGATGACCAGGGTGTCACCGGCTTTGGCGTCGGCCGACAGCTTGACTTTGACGCTGATCTTGCCGGAGGCCAGCTCGGCGGCGTTGAGCACAGCGTTGCCGCCACCGGTTTCGAGGTCGGAGGTGATCTCGATGCTGATGTTTTTGTCGGCATTGGCCGGGTCGACGTTGGGGTCGACGGGGCCGAAGTTGGAGGTGTCGCGCTTGGCGCTGTCGCTGGCCTCGGGCGTGGCATTGCCTGCACCGTCTTGGAGCACGGCTTTGACGCTGAAGGTGACACCTTCTGCGGGCGCAGCAAAGCTTGCGCTGACTTTGCCAGCAGCAATGGCGGCGGCGTCCAGCGTGACGGTTTGCTGTGCGTTGGTGGCGCTGTCGGTGAAGGTGACTTTGTCGCCCACTTCGGCTTTGGCCGCGTCGAAGGTGGCGGTGACTTTGACGCTGGTGTCTGCACCCAGCTCTTTGCGGTTGATCCAGCCGTCGTTGTTGGTGTCGGTGTCGATGGCCAGGCCCAGGGCTTTGCCGCCGTTGGGCACGACCGTGTCCACGCCGTAGTTCTGGATGGCCTTGGCCACACCGGCGCTGGTGGTGACTGAGCCCTCGATTTGGGTGTCGCTGTCAGCGAGCAGGTCGCTGGTTTTGACATCGATGCTGTACTCGCCCAAACCGTTGACGGTGGCGCTGTAGGTGCTGAGGTTGTTGACGGTGAGGGTGACTTTGTCGCCGGCGGCGAACACGCCATGAACCTTGCCGGTGATGGTGGTGTTGGTGGCAGAGGCCTCTGCGGCGTTGATCAGGTTGTCGGCGGTGACGGGGTCGATGACCAAGGCCACGGTTTTGCCACTGGTGTTGGTGCCGCCACCCGAGCCATCGTTTTCGAAGGTGTAGTCCTGGCTGTTGCCCGCCACGTTGATTTTGCCGGTGGCCGGGTCCTTGGCCGCCACCGAGACTTCGGCCACGGTGTCTTTGTCGGCCTTGAGCTCGGCGGTGGCAACGCTCAGGCTGTAGCTGCCGTCAGCGGCCACGGTGGTGGTGAAGGTCTTGTCGTTGAGGTACACGCTGACCACGTCACCTGCGCTGAAGGCGCCACTGACTTTGCCGCTGAGCGTGGTGTTGGCTTGGCCCCCTTCGGCCACGGTGATGATGTTGTCGCCGGTGATGGGCGCCAAGGTGATGGCCACTTTGGCGTCTGCGGGGGTGACGGCGCTGTTGTAGTCGCGCTGGGCCAAGGCGGTGGCGCTGTTGCCCGCGCCGTCGGTGGCCACGATGCTGGCCTCGATCAGGGTGTCGGCGTCCGAGACGAGGTCGGCGCTGGGCACGTTGATGCTGTAAGCGCCTGCGGCGTTCACCGTGCCGCTGTAGGTTTTGACGTTGTTGTTGCTGTCTTTGAGCGTGAGGGTGACCACGTCACCGGCGCGGAATTCGCCTGTGGCTTGGCCGGTGATGGCGGTCTGGGCCTGGCCCGCCTCTTGGGCGGACAGGAAGTTGTCGGCGGTGACGGTGTCCACGCTGAGCTTGACCACGGGGTCGGTGGTGTCCACGCCGTAGTTCTGGATGGCCTTGGCCACACCGGCGCTGGTGGTGACTGAGCCCTCGATTTGGGTGTCGCTGTCGGCGATCAGGTCGGCCGTGGCCACTTTGACGCTGTAGCTGCCGTCTGCAGTCACTGTGCCGGTGAAGGGCTTTTTGTTGACGGTGAAGGTGACGGTGTCGCCTGCGGCGTAAACACCGGTGACTTTGCCGGTGACGGTGGTCTCGGCGGCGCTGGATTCGGCCAGGTTGACGATGTTGTCAGCGGTGACGGTGTTGATGGACAGGGCCACGGTCTTGCCGGCGGTGGCGTCGGTCTCCACCGTGTAGTCCTGCGCGGTGCCCACGGTGTTGACTTTGCCAGTGACAGGGTCTTTGGCGGCCACGCTCACTTCGGCTTGGGTGTCAGGGTCGGCCTTGATGGCGGCCATGCTGACGGCCTGGCTGTAGTTGCCTGCCGCGTCCACGGTGGTGGTGAGCACTTGGTCGTGCACACGGAGGGTGACCACGTCGCCTGCCGTGAACGCGCCGGTGACTTTGCCGCTGAGGGTGACGCTGCTTTGTGCGCCTTCGGCCACGGTGACGATGTTGTCGCCCGTGATGGGCTCCAGGGTGATGGCCACTTTGGCATCTGCTGGGCTGACGGCCGAGCCGTAGTCTTTGTCGCCTTTGACGTCAGCCGTGTTGCCCGAGCTGTCGGTGACGGTGACGGTGACTTCGAACTTCGTGTCCGGGTCGGCAATGAGCTCGGTGGTGGGCACGTTGACGCTGAAGCTGCCGTCGGGCTTGATGGTGCCGCTGTAGGGGTTGCCGTTCACCATGACGGTGACTTTGTCGCCAGGCGTGAATTCGCCAGTGACTTTGCCGGTGACGGGCAGGGTTTGCTGGCCCGCCTCCAGGGCGTCGATCATGTTGTCGGGGGTCAGCGGGTCGATGGCGACGCTGGCCACGGGCGGTGTGGTGTCCACGCCGTAGTTCTGGATGGCCTTGGCCACACCTGCGCTGGTGGTCACTGAGCCTTGGATTTGTGTGTCGCTGTCGGCCAGCAAGTCAGTGGTCTTGACGCTGACACTGTAGCTGCCGTCCGCTTGCACGGTGGCGGTGTAGTCCACGGTGTTGATGCTGAGGGTGACTTTGTCGCCTGTTGCGAACACGCCGCTCACTTTGCCTGAGATCAGGGTGTTGGTGTTGGCCGATTCGGCCAGGTTGACGATGTTGTCAGCCGTGACTTTGTCGATGGACAGGGCCACGGTCTTGAGGACGGTGTCGGTCTCTACGGTGTAGTCCTGCGCGTTGCCTGCGCTTTGGGTCTTGCCGCTGACGGGGTCTTTGGCCAGGACGCTGACTTCGACCTTGGTGTCAAAGTCGGCCTTGAGCTCGGCTGTGGCAACGCTCAGGCTGTAGCTGCCATCGGCAGCCACGGTGGTGGTGAAGGTTTTGTCGTTGACAAAGAAGGTGACGACATCGCCTGCGCTGAACGCGCCAGTCACTTTGCCGCTGAGCGTGGTGGTGGCTGCACTGCCTTCGGCCAGGGTGATGACGTTGTCGCCGGTGACGGGCTCCAAGGTGATGGCCACGTTGCCTGCGGGCGGAGCGACGTTGCTGTTGTAGTCATTGACGCCCGATGCGGTGCCGGGGTTGCCCGAGCCGTCGGTGAGGGCCACAGTGACTTCGTACTTCGTGTCCGGGTCGGCAATGAGCTCAGCCGTGGGCACGTTGACGCTGAAGTTGCCCTGCGCATCCACCGTGCCGGTGTAGGGGTTGCCGTTGACGGTGACGGTGACTTTGTCGCCCGGCTTGAAGTCGCCGGTGACTTTGCCCGTCACAGGCAGTGTGGCTTGGCCCGCTTCTTGAGCGTCGATCAGGTTGTCAGGGGTGAGCGGGTTGAGCGTGACTGTGCCTGTGGGCGGTGTGGTGTCGACGGTGTAGTTTTGCTGGGCCGTGAAGGACAAGCCGCCTGCGATGGTGACGCTGCCCTCGACTTGGGTGTCTTTGTCCGCCAGCAGGTCCAGGGTTTTGACGGGGATGCTGTAGTTGCCCAAGGCGTCCACAGTGCCCGAGAACTTCTGGTCGTTGACGATCAGGGTGACCACATCGCCTGCACTGAACTTGCCTGTCACGCGGCCGGTGACAGGGATGCTGACCGCACCCGACTCGGCCAGGTTGACGATGTTGTCCGCCGTGACCGGGTCGATGTAGAGCGCCGTGCCCGTGCCGGTGGTGGGCTCGACGGTGTAGTTTTGGTTGTTGCTGGCGTTGCTGATCTGGCCAGAAACAGGGTCTTTGGCGGCAACCGACACTTCGACTTGTGTGTCAGCGTCGGCTTTGAGGGCGGCCATGGTGACGACTTGGCTGTAGTTGCCGCTGGCGTCCACCGTGGTGGTCAAGATCTGGTCGTACACACGGATGGTGACCACATCGCCTGCCGAGAACGCGCCGGTGACTTTGCCGGTGAGGGTGACGTTGGTGAGCGTACTGCCTTCGGTGGCGCTGATCAGGTTGTCGCCGGTGATGGGGGCCAAGGTGATGGCGGCTTTGCCCAGGCCCGTGCCAATGCTCAGGCTGGCCGTGTTGTTGGTGTCTGCGCCGTCTTGGTTGGCGTTGCCTGCCGCATCGGTGAAGGCGTTGCTGTCCACTTTGATGCTGGCAGTGGTAGCGCCCGCTGTGGGCGTGAAGGTGGCGGTGTAGACCAGCGGGTTGGTGCTGCTTTGCACCAGTGGGCTCAGGGTGCCGCCGGTGACAGCGATGTCGCCGTTCACAAAGTTGCTGCTGGCCTCGTCCAGGGTGAAGGTGACGGTGCTGGTCTCGTCCGTGTTGATGCTGCTCTTGTCCACACTGACCGCGATCTTGGGCGCGGTGGTGTCCACATTCAGGGTGAACGGTGCGCTGGTGCCGCCGGACGGGGTGCTGGCGGTGTAGGTGTGCGGGCCGGTGGCTTGCTCGGGCGCAGTGAAGCTCCAGGAGCCGTCAGGGTTGACGGTGGTGGAGCCCACCACCTTGTCGCCGTCTTTGATGGTGACGACTTCGCCGGGCGTGCCTGTGCCTTTGAAGGTGGGCGTGGTGTCGTTGGTGTCGCCTCCGTTGGTCAAGGGCACGGCGGCATTGTTCGGGTTGCCCACGTTGTCGGTGACTTCGGTGATGGCGGGCTTGACCGGGTTGGGGCCTGCGCCCTCACCCAGGGCGTAGTTTTGCACCGCGCTGGCCGTGCCTGCGCTGGTGGTGACGCTGCCTTCAACTTGTGTGTCGCGGTCGGCGACCAGGTCGGCGGTGGGCACCAAGATGCTGAAGACACCTTGGGCGTTGACCGTGCCTTTGAAGGGCTTGTCGTTGAGGGTCAGGGTGACTTCGTCGCCTGCAGCGAACTTGCCTGTCACTTTGCCGGTGATGGGGGTGTTGGCGTTTTGTGCTTCGGTGGCGTTGATCAGGTTGTCAGCCGTGACCGGGTCAATGAACAAGGCCACCGTTTTGCCCACAGTGTCTGGCTTGCCACCGGTGCCATCGGTCTCCACGGTGTAGTCCTGGTAGGTGCCCACGGTGTTGACTTTGCCCGAGACGGGGTCTTTGGCCGCGACGCTGACTTCGGCCTTGGTGTCGATGTCGGCCTTGATGGCGGCCATGCTGACCACTTGGCTGTAGTTGCCCGCAGCGTCCACCGTGGTGGACAAGACTTGGTCGAACACACGGATGGTGACCACGTCACCTGCCGTGAACGCGCCCGAGACTTTGCCCGAGAGCGTGACGCTGTCGGCTTGGCTTTCTGCCACGGTGACGATGTTGTCGCCCGTGACCGGGTTCAAACTGATGGCCACGTTGTTGGCGGGCGGTGCCACGTTGCTGTTGTAGTCGTTGGCACCCGAGGCGGTGCCGGTGTTGCCTGCGCCGTCCGTGAGGGCCACAGTGACTTCGTACTTCGTGTCCGTGTCGGCAATCAAAGCCGCTGTGGGCACGGGGATGCTGAAGTTGCCTTGGGCGTCCACGGTGCCGCTGTAGGGCTTGCCGTCGACGGTGACGGTGACTTTGTCGCCGCTCTTGAAGTCGCCCGTCACTTTGCCGGTGACGGGCAAGGTGGCCTGGCCTGCCTCAGCGGCGTCGATCAGGTTGTCAGGCGTGAGCGGGTTGAGCGTGACCGTGCCTGTGGGCGGTGTGGTGTCCACGGCGTAGTTTTGCTGGGCGCTGTAGTTGGCCCCCGAGACGCTCACGCTGGCCTCGACTTGGGTGTCTTTGTCTGCCAGCAGGTCCAGGGTCTTGACGGGGATGCTGTAGTTGCCCGAGGCGTCCACGGTGCCCGAGAACTTCTGGTCGTTGACGATGAGGGTGACCACATCGCCTGCACTGAACTTGCCCGTCACGCGGCCGGTGACGGGGATGCTGGCCGCACCCGATTCGGCCAGGTTGACGATGTTGTCAGCCGTGACCGGGTCGATGAACAGGGCCGTGCCCGTGCCGGTGGTGGGCTCGACGGTGTAGTTTTGGTTGTTGCTGGCGTTGCTGATCTGGCCAGAAACAGGGTCTTTGGCCGCGACCGACACTTCGACTTGTGTGTCGCTGTCGGCTTTGAGCGCGGCCATGGTGACGACTTGGCTGTAGTTGCCTGCGGCGTCCACCGTGGTGGTGAGCACTTGGTCGAACACACGGATGGTGACCACGTCGCCTGCCGAGAACGCGCCCGTGACTTTGCCCGTCAGCGTGACGTTGGTGAGCGTGCTGCCTTCGGTGGCGCTGATCAGGTTGTCGCCGGTGATGGGGGCCAGCGTGATGGCGGCTTTGCCGTTGGTGGTGTCGGTTTCGTTGACGCCGTTGACGGTGACCACAATGTCTTGGCTGGCCGTGCCGTCTTTGCTGCTGACAGTAAGTTTGTCTTGCACTTGCTGGCCACTGATGAGCGCTTGGGTGGCCGCTTTGCTGTTGTCCAGGGTGTAAACCCAGGTGCCGGTGGCGGTGTTGAGCGTGAAGTTGCCGTAAGTGCCGCCCAAGGTGGCGCTGTTGGGCGTGGCCAACAGGGCTTCGCCGGTGTCCACATCGCTGACTGTCAAAACGCCAGAGGCGGTGGTGACCAGTTGGTCTTCGGTGACCGAGCCGGTTTTGCTGCCGGTGATGGCAGCTGTGTCGTTGACACCGGTGACGGTGACGATGATTTCCTTGATGGCAGAGGCGTCTTTGCTGGTGACGGTGAGCTTGTCACTGACTTGCTGGCCTTGCGTCAGCGCTTGTGTGGCCGCTTTGCTGTTGTCCAGCGTGTAGGTCCAAGCGCCGGTGGTGGTGTTGAGCGTGAAGTTGCCGTAAGTACCGGCCAAGCTGGTGGGCGCTTGCAGCACGTTGTCGGCGCTGTTGGCAGAACCCGTGACGCTGAGCGTGCCCGAGGCTTGCGCGGTGCTGTCTTCAATGGCGGTGCCGGTGTTGGTGCCGCTGATGACGGTGGTGCTGGCATCGGCTGCGCCGGTGACGGTGACCACGATGTCTTGTGTGGCGCTGCCGTCTTTGCTGGTGACGCGCAAGGTGTCGGTGACTTGCTGGCCTGCAGCCAAAGCTTGTGTGGCCGGCTTGCTGTTGTCCAGGGTGTAGAGCCAAACGCCGGTGGCGGTGTTGAGCGTGAAGTTGCCGTACTGGCCAGCCAAGCTGGCGGTGGTGGGCGTTTGCAGCGCGGCTTCGCCGGTGTCCACGTCGGCCACGGTGAGCGTGCCGGTGGCGGTGTTTTGTGCAGCGTCTTCGGTGACGCTGCCGGTTTTGCTGCCGGTGATGGCGGCGGTGTCGTTGGTGCCGGTGATGGCGATGGTGATGTCTTTGCTGACCAGGCCGTCTTTGCTGCTGACGGTGAGTTTGTCACTGACTTGCTGGCCTTGCGTGAGCGCTTGCGTGGCCGCTTTGCTGTTGTCCAGCGTGTAGGTCCAGGCACCTGTGGTGGTGTTGAGCGTGAAGTTGCCGTATGTGCCTGCCAAGCTGGCAGGCGCTTGCAGCACGTTGTCGGCGCTGTTGGCAGCGCCCGTGACGCTGAGGCTACCCGAGGCTTGGGTTGTGCTGTCTTCGATGGCTGCGCCGCTGCTGGTGCCGCCAATGGCGGTGTTGGCGCCGTTGGTGTTGCTGTCGCTCAGGGCGTAGTTTTGCACCGCGTTGGCCGTGCCTGCGCTGGTGGTGATGCGGCCTTCGATTTGGGTGTCGTAGTCGGCCAGCAGTTCGGCCGTGGGCACGTTGACGCTGAAGACGCCTTGGGCGTTGACAGCGCCGCTGTAGGGCTTGCCGTTGACGCTGAGGATGACTTGGTCGCCTGGCGTGAACACGCCTGTGACGCGGCCAGTGATGGCGGTGTTGGTGGCCTTGGCTTCGCTGGCGTTGATCACGTTGTCAGCGGTGACCGGGTCGATGTACATCGCCACGGTTTTGCCACTGGTGCCCCCACTGCCACCCCCACTGCCACCACTGCCATCGGTCTCCACCGTGTAGTCCTGGCTGGTGCCCACGGTGTTGATCTTGCCCGAGACGGGGTCTTTGGCCGCCACGCTGACTTCGGCTTGGGTGTCCGGGTCGGCCTTGAGGGCGGCCATGCTGACGATTTGGCTGTAGTTGCCCACAGCGTCCACGGTGGTAGAAAGAATCTGGTCGTGCACGCGGAGGGTGACCACGTCCCCTGCGGTGAAGGCGCCACTGACTTTACCAAAGAGCGTGATGCTGTCGGCTTGGCCCTCGGCCACGGTGATGATGTTGTCGCCGGTGACCGGGTTCAAGCTGATGGCCACGTTGTTGGCAGGCGGTGCCACGTTGCTGTTGTAGTCGTTGACGCCTGAGGCGGTGCCGGTGTTGCCTGCGCCGTCGGTCAATGCGACGGTGACTTCGTACTTCGTGTCCGTGTCGGCAATCAAGGCCGCTGTGGGCACGGGGATGCTGAAGTTGCCTTGGGCGTCCACGGTGCCGCTGTAGGGCTTGCCGTCGACGGTGACGGTGACTTTGTCGCCCACTTTGAAGTCGCCGGTGACTTTGCCGGTGACGGGCAAGGTGGTTTGGCCCGCCTCTTGGGCGTCGATCAGGTTGTCGGGGGTGAGGGGGTTGAGCGTGACCGCGCCTGCAGGCGGCGTGGTGTCCACGGCGTAGTTTTGCTGGGCGCTGTAGATCGCGCCGCCGTTGACGCTGACGGTGCCGTCGATTTGGGTGTCTTTGTCGGCCAGCAAGTCCAGCGTTTTGACGGGGATGCTGAAGCTGCCATCGGCGTTGACGTTGGCGCTGTAGGGGTTGCCGTTGACGGTGAGGGTGACTTTGTCGCCTGCTGCGAACACGCCCGTGACTTTGCCCGTGACGGTGGTGTCGGTGGCTTTGGATTCGGCCAGGTTGACGATGTTGTCAGCGGTGACGGGGTCGATGAGCAAGGCGGTGCCGCTGTTGGGGTTGGTCTCGACCGTGTAGTTTTGCTTGTTGCTGGCGGTGCTGGTTTGGCCAGAGGATGGGTCTTTGGCGGCGACCGACACGTCCACTTGGGTGTCTGCGTCGGCTTTGAGGGCGGCCATGCTGACGACTTGGCTGTAGTTGCCTGCGGCGTCCACGGTGGTGGTGAGCACTTGGTCGTGCACGCGCAGGGTGACGACGTCGCCTGCTGTGAACGCGCCGGTGACTTTGCCAGTGAGGGTGACGTTGACCAGGGTGCTGCCTTCGGCGGCGGTAATCAGGTTGTCACCGGTGATGGGGGCCAGCGTGATGGCCGCGTTGCCTGGCGAGGCGGTGATGGTCAGGCCCACGGCGTTGTTGGTGTCGGCGCCGTCTTGGTTGAAGTTGCCTGCGGCGTCGCTGAATGTGTTGCTGTCGACCCGCACGGTGCCCGCCGCTGCGCTGCCGTCGGGGGTGAAGACGGCGGTGTAGACCAGCGGGTTGGTGCTGCTTTGGACCAAGGTGCCCAGCTTGCCGCCGGTGACGGTGATGTCGCTGTTGCTGAAGTCGCTGCTGGCTTCACTCAAGGTGAAGGTGAGCTGGGCCATCTCGTCGCTGCCGATGCTGGTTTTGTCGATGGCCACCGCGATGGTGGGCGGCGCGGTGTCCACGGTCACAGTAAACGGCGCGGTGGTGCCACCCGACGGGGTGCTGGCGGTGTAGCTGTGCGGGCCGGTGGCTTGCTCAGGCGCGGTGAAGTTCCAAGTGCCGTCGGGGTTGACGGTGGTGGAGCCCACAATCTTGTCGCCGTCTTTGAGGGTGACGACTTCGCCGGGCGTGCCTGTGCCTTTGAAGCTGGGGGTGGTGTCGTTGGTGCTGCCGCCATTGGGCACCACAGCTGTGGCCCCGCCGGGGTTGCCAACGTTGTCGGTGACTTCGCTGATGGCGGTGGGCTTGCCCGCGACCACGGTGACGCTGACGCTGTTGTTGGCCTCAAGACCGTCTGCGTTGGCATTGCCTGCGGCATCGGTGAATTTGTTGCTGTCGACCCGCACGGTGCCACTTGAGCCTGGGGTGGCTCCGGGCGTGGGCGTGAAGGTGGCGGTGTAGACCAGGGGGTTGGTGCTGCTTTGGACCAGTGGCCCCAAGCTGCCGCCGGTGACGGTAATGTCGTCCCGGATGAAGTCGGCGCTGGCCTCAGACAGGGTGAAGGTGACGCTGGCCGTGTCGGCGCTGCCGATGTTGGCTTTGTCCACGCTGATGGCGATGGTGGGCGGTGCGGTGTCCACGGTCACGGTGAACGGCGCGGTGCTGCCGCCCGACGGGGTGCTGGCGGTGTAGCTGTGCGGGCCAGTGGCTTGCTCAGGGGCGGTGAAGCTCCAAGTGCCGTCGGGGTTGACGGTGGTGGAGCCGATGATTTTGTCGCCGTCTTTGATCGTGACGACTTCGCCGGGCGTGCCGGTGCCTTTGAAGCTGGGGGTGGTGTCGTTGGTGCTGGCACCGTTGGGCACGCTTTGTGTGGCCCCGCCGGGGTTGCCTGCGTTGTCGGTGACTTCGCTGATGGTGGTGGGCTTGGCCACGGTTTCGTTGACGCCGTTGACGGTGACCACAATGTCTTGTGTGGCGCTGCCGTCTTGGCTGGTCACGCGCAAGGTGTCGGTGACTTGTTGGCCTTGGGCCAGGGCTTGCGTGGCCGGTTTGCTGTTGTCCAGCGTGTAGGTCCAGGTGCCGGTGGCGGTGTTGAGCGTGAAGTTGCCATACGTGCCGGCCAAACTGGCGGTGGTGGGCGTGCTCAAGAAGGCTTGGCCGGTGTCCACATCCGTCACGGGGGGGGGGCAGCTGG